>CALVTT010000030.1 GCA_944363045.1 uncultured Clostridia bacterium | reverse complement strand
TACCATGCGATCTTCATGCCTGCCATTTTCAGCCATTTTAACAGATACGCCGCCAAAAGTCAATCGGAATGTCAAGCAATTTGCATCAAAGAAGCCGCCCGCCGGGAACGAAGTGCAATGTCATGCCACAGAAAAGCCGCCCGCCGCGCGTTTCCGCGCGGCGGGCGGCATAACCCAAGCGGCAAAAAGGGAGCTCCCTGCAAGCCCCCTTCCGAATTATTCTCCGACGACGGGCAGCGTCACCGACGCCGTGCCGTAGGAATAAGTCGTACTGCTTACAGCGGAGTAACTCCAATCTTCTGCGTTCTGTTCGACTCGCTGCTCCAAACGAACCACCCTTCCGTTTTCATATTGACATACACTATGAATGGAATACACGACACCGTTCTCCTCATATGAAATCTTCGTTTCCGAATGCATCAGCTTTCCGTTCTCAAATTGAAACGCCATAAAATCAATAGCGAAGCTCGTTTCCGATTCTTCACCCAAATCGAACTCAAGATCTTTTGCCTCATACTGCCGCAGCAATGCATTGTATGTAAAGTTTTCAAAATCATACATTTCTACATACTCATCTACAATATCGGAATAGTCCATTCCCCATACTGACTCTTCCTGCGACATCATCCACTTCCCGTTCTCATCTTTGGAATAGACGTTCGCCATAACGGGCCCTTCGTCATTGGAACGATCCAGAATCTCCAAATAGCCTTCCGCCGTCAGTTTTTCAGATTCCGCACCAAAAGTGGTCTCATCGCTGAATTTCACATACCACTTATTCCCATCAATTTGAACTTCAATGTTTATTTTGCCTTCAACGTCGTTTAACGCAGTAGTTGAAGTGCTAACCATTGTCACATTTGCTTCGGGATCGTACAAAAAGCCATCGATGCCTGAATAAACAAGGTCTCCATAGACAGCGGCGTTCCATTCCTCCTCCGTGACCGTCGTGCGCACGGCGGAAGGGTCGCCCGTATTGCCGCCGTTCTCCGAGCCGCCGTTCTCCGTTCCGCCCGACTCGCTTCCCCGCTCGCACGCGGCGAGCGGCACGCACAGCACAGCCGCAAGACACAGCGCGGCAAATAACCTGAACCATTTCTTCATCTGCAATACTCTCCTTACATTTTTTGTCTCTTCTATTATACCCCCCCCCTTGATTTGTCAAGAGTTTATTGACATTTTCATGTTTTTTTGAAGACGCACACATGAAAAACGGCAAAAATGCCGCCCGCCGCGCGTTTCCGCGCGGCGGGCAGCACAAAACTTGCGTATTTTACCCACCGTAGAGATCGGTGATGACCGCCGTATCCCGATCGGCAGTGATATAGGCAGTAAAGCCAAAATAACGCCCGCTCACATCGAACCTGCTATTAAAAGAGACGGTCATATTAAAATCTGTAAGCGTACCGTCCGAACCGATCTGTTCTGCAAATGACGCATCCAATTCGGCGCGGATCTCCTGCCAGTTTTCGATAAATCCCGAAAAATCGACAAGCACCCCTTCCTCCGTCTTTTGCGCCTCGAGGAGCTCTTCGAGCTCCGCAAGCTCGACATCTTCGGCCCAGAACCGATCGATATATTCATGGTCGCCCCATTCCCCTTGCTCATGAACGACGAGCTCGCCTTCTATGTAAGCGTTCCCGAAAACAAAATCATCGGGCTGCGCGCCGTTCCACTCGATGGGAATAAAGACCGTCCCCGCTTCGAGGTCCACTTCGCTCGCGCCGACCGTGGGCATGATCTGCTCCTTGGAAGGTACTTCCAATACAAAGGGGTCATAGGAAAACGTCACCGAGACGCTGTACTCGACATTTAGATTGTCGGAAGAGGCTGCGTCTTCGCCCGAATATTCCGCCGCGAGCCTCATTTCGAAGGAGGCCGACGTCAGGCGCTCCCCGCCTTCCTTCTTGAAGGAGGCCTCAACGGAGCTATCGCCGAAATCGATCTTCTTGAATTCTTCGGCGTATTCCGCCAAAGACGCATACGGACCTACCATACGTTCCCAAAGCAGCTCTGCAAGATCGTAAGCGGTCTTCCCTTCTGCCCAGGAAGAGAACCCCTCTCTGAGCTCGGCAAAGCCCTCTGCGCCGCTGCCCGTTCCGTAGAACATATCGATGATGCCCGTCACCTTGAACTGCCCGAAGACGCGGCGGATATATTCGTACACCGTCTCTCCCGTCTGCGGCTCGGAAAGGATGCTCGTGACCTGCTCCCCGCCGTTTGCCCGGAGCACTTCATAGAGGAACCCCGCAGGATCGCTGTACACGGCTTCGAGCTCCTCCGTTGTCGGCGCGCCGTTCGTAAGGGCAAGAAGAAGGACGGACGCGACAAAGCGGTCGTTGAGGATCTCTTCCAACACAAGGCCTTCGGGGGCGAGGATGCCGTCCAGCTTGTCGAGGAAATCAACCAGCGTGATATTCTCATCCAAAAGCCCGTTCACCGTCTCATTAAGACCGTCCAAAGAGCTCTTCTTCAACCCCTCGAGATAGGCAAGAAGCCCGCTTTTGAGGTCTTCAAGTTCGGCGCGGACGGTCATCTCGTCTTTGGATATTTGTGTTTCGATGTCAAAGACCTCATCAAGCCCCGTCATTGAAAAAATCGAATCGGCGATGCCGGACACATCCTGCGAGCCGATGAGTTCGGACATGACTTCCATCGCCGGTTCGGAGCCGCCCGACACGGGATAGGCATCATAGAGCATCCTCCCGTCCGCCGTCTCCCTCAGCGAATACTGCACGCCGTCAACAACGAGAAGCTCGCTCTTCCTCCCGCCGTCATAAGTTTGGGACATGGAATAGTCATAGCCGTATTGCTCGTCTTTGGCAAAGCGGGCCAAGACATAAGTTTGCGCCTCGCCCTGCTCCGTGTCCTGCTGCACGGTGAGCGTGATGCCCGCCGCAACATAGTCCTCCTGCGCGAGCGCCTGCACCGCGCCGTCCCAAAACTTGGAGGCAGCGTTTTCGCCGGGGGCGTCTTCTTCCTTGCATGCCGTCAGGCCAAAGGCAAGACAGCCCGCAAGCGCCACGGAGACCGCACATTGCATCCACTTTTTCATAAATTCCCACTCCTATAAAAAGATTTTTATTCCTCACAGTTTATATGATATCACTCCGCGCCCTCATTTGTCAAGAGAATATTAACATTTTATGTTTTT
Source organism: uncultured Clostridia bacterium (assembly GCA_944363045.1). Taxonomy (GTDB): domain Bacteria; phylum Bacillota; class Clostridia; order Christensenellales; family Borkfalkiaceae; genus Gallimonas. The sequence goes on along the minus strand of CALVTT010000030.1, from coordinate 19,480 downwards.
TGGATATTTGCGCATGAACCGACAGACGCAAAAGACACAATTGCGGCAACAGAAAAGCCGCCCGCCGCGCGTTCCCGCGCGGCGGGCGGCAAAACCCGAGCGGCGGCGGGCGGGGCGTGCCCCGCCCGCCGCCGCATTCCAAACAACTCCGCTGCCGCCGCACACAACCGCCGCGCTCCAATTCACACGGCAGCGCCCTTGCGGCCGCAAAAGCTCACTTCACTCTCGCGATGTCGATATTATCCTTCGTGCGGTCACAAAGCTCTTTTACGGGGTGCTCTTTATCCTGCCAGCGCCTGTCCTCGCCCCACTCGCGGATGGCGCGCTCGATGACCTCGTGCGTGCCTGCCGTTTCAGGCTTTCCGCCGTGCACGCGCGCGTTGTAGGCAAAGAAGCGGAAACTGTCGGGCATCTTCTCGAGCTCCTCCCAGCCCTCCTCGACGGCGGTCAGGCGCACGCTCTTCAACACCTCGCGGATATACGCCTTCTGTGAGCGGAACTTCAAAAGCTCGGGGAACGCCCCGCCCGCAGGGAAGATCTGCTGCCACGTCTTGCCCTCATACGTCTTCAAAAGCTCTGCCGCCTCATGAAGATGCGCCACTTCCTCCTCAAAGTGCATCTCCCAGATGCCCTTCACGCGCTCGTCCGTCTCGTCCTCATAGCACGAATAATAGAGATAGCACTCGGTGTACTCGTTCATGAGCAAATTTTCATAGGGGGTCATACAGGGGTCTTTGAGGCACCCGTATCCCGTGACGTGCTGTTCCTCGATCATGGCGATCTCGTTGAAAAGCTTTCTCCCCAGCGGCGTCGTGTACAAGTTCGCGACGTTCATATAGAAGTTCATCGTCTGCTGTTCGGCGGCCGTGATGATGTTGACGGCAAGCTTGGTCTTCAGCCCCGTAAGATAGCCGTTGAGATAGAAGTTGACGTCGTCGAAGGGATGGCGATATTCCGCGACGGTGGGGCGCCCGGGCATGATCTCGGTATAGTCCCCCACAAGGCGGGCGGGATCGCCGCACTTTTCCAGCTCCATGAGGTCGGCATAACGGTAGAGGTGGTCGAAGTCCTCGAGGAGGGCAAAGTCGAGCTGCTTTTTCACATAGCTGTTCTCCTCGCCGATGGCAAGGTTGGCGGTGAGGTCGACGGCGAGCTGCTCATAGCCGATGGTATGCTCCAGGATGCCCTCGTCGGCGGGCTTTAAGCCTGCGACCCGCTTTTGCTGCAGCTGCTCTCCGCGCCGAAGATAGGCAAGGCGGCGCCTTACGTCGTTGTTGGCGCACATGCGCGAGAAGGAATGCTGCAACCGCACCGACTCGAACTCCGTGCCCGACATCAGAATGACGCGCAGCCGCGTATAGGGGTCGACTTCGTTCTTGTCGTAGGGCTTCAAAAATACCTTGTTCCACGACGTGAACACCTTATCCATCTTTTGCGGTTTCAGAGAAAAAGGATCCATAAAAACACTCCAAAAAAAGTTTCGGCGGGCGCGGAAGAGCCTGCCGCGCAAACGTCAACGGTCTTCCCGCCCGAACCCTCTTGATTTTACGCCACCGCACAAAAAAGCATACGTCCCCTTGCATTTTTCCCCAAAAACTGTTATACTGATGAAAAATACCGATAACAAGCGCCCGCCCTGCACAAGACAAACGGGGGGCGCGAAGGAGCAAACTATGATCGGAGCAGTCGTTGCCCTCGAAAGCGAGGCGGAAGCCCTCCTCTCGCAGATGGAGATCGAAGATATCCGCACCATCTACGGCAAGACGGTGCATCTCGGCAGAGCGTTCGGCAAGGAGTGCCTGCTCGTCGTATGCGGCGTTGGCAAGGTGAACGCCGCCGCAGGGGCGTGCGCCGCCATTTCCTTCGGCGCGGACGTCGTCTTGAACTTCGGCGTCGCGGGCGGCCTTCACGAGCGGACGGAAGTTGCCGAAGTGTACCTCGTCGAAAAAGCCGTGCAGTATGACTTCGACATCACCCAGCTCGAAGGCTGCGAGATAGGCACCCTCGACGGCGAGACGGAAACCTTCCTCCCCCTCTATACGCCCAAAGGCATCGACTTCCCCCGCCGAAAGCTTGCGACGGGCGACAGGTTCAACGATTCCCCCGCCGATCACGCCCTTCTCCTGCGCCTCGGCGCGGACCTGCGCGATATGGAGGGCGGCGCCATCGTGGAAGTCTGCAAGTACGCGGGCGTGCCCTGCGTCTCCTTCAAAGCTGTTTCCGACGTGTACGGCTCGGGCAGCACTACGGCGCAGTACGAGAAAAATCTCGCCCTCGCCCGCCTCAGCCTCAAAGCCGCCCTGATCGAAGTCTTCGCCGCCCTCGACTGAGCGCCGCACTCGTCCACTCTTCCCCCGCGCGGCAAATGATATTTCGAATTTTATCGAAATACATCCCTATATTATTTCGAAAACCGTCTAAATAAGGAGCATTTTATGGAAAAGATCGCCTCCTTCCAGAAAGATCACGATAAATTGCAGCCGGGATTATATGCGCAGACAGACAAAAACATGATCACCACCTTTGATCTGCGCTTCAAAAAGCCCAACACGGGCGACTACATCACGCCCAAAGCGCTGCACACCATCGAGCACCTTCTCGCCACCGTCCTGCGCAACAGCGGGAAGAAGGACGACATCGTCTACTTCGGCCCCATGGGCTGCCGCACCGGCTTCTATCTTCTCACCGTGCGCCTCACCTTCGGGGAAATGCTCGCCCTCTTAAAGGAGCAGATCCCCATAGCGCTCGCCCTTGAAGAAGTGCCGGGAAGCAAGTGCGAGGAGTGCGGCAACTATCTCGAGCACGACCTTGCGGGCGCGAAGGAGGAGCTCAAAGCATACCTCAAAATTTTAGAGGACGTGGAGGCGCGGCCATGATCGACCTCGGCGATTGGAAAGAGCCGCTTACCCCCCTCTTTGCGGACGAGCGCTACATAAAGATCCGTGAATTTTTGAAGTACGAGTATTCGCACTATGTCGTCTACCCCGATATGTACGATCTTTACAACTGCTTCCGTTTCACGCCCTTTGCGAACGTCAAGGCGGTGATCCTCGGGCAGGACCCCTATCATGAGCCGGGGCAGGCGCACGGGCTGTGTTTTTCGGTGAAGGAGGGGGTCAAGAAGCCGCCCTCGCTCGAAAATATCCTCAAGGAGCTCAAGAGCGATTTAGGGTACGAGCCGCCTAAATCGGGCGATCTCACCAAATGGGCGCACGAGGGCGTGCTGCTCATGAACACGGCGCTCACCGTGCGCGAACATCAGGCCAACTCGCATGCAAACTGCGGCTGGAGCTGGTTCACGGACAGCGTCATCCAAATTTTGAGCGAAAAGAAAGCGCACCTCGTCTTTCTCCTCTGGGGCGGCAACGCCCGCCGCAAGAAGGCGCTCATCGATAAGAAAAAACACCTCGTCCTCGAATGCGCGCACCCCTCCCCCCTCTCCGCCTACAACGGCTTCTTCGGCTGCAAACATTTCTCCAAGACCAACGCCTACCTCGAATCTCAAGGCATCCCCCCCATCGACTGGGATCTGAACAGTTGAACGCGCTTTCCCTTGCCTCCCTCGCCGAGGGAGGTGCACGGCATCCGAAGCTCGCTTCGGTGCCGTGACGGAAGGAGTCCCCTCACTTTAAGCGCCCTCTTGAGGGAGCTGTCCTGTTGTCCGACGAACGTCGGCAACAGGGCTGAGGGAGTAATTGCAGGAGTTTCACCAGCCCCTTGCCTCCCTCATTGAGGGGCGAGCAAATGCGTTCCCCATGCTTGCCTCCCTCTTTGGGGGAGGTGTCAGCCCACCGGGCTGACGGAAGGAGTTCACCACATTAAAAGCTCCTCCTCGGGGGAGCTGTCACGGTATTCAGCCAAAGGCTGATACCGTGACTGAGGGAGTAATAGGGCTCCCACAAAAATCGCGCAGCGAGTTTTGTGGGATAAAAATAGGGCTCCCGCGCAGATGCGCAGCAGATGCGTGGGAAGAGGAGACGCAAGCCGAGCGGTCAAGCCGCGAGGAACGCAGCGGCGGACCTTAGGGCTTTGCGGCGACGAGAGCGCGGTCTCTACCGCGCGAGACGCTGTCATGCCATTCGACGCAAGCGTCGATGGCATGACTGAGGGAGTAAACTTCCTCACTTTAAGCGCCCTCTTGAGGGAGCTGTCCTGTTGTCCGACGAACGTCGGCAACAGGACTGAGGGAGTAAAACTTCCCGCAAAAATCGCGCAGCGAGTTTTGTGGGATAAAAATAGGGCTCCCGCGCAGATGCGCAGCAGATGCGTGGGAAGATGAACAGCCCCTATCCCTTCTACAATTAAATCTTACCAAACGTATCCCTTTGGGCTATATGAAGTTAGTCGCCGCAGGGTCCGCCGCAAATTGCGGCGGACCCTGCGGCATCAAGAAAGCGGCGGGGCGCGGGCAAAAGCCCGCGCCCTGCCGCCGCAAAACTCACGTCACAGCAAAAAGAGCACGGCAAAAACCGTGCTCTTTGCGTTTCAGCTCAAATTAGAGGATCTTGGAGACGACGCCGGAGCCGACCGTTCTGCCACCCTCACGGATAGCGAAACGAAGGCCTTCCTCGATCGCGACGGGCTTGATGAGGTCGACGGTCAGGGTGACGTGGTCGCCGGGCATGACCATCTCAACGCCTGCAGGAAGCTCGATGGAACCCGTAACGTCCGTCGTTCTGATGAAGAACTGAGGACGATAGTGGTTGAAGAATGCCGTGTGACGGCCGCCCTCGTCCTTGGTCAGGACGTACACCTGAGCCTCGAACTTGGTAGCGGTGGGAACGGTGCCGGGCTTTGCGATGACCTGGCCCTTCTCAACGTCCGTACGGTTGATACCGCGGAGCAGAGCACCGACGTTATCACCTGCCATTGCTTCGTCGAGCTGCTTGTGGAACATCTCAAGACCGGTGATGGTCGTCGTTCTGGGCTTCTCGATGAGGCCGACGATCTCGGCGGGATCACCGACGTGAGCAACACCTCTCTCGACACGGCCCGTAGCAACGGTACCGCGGCCGGAGATCGTGAAGACGTCCTCGACGGGAAGAAGGAAAGGCTTGTTGTCGTCACGCTCGGGCGTAGGAATGTAGGAGTCGATGGTATCCATGAGCTCGAGGATGCACTGGCACTCGGGAGCTGCAAGGATCTCCTCGTTGGAAGCGCCGCTCGTCGCCTTCTCGAGAGCCTTGAGCGCGGAACCCTTGATGATCGGGATGTCGTCGCCGGGGAAGTCGTAGGAGCTGAGAAGCTCGCGGATCTCCATCTCGACGAGCTCCAGAAGCTCGGGATCGTCCATCTGATCGCACTTGTTCAGGAAGACGATGATATAAGGCACGCCGACCTGACGGGCGAGCAGGATGTGCTCACGGGTCTGGGGCATGGGACCATCGGTCGCTGCGACGACGAGGATCGCGCCGTCCATCTGAGCAGCACCCGTGATCATGTTCTTGACGTAGTCTGCGTGGCCGGGGCAGTCGACGTGCGCATAGTGGCGCTTGTCGGTCTCGTACTCAACGTGCGCGGTGTTGATCGTGATACCACGAGCCTTTTCCTCGGGCGCCTTATCGATCTCATCGTAGCGCATCTTCGCTGCCTGACCCTTCGCTGCCATAACCATGGTGATAGCTGCGGTCAAAGTGGTCTTGCCGTGGTCAACGTGTCCGATCGTACCGATGTTGACGTGGGGCTTACTTCTGTCGAACTTAGCTTTAGCCATTTTGAAATTCCTCCGATTTTTTTATAATTTTGATAACTTTTTCCGGTATCCACCGGAATCGCAGCTATCTATCAAACAATGTGATATAAGCTGATCTCGGCTTACCGCCTATTATTATAACCCAAAACGCGGAAATATGCAATTACTTTACCAAAGATTTTTCGCAAATTTTCCTTAATTTCGGGCTTTCGGGGCGAAAATCTTCTCCTTTACTCCGCTTTCTTCGCGCGGGAGGTGATGATCTTCTCCGAAATGCTCTTGGGCACTTCGTTGTAGTGGTCGAACTGCATGGTGAACTGGCCTCTGCCCTGCGTCCTCGAACGGAGCTCCGTCGCATAACCGAACATCTCGGCAAGCGGGACTTCCGCATCGATGATCTTGGCGCCGTTCCTGTCGTCGGTGCCGATGATGGTACCGCGGCGGGACGAGACGTTGCCCATGAGGTCGCCGAAGTAATCTTCGGGCGTGACGATCTCCACCTTCATGATGGGCTCGAGGAGCACCGCACCCGCCTTCTCCATACCGTCCTTGAACGCCATCGAACCTGCGATCTTGAACGCCATTTCGGACGAGTCGACTTCGTGATAGCTACCATCGTAGACCTGCACTTTGAAATCGACGACTTCGTACCCTGCAAGGAAGCCGTTCTTGGCTGCCTCCTGGATGCCCTTGTCGATCGCGGGGATGTACTCCTTGGGAATGGAGCCGCCCACGGTGAGGTCCTCGAACTCGTAGCCCTTGCCGGGCTCCTGAGGGATGAGGTGGATCTTGCAGTGACCGTACTGGCCCTTACCGCCCGACTGACGCTTGTACATGCCTTCGGCATCCACAGCTTTTTTGATGGTCTCGCGGTAAGCGACCTGAGGCGCACCGACGTTGCACTCGACGTGGAACTCGCGCAGCAGTCTGTCGACGATGATGTCGAGGTGCAGCTCGCCCATGCCGGCGATGATGGTCTGGCCCGTCTCGTGATCGGTGTAGGTCTTGAAGGTGGGGTCCTCTTCCGCGAGCTTGATGAGCGCGAGCGTCATCTTCTCCTGGCCTGCCTTGGTCTTGGGCTCGAGGGAGAGCTGGATGACGGGCTCGGGGAACTCCATCTTCTCGAGGATGATGGGGTGCTTCTCATCGCAGAGCGTATCGCCCGTCGTCGTGTTCTTGAGGCCGACGATGGCGCAGATATCGCCCGAATAGATGCAGTCGATGTCCTTTCTCTCGTTTGCGTGCATCTGCACGAGACGGCCCACGCGCTCCTTCTTGCCCTTGGTGGAGTTGTAGCAGTACGAACCCGCCTCGAGCACGCCGGAGTAAGCGCGGAAGTATGCGAGGGAACCGACGAAGGGGTCGGTCGCGATCTTGAACGCAAGGCCTGCGAACGGCTCGTCGTCCGAAGTCTTTCTCTCCTCCTCTTCGCCCGTGTCGGGGTTGACGCCCTTGACGTGGTCGACGTCGAGCGGGCTGGGAAGGAATGCAACGACGGAGTCGAGCAGGAACTGCACGCCCTTGTTCTTGTAGGACGAACCGCAGAGCATGGGGATGGCCTCCGTCTTGAGGCAGCGCTCGCGAAGGCCCGCGATGATCTCCTCTTCGGTGAGATCGCCCGCCTCGAAGTACTTCTCCATGAGCTCATCGTTGGCGGAAGCCGCCTCCTCGACGAGCTTTGCGCGGTACTCGTTGGCAAGATCCATCATCTCTGCAGGGATGGGCTCCTTGCGGAAGTCCTTGCCGAGGTCATCGTAGTAGATCTCGGCCTGCATACGGATGAGGTCGATGATGCCGCGGAAGGTATCCTCCTTGCCGATGGGAAGCTCCACGGGCACGGGATTGGCGCCGAGGCGCTCGCGGATCATCTTCTCGACGCGGAAGAAGTCTGCGCCGTTGATGTCCATCTTGTTGACGTATGCGATGCGGGGGACGTGATACTTGTCCGCCTGGCGCCACACCGTCTCGGACTGAGGCTCGACACCGCCCTTTGCGCAGAACGTCGCGACGGCGCCGTCGAGGACGCGGAGCGAACGCTCGACTTCGACCGTGAAGTCAACGTGGCCGGGGGTATCGATGATGTTGAAGCGGTGGCCCTTCCAGATACAGGTCGTTGCAGCGGACGTGATGGTGATGCCGCGCTCCTGCTCCTGGACCATCCAGTCCATCGTAGCGGCGCCTTCATGCACCTCGCCGAGCTTGTGCGTCTTGCCCGTGTAGAACAGGATACGCTCGGTCGTGGTGGTCTTGCCGGCGTCGATGTGCGCCATGATACCGAAGTTTCTCGTATGCTGTAAGTCGTATTCTCTCGGCATGGTAACTCCTTAGAATCTGAAGTGAGCAAATGCCTTGTTGGCTTCTGCCATTCTGTGCATTTCTTCCTTCTTCTTCACCGAACCGCCCGTGTTGTTGTAGGCGTCCATGAGCTCTGCTGCGAGCTTCTTGCTCATCTCGCGCTCGCTTCTCTTCCTCGTGTTGAGGACGATCCAGCGGATCGCGAGCGTCTGACGGCGTTCGGGTCTGATCTCGACGGGGACCTGATAGTTGGCGCCGCCCACTCTTCTTGCCTTGACCTCCACGACGGGGGTGCAGTTTGCAAGCGCCTGCTTGAAGATCTCCATCGGATCCATGTTCATCTTCTCTCCCATGAACGAAAATGCGTCATAGACGATCCTCTGGGCAACGCTCTTCTCGCCGTCGAGCATCACCTGATTGATGAGCTTTGCGACGACCTTGCTGCCGTATACGGGATCGGGAAGAATGTCTCTCTTGGGAACTTTCCCTCTTCTGGGCATTGTATTATCCTCCTTTCTGAATGTGTGATGCGGTTTTCCGCGGGGGCATATTCTGCCGCCCTCTGTTAGGCTATCGCTTGCCGCGGTGCGGTAGCGAACCTTCTCCCCCGATGGGGAATACTGCCTACTTGATCGGGCAAATATTCCGAAATAAGTAGGTGAACTTGGTGCTTGAAAAAGCTTACTTGGGGCGCTTAGCGCCGTACTTGCTGCGCGACTGCTTGCGCTTCGCAACGCCTGCCGTATCGAGCGCGCCGCGCACGATGTGATAGCGGACGCCGGGAAGATCCTTCACACGGCCGCCGCGGATGAGCACGGAGCTGTGCTCCTGCAAGTTGTGGCCCTCACCGGGAATGTACACGGTACCTTCCTGCTTGTTGGTGAGTCTCACTCTGGCGATCTTTCTCAGAGCCGAATTGGGCTTCTTGGGGGAAGTGGTCGTCACCGACAGGCAGACGCCGCGCTTTTGGGGGCAGCTGTCGAGGATGGGGCACTTGGACTTGTGCGCCTCGCTCTCTCTTCCCTTCTTGATGAGCTGATTGATCGTGGGCATGGGTTTACCTCCTTTTTGATTATTTCGGAATATTCTCCGCGGGACCGCCTTCAAGGCAGTGCCCGAAGAAAACGATGTTTGTTTTATCCGCTTTTCCTGCACGCAAAAAGAGCGCCATGCTCTGGCGGACAAGGCACATTTTAACAGACTATTCCCCCTTTGTCAAACGTTTGCGGGCTTTTTTTGCAAGTTTTTGCCCTTCCGCGCCCTTTTTTCGCAAAATCGGCAAAGAGTTGCCCTCGAGCCCTTGACAAACAACAAAAAAAGTCTTATTATAAACAAGGTAAAAAAACCATAACAGATAAGGAGAGTTTTTTCTATGAACAAAATGACCGTCAAAGACGTCAAAGACTGGAAGGGCAAGCGCGTCCTCGTCCGCTGCGACTTCAACGTCCCCATGAAGGACGGCGCGATCACCGACGAAAACCGCATCATCGGTGCGCTCCCCACCATCAAATATCTGATGGAGCAGGGCGCAAAGGTCATCCTCTGCTCGCACATGGGCAAGCCTCACTCCATCTTCTCCGATGAAGTCAAGCTCAACAAGAAGGACAAGGCAAAGGTGGAAGCTCTCCCCGCGGAAGAGCAGGCAGCCGCCAAGCAGGCGATCATCGACAAGGCGAAGAAGGACGACTTGAAAAAGCTCACCCTCGAGCCCGTCGCCAAGCGCCTCAACGAGCTTCTCGATGGCAAAGTCACCTTCGCGCACGACGTCGTCGGCCCCGACGCACAGGCGAAAGTTGCCGCCTGCAAGGACGGCGAATGCGTGCTGCTCGAAAACCTCCGCTTCCATTGGGAGGAGGAGAAGAAGGACCTCGAGTTCTGCAAGAAGCTCGCCTCCTTCTGCGACATCTATGTGAACGACGCCTTCGGTACCGCGCACCGCTCGCACGCCTCCACGGCAGCCATCGTCGAGTACGGCCTCGTCAAGACCGCCGTCTGCGGCTTCCTCATCGAGAAGGAGCTCACCGTCATGGCAGACTCCCTCGAGCATCCCGTCCGCCCCTTCGTCGCCATCCTCGGCGGTGCGAAGGTCGCAGACAAGCTCAACGTCATCAACAACCTGCTTGAAAAGTGCGATACGCTCATCATCGGCGGCGGCATGGCATACACCTTCTTAAAGGCACAGGGCGGCTCGGTCGGCACCTCCCTCGTCGACGACGAGAAGCTCGACTACTGCCGCGACATGATCAAGAAGGCGAAGGATATGGGCAAGGAGCTCCTCCTTCCCGTCGATACCGTCATCGTCAAGGACTTCCCCGATCCCATCGACGCTCCCGTCGAGACCAAGATCGTCCCTTCGATGGAGATCCCCGCAGACATGATGGGCCTCGACATCGGCACCAAGACGCGCGAACTCTTCGCAGAGAAGGTCAAGAGCGCCAAGACGGTCATCTGGAACGGCCCCATGGGCGTGTTCGAGAACCCCACCCTTGCAGCAGGCACCATCGCAGTCGCGCAGGCGCTTGCAGACGCCAAGGGCGCGACGACCATCGTCGGCGGCGGCGACTCCGCAGCGGCGTGCGCACAGCTCGGCTTTGCCGATAAGATCACGCACATCTCCACGGGCGGCGGCGCTTCCCTCGAGCTGTTCGAAGGCAAGGTCCTCCCCGGCATCGCCTGCCTCAACGACAAGCAGTAACCAAGCAACTTCTCTGCGGGGCGGCCACGTCCCGCAGATTTTTTACGAAAATCATTTTTAAGGAGTATTTATGCGCAGACCCATCATTGCAGGAAATTGGAAAATGAACAACACCGCCGCGGAGGGCGTCGCCCTCATCGAGGCTTTGAAACCCCTCGTTGCAGACGCGAACTGCGACGTCGCCGTATGCGTTCCCGCCATCGACATCCCCGCCGCCGCGGAGGCGCTCAAGGGCAGCAACATCGCGCTCGGCGCGCAGAACGTCCACTTCGCCCCCAAGGGCGCCTACACGGGCGAAATTTCCGCCGATATGCTCAAAGAGTACGGCGTCGAGTACGTCATCATCGGCCACAGCGAACGCCGCCAATACTTCGGCGAGACGGACGAGACGGTCAATAAGCGCACGCTCGCAGCCCTTGCCGCCGGGCTTATCCCCATCGTCTGCATCGGCGAGACGCTCGAGGAGCGCGAGAGCGGCAAGACGGAAGCCGTCCTCGACCGCCAGATCGAGGAGGGCATGAAGGGCATCGACGACATCTCCAAGATCGTCATCGCCTACGAGCCCGTCTGGGCGATCGGCACGGGCAGGACGGCGACCGCCGAACAGGCCAACGAGACGATCGGCTACATCCGCAAGAAGGTCGCCTCCGTGTTCTGCCCCAAGTGCGCCGAGAAGGTGCGCATCCAATACGGCGGCTCCATGAACGCGGGCAATGCCGCCTCCCTCATGGCGATGCCCGAGATCGACGGCGGCCTCATCGGCGGCGCTTCCCTGAAAGCGCCCGACTTTTCCGCCATCGTCCACTTCGATAAGGAGAATTGAGATGAAGAAGACCCCTTACGCCATCATCATCATGGACGGATACGGGCTCAACCCCGATGAAAACGGCAATGCCATCGCCATGGACGGCAGCCTCAACATCCATGCCCTGCAAAAGCAGTACCCCTCCGCGACGCTCGGGGCGAGCGGCCGCTCCGTCGGTCTTCCCGACGGCCAGATGGGCAACTCCGAAGTCGGCCACCTCAACATGGGCGCGGGCCGCATCGTCTATCAGGACCTCACCAAGATCACGAAGGAGATCGAGGACGGCGAGTTCTTTGAAAACCCCGCCCTCATCAAGGCGATGGACAGCGCCAAAGACAACCACAAGCAGCTCCATCTCTGGGGGCTCCTCTCCGACGGCGGCGTGCACAGCCACATCACCCATCTCTTTGCCCTGCTTGAAATGGCAAAGCGCCGCGGCGTGCCGCAGACCTTCGTCCACTGCTTCATGGACGGCAGAGACGTCTCCCCCACCTCGGGCGCAGGCTTTGCAGAGGAACTGCAGGCGGAGATGGACAAGCTCGGCTACGGCAAGATCGCATCCGTCTGCGGCAGATACTACGCGATGGACCGCGACAACAACTGGGACCGCATCGAAAAGGCATACGATATGCTGACGATCGGCACGGGCATCCATGCCGAGAACGCGGCGGAGGCGCTCCGCGCTTCCTATGCGGGCGGCGTGACGGACGAGTTCGTCCTTCCCACCAACATCGTGGAGAACGGCAAACCCGTGGCGCTCGTCGAAGAGGGCGATTCTATCATCTTCTTCAACTTCCGCCCCGACCGTGCGCGTGAGATCACCCGCGCCTTCTCGCAGGATCCCTTCGTCGTGCCCAAGGGCACCGCGTTCGAGCGCAAGACGGGCTTTCTGCGCCCCGAATATGTGTGCTTCACCGTCTACGACGCGGAGTACAAGAACGTTGCGATCGCCTTCCCCAAGCAGTCGCTCCACAACACGCTGGGCGAATACCTTGCCAAGATGGGCAAGAAGCAGCTGCGCATCGCCGAGACGGAGAAGTACGCCCACGTCACCTTCTTCTTCAACGGCGGCGTCGAGGAGCCCAACGAGAACGAAGTGCGCGTGCTCATCAACTCCCCCAAGGTCGCGACGTACGATCTGCAGCCCGAGATGTCGGCGCCCGAAGTGACGGCGCGCGCCCTCGAGGAGCTCGATTCGGGCGAGTTTGACGTGATGATCCTGAACTTCGCCAACTGCGACATGGTCGGCCACACGGGCGTCATCCCCGCGGCGGTCAAGGCGGTGCACACGGTGGACGAGTGCGTGAAGAAGATCGTCGATAAGATCCTCTCGATGGGCGGTAGCGCCCTCGTCACCGCCGACCACGGCAATGCGGACAAGATGCTCGACACGGACGGCTCGCCCTTCACGGCGCACACCACCAACCCCGTGCCCGTCATCCTCGTCTCCGACAAGTATAAGGACGTGACGCTCCGCAAGGACGGCATCCTCGCCGACCTTGCCCCCACCCTCCTCGAAGTGATGGGTCTCCCCATCCCCGCCGAAATGACGGGCAAGTCCCTCATCGAGAAGTAACTTCGCTCCCCCCTTGCCTCCCGCGTCGGAGCAAACGTATTTCCCTTGCCTCCCTCCCCGAGGGAGGTGCCGAACGAATGTGAGGCGGAAGGAGTTCACCTCATTTTAAGCGCCTCCTCGGGGTCCCCAAAAAAAGACGAAGTATTTTTTTGGGGTGGGTCGGGGGAGCTGTCCTGTTGTCCGACGAACGTCGGCAACAGGACTGAGGGAGTTCACCTCATTTTAAGCGCCTCCTCGAGGTCCCCAAAAAAAGACGAAGTATTTTTTTGGGGTGGGTCGGGGGAGCTGTCCTGTTGTCCGACGAACGTCGGCAACAGGACTGAGGGAGTAACTGCCGGAGCAACCATCAACTTCCTTGCCTCCCGCGTCGGAGCAGGGCAAATTTCGCCGCCCCTCTTTCATCGGGGCAGGGCTCTAATACCCGCTCCTCCTTTTCCCACAAATCTTTTGCTCCGCAAAATCTTTGCGGGAGCCCTATTAGGGAGGTGGCAGCCCAAAGGGCTGACGGAAGGAGTTCACCTCATTTTAAGCGCCTCCTCGGGGTCCCCAAAAAAAGACGAAGTATTTTTTTGGGGTGGGTCGGGGGAGCTGTCCTGTTGTCCGACGAACGTCGGCAACAGGACTGAGGGAGTAACTGCCGGAGCAACCGTCAACTTCCTTGCCTCCCGCGTCGGAGCAGGGCAAATTTCGCCGCCCCTCTTTCATCGGGGCAGGGCTCTAATGCCCGCTCCTCCTTTTCCCACAAATCTTTTGCTAACGCAAAATCTTTGCGGGAACCCTAAAAGGGAGGTGGCAGCCCAAAGGGCTGACGGAAGGAGTTCACCTCATTTTAAGCGCCCTCTCGAGGGGTGAGCAAGTGTTTTCTTGGCAAAGCCCCGGTGGGGCTTTGACCACTTGCGAACTTGGAAATAACACATGGAGCGTGCCATTTCCTGACCGAGCGCGGGCTCTACCGCGCGAGACGCTGTCCTGTTGTCCGACCAACGTCGGCAACAGGACTGAGGGAGTAAGATCACAACTCAAGCCGCCGCGCAAACTTGCGCGGCGGCCCTTTTCAAATGCAGAAGCCGCGCGGCGCGCCCAAAGGCGCGCCGCGCGGCTTTCCCTTTCCTTATTATTCCCCTTTCAGGTACTTCGCGGCATAGACGGCGCTAAGCGTAGCATACGCCTTGTTGACGCGCCCGCGCGTCCCCGTGGCATCGATGGGCACTTCCTCAGTGGAAATGGCGGTCATGCCCTCCTCCAAAACGAGCCCCAGCATATAGGGAATGGTGACATAGCTTGCAAACAGCACCTCCTCGCCCTCTTTCAAAACGGCGATCTGGATGCCCTTCCTGTACCGCGGCAGTGGGTCGACCTGCGCCACGATGATGCGCTTGATGCGCCCGCCCGTGATGGCGACGACGACTTCTCCCTCGCCGTCGATCTGCGAAGCGAAGATGACCTCGTCCCCCTCGTTGAGGTTGATGCCCTTGACGCCGCCCGCCACGCGCCCCTGCGCGGGGATGTCGTCCTTTTTGGCATTCAGGCACATACCGAGCTTTGTCACGAAGAAGATGGTCTCCTCTTTCTCCCCCGTGTCCGTCTCCACGCCGATGACGCGGTCGTCGTCATTCAGACGGATGGCTTGGAAGGCGGGCTTGCCCACGTTGTACTCGCTCCACGCCGTGCGCTTGATCATGCCGCGCTCGGTATAAAAGAGCGCATCGCCCTCCTTCCGGTCGGCGGCAAAGAGCGCCACGGGCACCTCGTCCTCGCGGGCGTCCTCAAAGAGGTCGGCAAGGGCATAGCCCCCCTCCGCAAAGCGGCAGGCGGCCTGTTCGGGGCGCAGGCGATAGCAGTTGCCGCGGTCGGAGAACACCCACACGTCGCAGTCGGACATGATGGAGAGCGTCGTCTTCATGATGTTGTTGGGCTTGGTCTTGGCGCCCAGCTCCTTGTTGGACTGCGAGAAATTCTTCTCCGTCACGCATTTGAGCATGCCGTCGTAGGAGATGCAGAGCAAACTCTCCACACCGGGCGCGCGCACGTCGGCGCGCACGGGGCCCGCGTCCTCCGCGGTCTCCACGAGCACGGAGCGGCGGGGCGAGGGATACTTCTTCTTGATCTCTAAGATCTCCTCCTTGACGACCTCGAGCTGCTTCTGCTTGCTGCCCACGATGGCAGTGAGCTTCTTGATGAGCTCTTTGAGCTGCTTCAACTCCTCCTCGAGCTTGAAAACTTCCAGCTTGGTGAGCCGCGCAAGGCGCAGATCGAGGATGGCCTGCGCCTGCCGTTCGGAGAGCTCGAAGCGCTTGCGCAGTTTGTCGCGCGCGTCGGGCGTCGAGTCGGCGTTCTTGATGATCTGAATGACCTCGTCGATGTTGCGCACGGCGATGATGAGCCCTTCCAAGATATGGCAGCGCTCCTTCGCCTGGTTCAAATCGAACTTGGTGCGGCGCAGCACCACTTCGCGCTGGTACTCGACGTAGTAGCGCACGATCTCCAAAAGCCCCATGAGCATGGGCTTGCCGCCCGCGATGGCGACCATGTTGATGCCGAACGTCGTCTCGAGGTCGGTGTACTTATAGAGAAGCTTCATCACGGCGTCCACGTCGCAGTCGCCCTTGAGCTCAACGACGGCGCGCATGCCCACGCGGTCAGACTCATCCCTCACGCCCGTGATGGCGGCAAATTCCTCCTTCTTCTCCTCTCTAAGCTCCGCAATGCGGCGGAGAAGATTGGCTTTATTGACCTGATAGGGAAGTTCGCTGATGACGAGGAGCTTCCTGTCCCCCTCGCCCGCCTCCATGCGCGTCTTGGCGCGGAGGGTGATCTTCCCCTTGCCCGTCTTATACGCCTCGTTGAGCTCCCCGCGGATGATGTAGCCCCCCGTGGGGAAGTCGGGCGCGGGCAGCTTTTTCATCAGCTCCTCGAGCTTGATGGAGGGCTTATCGATATAGGCGACGACGGCGTCGATGCACTCCCCCAAATTGTGGGGCGGGATGTTGGTCGCAAGCCCCACAGCGATGCCCGACGCCCCGTTGACGAGAAGATTGGGGAAGCGCCCGGGCAGCATCTCGGGCTCCTTCAAAGAGTCGTCGAAGTTGAGCGAGAAGGGCACGGTCTCCTTGTAGAGATCGCGCAGTAGTTCAAGGGCGATGGGCTCCAGCCGCGCCTCGGTATAGCGCATGGCGGCGGCGGGATCGCCGTCCACCGAGCCGAAGTTGCCGTGCCCGTTGACGAGCGTGCGCCCCATATTGAAGTCCTGCGCCATGCGCACCATGGCGTCGTAGACCGAGCTGTCGCCGTGCGGGTGGTACTTGCCCATGCAGTCGCCGACGATGCGCGCCGACTTCTTATGCGGCTTATCGGGCAGCAGCCCCATCTCGAACATGGTATAGAGGATGCGCCGCTGCACGGGCTTCAAGCCGTCCTCGACGCGGGGCAGCGCCCTGTCCATGATGACGAACTCCGCATAGGGGAGCATCGCCGAGGGGAGCACTTCTTCAAGGGGCGTCACAAAGAGGCTGCCCTGCGGCTCCTCCGTCTTTTTCTCATTCTTCCGCATGGCCGCCCTCCTTCTTGAGTTTCACCTTGTCCATAAAGGTGTCCACCTTGTTAAAGTTCGCATAGCGGGCAAGGAACTGCTTTCTTCCCTCCACCCTGTCGCCCATCAGCGTCGTCACCATGTTCTCGGCGGCGACGGCGTCCTCGATGGTCACCTGCGTCAAATTGCGCCGCATGGGGTCCATCGTCGTCTGCCAGAGCTGTTCGGCGCTCATTTCGCCGAGGCCCTTGTAGCGCTGGATGAGATAGCCTTTGCCCGCCTTTTCGATCTTTTCCTGCAATTCCTTATCGCCGTAAGCGTACTCCTCAAAGGAGCCGTTCTGCTTATACACCTTATAGAGGGGCGGCATCCCGATGTAGACATACCCCGCGTTGACGAGCGGCCGCATATAGCGGAAGAAGAAGGTGAGCAAAATGCAGCGGATATGGAAGCCGTCCTGGTCGGCATCGGAGAGGATGATGACCTTGTGGTAGTTGGCTTTATCGAGGTTGAAATCGTTCCCCACCCCCGCGCCGAGCGCCGAGATGAGCGTGCGTATCTCCTCGTTGGCGAGCACCTGATCGAGCCGCTTCTTTTCCACATTGAGCGGCTTGCCGCGCAGGGGCAGGATAGATTGGAACTGCCTCACGCGCGCCTGCTTCGCCGTGCCGCCCGCCGAATCGCCCTCGACGATAAACAGCTCGTTCTGCTCGGCTTTCCTGCCCGAGCAGGCGGCGAGCTTGCCCACGAGCATCAGCGAGTCGATGCTGTTCTTGGCGCGCGCCGTATCCTTGGCTTGCCGCGCCGCGAGGCGCACGCGCGCCGCCCCCTGCGCCTTTTTGATGATCTCCTCGAACACTTTCTTGCTGCCGTTCTGGGCGGCAAGGGTGCGCATGCCCTCGACGACGGCTGCCTCCACGATGGGACGCACCTCGGAATTGCCGAGCTTGGTCTTGGTCTGCCCCTCAAACTGCACGTTCTTGAGTTTGACGGAAAGGACGGCGGTGAGCCCCTCGCGGAAGTCGTCGCCCTGGAAGTTGGCGTCCTTCTCCTTTAAGAGCTTATTCTCGCGCGCATAGTCGTTGAGCATACGCGTGAGCCCGCTGCGAAAGCCCGTCTCATGCGTGCCGCCCTCGGGCGTGGGGATATTGTTGACGAAGGAAAAGAGATTTTCGGTGAACTCCCCCGTATGCTGGATGGCGAACTCCACCCACACGCCGTCCGCCTCCGTCTTGTAGTAGAGCGGCTTATTGTAGAGCGTCGATTTGCCCTCGTTGAGCGACTTGACAAAGTCGGAGATGCCCCCCTCGTACTTATATTCCACATGATAGGGCTGCGTCGCGTCGGCGAGGTCGAGCTGTTCGGGCTCGCCCCCTTCCTTCATCTCTGCCATCGTCACGCGCTCGTCGGTGAGGGTGATGGTGACCCCCTTGTTGAGGAAGGCGAGCTCGCTCAGCCTGTTCTGTACGACGGAGAGCTGGAAAGCAGGGTCGGGGAAGACGTTCTCATCGGGCATGAAATGAATGTACGAGCCGTGCTTTTTGGTGCGCTCCTTGGTCTTTTCAAGGGGCGCGACGGGAATGCCCGACTCCCATTTCTTCTTCTTCTGATCGTAATAGGAATGGAACTCCATGCGCCAGACATAGCCGTCGCGGCACACTTCCACCTTCAGCCACTTGGAGAGGGCGTTGGTGACGGAGGCGCCCACGCCGTGCAGGCCGCCCGAGAAGGAATAGTTGTGCTCGTCGAATTTGCCGCCCGCGTGCAGCTGCGTAAAGACGACCTGCACGCCCGAGACTTTGGTCTTGGGGTGGATGTCGGTGGGGATGCCGCGGCCGTTGTCGCGCACGGAAGCGCTGCCGTCCCTGTGAAGGACGACGTCGATGCGGTCGGCAAAGCCGTTGGCAGCCTCGTCGATGGCGTTGTCGACGATCTCCCATAAGATGTGATGCAGGCCCTTGCTGCTCGTGGTGCCGATATACATGCCGGGGCGCAGGCGCACTGCCTCCAGCCCTTCGAGGACGGTGATGTCCCCCGCGTCATAATGCTTGCTCATAAGTTCCTCTGTCTCCCCTTCCCGCTCACAAGAGCGCCCGCAGCCATGCCCCGCCCGCCGCCGAAAGGGTGCAATATCGCAATAATATCATATACATTATACTGTAAGGGGGGGATACGAACCCGATCAAAAGCGAAAACCGAGGCGCTCATGCTTTGTTGAAGCCCTTGACCGTGCGCTCGGCACGGCCTGCGGGCTTCGCCTCGCCTTAGCGCCCGTCTTGCCGCTTTTGATTGCGAAGCACTTTTTGCGTCAAGATTTTGGGATGAATTGCCGCGAAGAGGATGCAGCAATACCGGCGTATTGCAAAGACGATGAACGGCAAGGCGCACAAAAGATGCCGCAAAAAGCGTGGTTCCTATTACCCCCTTACAGTATACCATATCTTGTTGTTTGGGGCAACCGATTTCCACAATTTTTGCAAAAAAGGCGAAAAAGCCGCCGCATCCCGCCCGTCGGTTTTCCCTTTATCTCCTTATCGGAGCAACGTCCCCCCTTTGCTTTCTAAGCCCGCTTTCTCCCCCTTGGCTCCCTCTCCGAGGGAGCTGTCGAGCGCAGCGAGACTGAGGGAGTTCACCTTACTTTAAGCGCCCTCTCGAGGGAGCTGTCCTGTTGTCCGACGAATGTCGGCAACAGGACTGAGGGAGTAAAATTCCATACTTCTTGCCTCCGCGTCGGAGCAAGGCAAACTTTGCCCGCCCCTCCTTCATCGCAGCAGCTCTTTATTGCCCGCCGCCCTTCCGCACATTTTAGTTAAATAATCATCCACGTGCATAGCACGTGGTATTTCAGTTTCGGGCATAGCCCTAATCATTACTGGCTGCGCACAAGT
>CALVTT010000029.1 GCA_944363045.1 uncultured Clostridia bacterium | reverse complement strand
AGCTTAGGTAACGGAACTTGGAAAGTGCCAATCCAAATACCGCACTTTCTCGGTCATTTATATTGTATCAGAAGGGGTTTATCGTCGTCTCGCACGACCGCAGCTTTTTGGACGGCTGCATCGACCATGTGCTTTCGCTCAACCGCGCGGGGATCGAGGTGTGCAGCGGGAACTGCTCTTCGTATCTGCGCAGCTTCGCGCAGCAGCAGGAACGGGAGCGGCGGCAGAACGATAAACTGCAAGGGGAGATCCGCCGCCTGCAGGAGTCGAAGGACCGCACGGCGGGCTGGGCGGACGCCGCGGAGAAATCTAAATTTGGAACTCTTAGCTCGGGCCTGAAAGCGGACAGGGGGTATGTGGGGCACAAGTCCGCCAAGATGATGAAGCGCGTCAAGTCCATCGCGCAGCGGCAGGAGCGGGCGATCGAGCAAAAGTCGGCGCTGCTGAAAAATACCGAGGTAAATAGCCCGCTCAAACTCATGCCGCTTTCCTACCGTTCGGAGCGGCTCGTGAGCTTTTCGGACGTCGTCCCCTGCTACGGGGAACGCGCTGTCTGCGCGCCGCTCTCCTTTATCGTCGGGCGGGGGGAGCGCATCGCCCTCGAGGGCAGGAACGGCTGCGGCAAGAGCAGTATTTTGAAACTTTTGTGCGGAGAGGACATCGCCCACACGGGGAGAGTGGAGAAGGGCTCGGGGCTCATCATCTCCTATGTGCCGCAGGGGATCGCGCACCTCAAAGGCTCGCTCCATGCGTTTGCGGCGGAAAAGGGCATCGAAAGCAGCCTCTTTTTTGCCATTCTTCACAAGATGGGGTTTCGGAACGAGCACCTCGAAGCCGAACTTTCCTCGCTTTCGGACGGGCAGAAGAAGAAAGTGCTGCTCGCAGGGAGCCTGAGTGAACGGGCGCACCTCTATGTCTGGGACGAGCCGCTCAACTTCATCGATCTTCTCTCGCGCATCCAGATCGAAGATCTCATCGAGGAATTTCAGCCGACCATGCTCTTCGTCGAGCACGACAAGTCCTTTACCGAGCATATCGCAACGCGCATTGTTACTATGCGGGCGCCTTGAAAGCGTCGGGGCAGGCGGAAGGGCGCCTCGCTTTTTTCTGCCTTTTCCCGCGCTTTTAAGCCTTGCTCGAATTTGAGAAAAGCAGACGCTACTTCCCGCTGGCGCCGTAGTTGTTCAGAACGCGGGCAGAGGGGTCGGAGACGTTGCAGCCCTCCCAGGCAGGGTTGGGCATCCAAAAATCTTTGACCATCTTCGCCTGTCCGGGGTAGTACTTTTCAAATATCTCGCGATAGAGAAGGCTCTCTTTCGTGAACGGCTTTGCATGATAGGCATATTTCTCGGCACGCTCAAGCCAGCCGTCACCGTAAAGCGTTTCGGCATAGGCTTTGAGGTCGTCCACCATCGAATGCCCGACGGCATCGGAAAAGGCCGCCTTCTCGCGCCATAAAATTTCGGGCGGGAGCCAATCGCCCTCAAAGGCGCGGCGGAGAAGGTATTTCCCCTTGCCGTATTTGTTGAGCTTTCTTTCGGGGTCGATGCTCATCACATACTTTACAAATTCGAGATCGCCGAAGGGCACGCGCGCCTCCATGGAATGGACGGAGATGCAGCGGTCGGCGCGCAGCACGTCATACATATGTAGTTCGCGGAGGCGCTTTTGCGCCTCCTTCTGAAATTCCGCAGCGTTCGGGGCGAAGTCGGTGTATTTATAGCCGAAGAGCTCGTCGGAAATTTCCCCCGTCAGCAGTACGCGCACGTCCGTCGTGCGGTGGATGGCTTTGCATAGAAGATACATCCCCATCGAGGCGCGGATGGTGGTGATGTCGAATGTCCCAAGCGCCGCAATGACTTCCTCGAGGGAAGAGAGCACTTCCTCGCGCGTCATAAAGACTTCGGTATGCTCGGAGCCGATATAGTCCGCGGCATGCCGCGCGTATTTTAAGTCGATGGCGTCCTTCTCCATGCCGATGGCGAAGGTGCGGATGGGCTTTTTGAGGGCGCGCGCCCCGATGGCGCAGACAAGGGAGCTGTCCAGCCCGCCCGAAAGGAGAAACCCGAGGGGGGCGTCGCTGTCCAGCCGCTTTTGAACGCCTGCAATGAGCCGCTCGCGGATGCCTTTACAGATCTCATCCAACCCTTCGTCGTGATAAGAGGTGACGGCGGCGACGTCCGCATAGCAGATAAATGCGCCATCCTCATAGTAGCAGCCCGGGGGGAAGGGGAAGATCTCTTTGACGATCCCCACAAGATTTTTGGGCTCGCTCGCAAAGGCGATGGCCCGATGCTCCGTATAGCCGAAGTAGAGGGGGCGGATGCCGATGGGATCGCGTGCGGCGATGTACTTCCCTTTTTCGCCGTCATAGAGGACGAGGGCGAACTCCGCGTCGAGCATTTTGAACATCTTGACGCCGTATTCGCGGTAGAGGGGGAGCAAAATTTCGCAGTCGCTGTCCGAGGAAAAGCGATAGCCCTTCTCCTCCAGCCTGCGCTTCAAGGGGCGGAAGCCGTAAATTTCGCCGTTGCAGACGAGAAAGTCCTTCCCGCGCACGAAGGGCTGCATCCCTTCGGCGGTGAGCCCCATGACGGCAAGGCGGTGAAAGCCCATATATCCCGTGGGCAGTTCCTTTATCTCACTCATATCCGGCCCGCGGGAGACCGTTTTATAAAAGCCCGCTTGAACGCGGGGGCAGTCGATGTCCTTTTCGGTGATACAGAAGATGGAACACATTTAAGGAGCCCTCCCTTTGAGTATTTCTTCGGCGACGGCGCGGCGGGAGAGCCGCCTGTCCATCGCCTGTTTTTCGAGGAAGCGGTGCGCCTCCTCCTCGTTCATGCCGCGCTCCATTAAAGCGAGCTTGGCGCGGTGCACAAGTTTTTCGCTTTCCAACCGCTCGCGGAGGCGGTCGAGCTCTCCCGAAACGGCGAACAGCCGCTCGCCCGCCTTGGCTTCCGCCTGCAGGGCGCCCACAAGCACGGGGAAGGGAACGTCATGGGGAAGCACCGCCGCCCCGCTGCCTTTTAAGAGCTTTTCCGCCGCCGGAACGCTCTCCTTCCTGACGATGACGGCCGCCCCGCCGCGCGAAGAACGCTCGAACACTTGCTTTTCCCAGCCGCCTCTTGAAAGCTGCGGGACAAAGAGCGCCGCTTCCTCGCCCTCTTCAACGAGCACAAAGCCGCTTTTTTCAAGTTTTTCTTTGAGTTTCGGAAGCACCGTCGGATAATCGCAGTTGAGAAAAATGCGGATCATGGCGACCTCCTGCCGCCCCGGTTTAATTGGGCGTGTACATCTGCCGATAGGGGTTTTCCGCATTCGGCGTCAGGCGATAGTAAACGGCGGTAAGATAGGGCGCTTCCTCCCTTTGAAAGCGGGCGCACCACTCTTTGACGAGCGAGACTGCCTCCTCGCTGCCGGGGCCTTGAATGCGCTCCGCCTTGACCTGCGCGGGGAGCGCCGCCTCCAAAGCGTCGCAGCGGAGCAATATTTCGCCGCCGTGCATCCCCGTGCCGCAGAAGTTGCCGACGATGGGCTTTTTGTCCGTATGCCCGCCGAGGACGATGAGCGTACCGCCCGCCTGATATTCGCCCAAAAAGCTCCCCGCCCTGCCGCCGATGACGATGGCGGGGCGATGGCTTAAATATGCCTTCATGTGGATGCCGCAGCGATAGCCGACGTCGCCCTCGATGAAGATCTTCCCGCCGCGCATCGCATAGCCCGTGGCGTCGCCCGCGCTGCCGTGCACTTCGATGACGCCGCCGTTCATCGTATCGCCCGTCGCCTCCTGCACGTTGCCGTCGACGGTCAGCTCCGCGCCGTTGAGGTACGCCCCGAGGGCATTGCCAGGCGTTCCGTGCACGGCGATCTTTTTATTTTCCAGCCCTGCGCCGAGGTACCGTTGCCCGATGCAGCCGAAGATCTCGATATTCTCTTCGCTCTGCCGCACCGCCGCATTGAGCGCCGCGTAGTGCATCCCGTTTGCATAGATCTTCATTTCACACCTCCCTTGCAAAGTTTGCTTCCCGCGCTTCGGGGGAGAAGGCGCTCCACGCGGGGGCAGTTTTCAGCGCCTCGAAGTCGACTCTCCCGAGCGGGATGCGCTCTTTGAGGAGCTTTAAGTAGATGCCCGCCCGTTCGGGAAGGTTTATGAGAATAAACCCTTTCAGCAGTCCGTCCTTTGTAAAGAGCGCCTTGTAAGTGCGTTCGGCGGCCTCACAGTACATCTCTCCTTCATAGACGCCCGCTGTCATGACGTGCGTGCCGAAAAAGCCGATGGAATTGAAGGCGACGGCGTTTTGAAGTTTCGCCTCTCCGCCCGCCATATTGACGCCCGCCGTGCGCCCCTGAAAGGCGGCATTGGGAAGGAGCGCCAAGACCTTATGAGTGCCGCTTGCGATGTCGAAGCTCTCCGCGCAGTCGCCCGCCGCAAAGATGTTGGGAAGGCTCGTCCTGCCGCATTCGTCTACGGCGATGCCGCGGTTTACCTCTCCGCCCGCCTCTTTGATAAGCTCGGTATTCGGCCGCACGCCGACGGCGGTGACGAGGAGATCGAACGCTATCTCCTTTCCGCTTTTTAGATAGGCGGTGCCGCCGTCAAAGCGCAATACGCTGTCCGCAAGAAAGAACGCCGCGCCGTGCGCTTCAAGCGCGCTTTGCACCATCTTTGCGCCCGCATCGTCGAGAATGCTGGGCAGGATGCGGGGAGCGAGATCGACGATCGCAACGCTTTTGACGCGCGCCGCGATGCCCTCGAAACATTTGAGCCCGATGAGCCCCGCGCCGACGATGAGCACCTTTTTTTCGGGCGAGAGTGCCTTTTCAAGGGCGAGCGCGTCCGCCTTCGTCATAAAGTGGAAGCGCTCTTTTACGCTCTCGATGCCCTGCATGGGCGGGTCGAAGGGGCGGGAGCCCGTGGCGATAAGCAGCTTTTCATAACATATCTGCTCTCCGTCCGCAAGGGTGACAATCTTTCTTTCGGGGTCGATCTTCTCCGCCCGCACGCCGAGGCGGAGGGTGACGCCGTTCTCTCTGTAAAAATCATCGGGACGGTAGTCCATGCGCGTAAGGTCGGTCTCGCCCAAGAGATAGTAGGAAATGAGCGGCCGCCCGTATGCCTTGCAGGGCTCTTCGCCGACGACGAGGACAGCGCCCTCTCTGTCGCGCGAGCGGATGCCCTCGATGGCGGCAACGGCGGCGACGGAACAGCCGAGGATGACATAGCGATAGTTTTTCATTGCGCAGCCTCCCTTTCTTCGTAGACGATGGCGCCGTTCGGGCAGTGTTTGACGCAGTTGGGCTCGCCCATCATGTTGTCGGTGCAGAGCTGGCACTTCATGGCGGCGTGACCCTCGGGGGAGGGCAGCACCGCGCCGTAGGGGCAGACGAGCACGCAGGTGAGGCACCCGACGCATTTTTGCCTGTCGATGCGCACGACGCCGTCTTTGCCCTTGGTGAGCGCGCCCGAAATGCAGCTTTGCACGCAGACGGGGTCGCTGCAATGGCGGCAGTTGACGGCAAAATGCACCTCTCCCGCATCCTCCACCCGCACGCGGGGGAAGATGGGTTTCCCTTTGAGCGCCCGCACCATGTCGGCGATGCCCGAATTGGCGTAGGCGCACTCATATTCGCACAGATGGCACCCGAGGCACCACTTTTCATTGACGTAGATGCGTTTCATGCTGTTTCCTCCCTTACAGCGATTCCCCGGCATAGCGCACGCCGAGAAGGCGCAGCTCGGTGTCGGTGAGCCCGATGCCGCGCAGCATCAGGCGGTTGCCGCGGAGGGCCTCCAACGAGTTGATGCCCATGCCGCCCATCATCTCCTCGATCTCATGCTTCCAGGCGGAAACAAGGTTGACGAGCCGTTCATATCCGAGGTCGGGGTTGAGGCGCTTTACAAGGTCGGGCCGCTGAGTGGCGATGCCCCAATTACACTTGCCCGTATGGCAGGAGCGGCAGAGGTGGCATCCGAGCGCTAAAAGCGCCGCCGTGCCGATGTAGCAGGCGTCCGCCCCCAAAGCGATGGCCTTGACGACGTCCGCGCTCGAACGCACGGAGCCGCCGACGAGGAGGGAAACGTTGTCGCGGATGCCCTCCTCCCGAAGGCGCGTATCGATCTGAGCGAGCGCCATCTCGATGGGGATGCCCACGTTGTCGCGGATGCGGGTGGGTGCCGCGCCCGTGCCGCCGCGGAAGCCGTCGATGGCAATGACGTCCGCCCCGCTCCGCGCGATGCCGCTCGCGATCGCCGCCGCGTTATGCACCGCCGCGATCTTGACGATGACGGGCTTTTTATACTCCGTCGCCTCTTTGAGGGAATCGACGAGCTGCTTCAAGTCCTCAATGGAGTAGATGTCGTGATGGGGCGCGGGAGAGATGGCGTCGACGCCCTGCGGGATCATGCGCGTCTTGGAGACGTCCTCGCTGATCTTGCCGCCCGGGAGATGCCCGCCGATGCCAGGCTTTGCACCCTGACCCATCTTGATCTCGATGGCGGCGGCAGTCTCCAGATATTCCTTATGGACGCCGAACCTGCCCGAAGCCACCTGCACGATGGTGTGCTTGCCGTACTTGTAAAAATCTTTGTGCAGTCCGCCCTCGCCCGTGTTGTAGTAGGTGCCGAGCGCTTCCGCCGCCCGCGCAAGGCTCTCGTGCGCGTTGTAGGAGATGGAGCCGTAGCTCATCGCCGAAAAGAGGATGGGGACGGAGAGCTTTAATTGCGGCGGAAGGTTGTCTTTTAAGAGCCCGTTTTCCTCCCGTTCCGCCTTCACGGTGCGCTTGCCCAAATAGAGCTGCGTCTCCATCGGTTCGCGCAGGGGGTCGATGGGGGGATTTGTGACCTGCGAAGCATTGATGAGCAGCTTATCCCAGAACACGGGGTAGGGCTTGGGGTTGCCCATCGAGGAGAGGAGCACGCCGCCCGTGTTGGCTTGGCGGTACACCTCGTGGATGGTCTGCGCCTCCCAATTGGCGTTCTCGCGGTAGGTATCGTCCGTTTTGACGATCTTCAAGGCGTGCGTGGGGCAGAAGCTGACGCAGCGGTGGCAGTTGACGCACTTGCTCTCGTCCGAGCGCATGAGCCCCGTTTCGGGGTCGAAAGAATGCACTTCGTTGGCGCATTGCCTCTCGCAGACGCGGCAGGCGATGCAGCGCGCCTCGTTGCGCACAACTTCATAGTCCGGTCTTATATACAGCTGCATCATGCGCGCCCTCCCTGATGATAGAGTTCATAGACGGCTGCCTCGCCGCCCGCGGGGGAATAAATTTTGTCGAGCGAGGGTTCGATGCGCCTTACCGCGCTCTCCTCGCTGGAAATATATGCCCTGTCTCCCTTCTCCGCGCAGATCATGGAGCGCAGTTTAAGGCGATCGCACAGCCCCATGATGCCGCCCTCGAAGCCGACGATGATGGAGAACGGCCCCGTGACGAGGAGGGAGGGGAACATCCTGCGAAGGAGCGCCTCCTGGCTGCGCGCGGGTTCTTCCTTGCGCTCGATGGTCGCCCAGAAGGACGCCGCGATGACATGGGAGACTTCTTCGAGCGTGAGCCCCTGCCGCCGCACGAGATAGTCGATGATATAGGTGATGACTTCGGTATCCGTCTGCAGCGTACATTTATAGCCGAACATCTCCATATAGCGGCGGTTGGCGTCGTAAGAGGAGATCTCGCCGTTGTGCACGACGGAAAGATCTAAAAGCCCGAAGGGGTGCGCGCCGCCCCACCAGCCGGGGGTGTTGGTGGGGTATCTGCCGTGGCACGTCCAGGCATAGCCCTCGTATTCTTCGAGGCGGTAAAACCTGCCGATGTCTTCGGGATAGCCCACCCCCTTGAAGATGCCCATGTTTTTGCCGCTCGAAAAGACGTAAGCGCCCGCTATTTCGCTGTTGACGCGGATGACGCAGCGCGCCACATATTCCCGTTCCGTCAGATGGGAATTGGAAAGTTTCCGCGGGAGGGGCGCCAAAAAATAGCGGAAGATGACGGGCTCGCTCTTGATCGAAGGCATCTTGCGCGTCTGGATCTCGGATGCGTAGACGATCTCAAAGTGTCTTTTCAAGAACGCCTCCGTCTCCTCCTGCGCCTTCTGCGTTTCAAAGAAGAGATGGAAGGCGTAAAAATCTTTGTAATGCGGATAGATGCCGTAGCCCGCAAAGCCGCCGCCGAGGCCGTTGGATCTGTCGTGCATGACCTCGATGGCTCTGATCATGCCCTCTCCCGTCATTTTCTTGCCGCTGCGGTCGATGACGCCCACCACGGCGCACCCCGAAGGGTCGCGAAATTCACCTTCTCTCATAGCCAATATCTCGGAAAAGCCCGAACCTCCTTAGGAGAATTTTGTCGCTTTTGTGAAACAAGCAATGCCATTATATTCTCTCTTCTCCCCGCGGTCAAGTTTTTGAGCGGCATTTGACTTTCGCCATTTTTGAGGCATAATATAAGTGTATCTTATACTTCTCGCGTTTATTCGGCAAATGATGGGCGAACGATATAATTTTGAATGATAGCAAAGAGAAGCGCCCCCGCACGAGGCAGAAGCGCTTCCCTTGGCTTATGTAGAGAGTGTGAGCAACAGTTATTCGCCCTGCAGAGCGTCGTAGCCGCTTTCGCCGGTGCGCACGCGGACGACGTCTTCAACGTCATAGACGAAGATCTTGCCGTCGCCGATGTGCCCCGTGTAGAGCGCCGCGCGCGCCGCTTCGACGACCTTTTCGACGGGCACCTTGCTGACGACGACCTCCACTTTGACTTTGGGCAGCAGGTCCATATCCACCTTGACGCCGCGGTAGTACTCGCTCGCGCCCTTTTCGACGCCGCAGCCGAGCACCTGCGTCACCGTGATGCCCGTCACGCCGACCGCTTCGAGAGCGGTCTTTAAGTCCTCAAACTTGGACTGCTTGGCAACGATGACGACTTTGGAAAGTTTTTCCGTCTTTGCGCTCGCGCGGACGACGGGGATCTCTGCGGGCGCAGGCGCTTCGGCGGGAGCTTCCTTCGGCGCGGCTTCCGCAGCCGACAGATCGGGATCGAGCATCTCCGCCGCCAGGGGCACGGGCGCAAAATTCGCATAGGCGCTGACGAGCCCGTGTTCGTGCTTGTCGAGCCCTTCGATCTCCTCGATCTTGGAGGCGCGGATGCCGACCGTTTTCTTTAACAGGAAGAAGAGAGCGGTCATGCAGACGATCGTCCAGGCGGCGATGCAGACGATGCCTAAAAGCTGTACGCCCAGCATATTCAAGCCGCCGCCGTAGAAGAGCCCCTTCTGCGCCGAATCGCCCACGGGGTTGATGCCCGTCGAAAAGAGCCCGACGGCGATGGTGCCCCAGAGCCCGTTGGCGCCGTGCACCGCGATGGCACCCACAGGATCGTCGATGTGCAGCTTTTTATCGACAACTTCGACGGTGACGTCGACGAGGATGCCCGCGACGAGCCCGATGAAGAAGGCGCCGACGACGTCGATATTGGCACAGCCTGCCGTCACCGCCACGAGCCCCGCCAAAGAGCCGTTGAGCGTCATGGAGACATCGGGCTTCTTGTTCTTGATCCAGGTAAAGACCATCGTCGAGATGGTGCCCGTTGCCGCCGCCACCGTCGTCGTGACAAGGACCTGCGCGAGCTGCGTCATGCCCGAGGCCGCCGCGCCGTTGAAGCCGTACCAGCAGAACCAGAGGATGAACACGCCGAGCGCGCCGATGGGGATGTTATGCCCCGGGATGGCGCGGACGAACTTGGCTTCTTTGCGCTTTAACGTGGGCTTGCCGTCCTTATCGAGGTATTTCCCCCATCGCGGCCCCAAGATGAGCGCGCCGATGAAGGAGGAGATGCCGCCCACCATATGGATGAGCGAGGAGCCCGCAAAGTCGACGTAGTAAACGCCCGCGATCTCATTCGTGAGCCAGCCGCCGCCCCACACCCAATGCGCCTCGATGGGGTAAACGACGGCGCTGATGACGAGGGAGTAGATGCAGTAGGAGAGGAACTTGGTGCGCTCCGCCATGGCACCCGAGACGATGGTCGCCGTCGTCGCGCAGAACACGAGGTTAAAGAAGAAAGTCGACCAGTCATACGTCTCGAAATTCGAGAACAGATCGAGATTGGGGACGCCGACCAGCCCGAAGAGGGCGTCCTCTCCCATCAGCAGCCCCGCCCCGAGCAGGATAAAGACGATGGTGCCGAGGCAGAAGTCGAGAAGATTCTTCATGATGATGTTGCCCGCGTGCTTGGCGCGCGTGAAGCCCGTTTCCACCATGGCAAACCCTGCCTGCATGAACCAGACGAGAATGGCGCCGATCAAAAACCAGACGCCCGCCGATCCGAAAATTTCCATAAAATTACCTCCAAAATTCGTTCATAGTCTCAATAGCAAGTTTTTTTGGGAAGGCGGCGGGATACAGCCGCGCCTCTTTTCCCGTATTTTAGTTGACGCTGAAAAGGATCTCCCCGTAGGTCGGGAAGGGCCATGCCTTTTCGTCGGTGAGGCTCTCCGCCCGGTCTGCGGCAGAGCGCAGCTGCTGCATGACGGGCAGCACCTTTTCAGCAAAGAATTTGGCACCTGCCGCCGCCTCAAAGACCGTCTGCGCTTCAAAAAGCAGTGCTTCCAGCTCTTTCGCCTTCGCCGCGATCTCGGTATTGAGGGCAAGGAGCTGCCGTGCCGTCTCCTCCTCGGCGGGCGTCTCCGCGCCGGGGAGCGCCGCTTTCACGTCGGCAGCCGTCTTGGCAAGCTCGCGCACATAGCCGCTGACGGCGGGGAAGATGTCGCGCCGCGCCATGTCGAGCATGGTGAGCCCCTCGATGGAGAGCACTTTGGAATAGTTCTCCAGCATGATCTCGGTGCGGGTGACGACCTCACGCGCCGTAAACACCTTCATGCGCTCGAAGAGGGCGATGTTCTTCTCGTCCGCAAAGTGCGGGAGCGCCTCGGCAGCGTTTTTGAGGTTGCAAAGCCCGCGGCGGGCGGCTTCTTCCGTCCATTCGGGTGAATAGTTGTTGCCGTTGAAGACGATGCGCTTATTTTCGCGGATGGTGCGCACGACGAGGGCGTGGAGCGCCGCCGTGAAGTCGGGAGCCTTCTCAAGCTCGTCGGCAAACTGACGGAGGGTATCCGCGACGATCGCATTGATGGTGATGTTGGGCCCTGCGAGCGAGAAGGAGGAGCCCACCATGCGGAACTCGAACTTGTTGCCCGTAAAGGCGAAGGGGGAGGTGCGGTTCCTGTCCGTCGTGTCCTTGGGGATGACGGGCAGCGAATCGACGCCCAGCTTCATCACCTTGCGGTCGGAGCCCTTGTACGTCTCCTCCTTTTCGAGCGCCGCGAGGATGGCTTCGAGCTCCTCGCCCACGAATACGGAGACGATGGCGGGCGGGGCCTCGTTGGCGCCGAGGCGGTGGTCGTTGCCCGCGCTCGCCACCGAGAGGCGCAAAAGATCCTGATGGTCGTTGACCGCCTTGATGACCGCCATCAAAAAGAGCATGAACTGCCCGTTTTCGGCGGGCGTCGTGCCGGGGGCGAGCAGGTTGAGCCCCGTATCCGTGCCCATCGACCAGTTGTTGTGCTTGCCCGAGCCGTTGATGCCCTCAAAGGGCTTTTCGTGCAGCAGGCACACGAGCCCGTGGCGGCCCGCGACTTCCTTCATGATCTCCATCATCAGCTGGTTCTGATCGGACGCCACGTTGATGGAAGTGAAGATGGGCGCAAGCTCGTGCTGGGCGGGCGCGACCTCGTTGTGCTTGGTCTTGGCGAGGATGCCGTACCGCCACAGTTCTTCGTCGAGCTCCTTCATGAATGCCGAGACGCGCGGCTTGATGGGGCAAAAATAGTGGTCCTCGAGCTCCTGCCCCTTGGGCGCCTTCGCCCCGAACAGCGTCCTGCCCGTGAAGATGAGGTCCTTTCTCTTTTCGTAGACGGCGCGGTCGATGAGGAAGTATTCCTGCTCCGCCCCGACCTGCGCGATGACGCGCTGCGCCGTCGTGTTGCCGAACAGCCGCAAAATGCGCAGCGCCTCCTTGTTGAGCGCCTCCATGCTCTTCAGAAGCGGCGTCTTTTTGTCGAGCACCTCGCCGCTGTACGAGAAGAACGCCGTGGGGATGTAGAGGGTGCCGTCCTTGACGAAGGCGAAGGACGTGGGATCCCACGCCGTGTAGCCGCGTGCTTCAAAGGTGGCGCGCACCCCGCCCGAGGGGAAGGAAGAGGCGTCCGGCTCGCCCATCACGAGCTCCTTGCCCGAAAACTCCATGATGACCTTGCCGTCCTTGGTGGGCGAAATAAAGCTGTCGTGCTTTTCCGCCGTGATGCCCGTCATGGGCTGGAACCAATGCGTGAAGTGCGTCGCGCCCTTCTCCACCGCCCAGTCCTTCATGGCGTTGGCAACGACGTTGGCGACGTTCATGTCGAGCGGATGCCCGAAGCGGATGGTCTTGACGAGCGACTTATAGGTCTCTTTGGGGAGACGTTCCTGCATGACCTGACAGTTGAAGACGTCGGATGCGAACATCTGGGGAACATTCATCATACATACCTCCAAGTGCGCAAACAAAAAAGACGCCGCAAAGCCCCTTATCCTCACGGAGCTTCGCAACGCCTTTGTTGCCTGCATTTGTTTGATAGTGCCATTATAGCTTCGCAAAACGCTTCTGTCAAACAAATGCAAGCGGGCAAAATATCACACTTTTTGATCGTATCTATTTGCTTAGCTTATAGAATAGGCGATCATAAAGGGTGATATATCTTTTTTACATTATTTCAGCTTATATACGAGCATCTTCCGATCGCCCGTTAAGCGTTCTTATATGGCGATCCTTCTCTGATTTTCAAGTCATGGAAATATGAGCGCAAAGCATGGGGGGCAGATCACTTGTTTTCCAGCGAGCGTTTGTAGGCGCGGTAGAAACTGGAGACGCTCTTAAAGCCGCAGCGGGAGGCAAGCTCCGGCGAAACGTGACGATCCTACTGTTATCTTGCGTATTGTAAGGTTTTTTCCAAAAATTATCTCGCGTATTATAAGGAATATGGCAAATTTTATC
Organism: uncultured Clostridia bacterium; assembly: GCA_944363045.1. Taxonomy (GTDB): domain Bacteria; phylum Bacillota; class Clostridia; order Christensenellales; family Borkfalkiaceae; genus Gallimonas. The sequence continues at coordinate 10,049 of CALVTT010000029.1, read as the reverse complement.
TTGCGTTTTATTTCCGGGCGTGCTATAATGTTATCGTAACGAGGTGGAAGCATGTTGTTCAAAAGGAAAATTTACGATAAATTGATCGAGTGGAAGAAGGACGGAGCGGGGGCGAAGGCGCTGCTCATCGAAGGCGCGAGGCGGATCGGGAAATCTACGATCGTCGAAGAGTTTGCGAAACGCGAATATAAAAGTTATTTGCTGATCGATTTCAACGACGCAAGCGATATGGTGAAGGACGCTTTCAATAAGTATTTAAGCGATCTGGATACCTTTTTCATGCTGTTGACGACGGAATACAACGTCACATTGTATCCGAAAGAGTCGCTGGTTATTTTCGACGAGATCCAGAAGTTCCCGAAGGCGCGGCAGTCGATCAAGAAGCTGGTGCAGGACGGGCGGTTCGATTATATCGAAACAGGCTCTCTGATCTCCATACGCGAGAATGTAAAGGATATCTCCATTCCGTCGGAGGAGCGAAAACTGAAAATGTATCCGATGGATTTTGAGGAGTTTTGTTTTGCGCTCGGCGAAGAAAAAATGATGGCGTATATCCGCAGGTGTTTTGAAGAATTGAAGCCCCTGGAGGATGACCTGCACCATAAAGCGATGCTGCTGTTCAAACAGTATATGCTGGTGGGCGGGATGCCGAAAGTCGTGGAAAAATATGTATCGGGGAACAGAAGTTTTGCCGAAGCGGATCGGGAAAAGCGGGATATCCTCGCGCTGTACCGTGACGACATCGGGAAAGTGGACAGGACGTACAGGGCGAAAGTGTTGTCCGTATTCGATCAGATCCCCGCGTTCTTATCGCAGCATGAAAAGCGGGTACGTCTTTCCAATATCGAGACGGGATCGACGTATCCCTCCTATCAGGACACGTTCTTTTGGCTCGGCGATTCGATGATCGCCAATGAGTGCTTCAACTGTGCGGATCCGAACGTAGGGCTGTCGCTGAACGAGGAGAGAACTGCGATCAAGTGTTACATGGGGGATACCGGGCTTTTGGTGAGCCATGCGTTCGACGAGAACGAACTTGCGGAGGAGGAACTCTACAAGCAGATCCTGCACGATAAACTTTCCATCAACGAGGGGATGCTGTTCGAGAACGCGATCGCGCAATGCCTTGCGGCGAACGGACATAAACTGTTTTTTTATACGCATTATGACGAAACAAAGCATCGCAACGATATGGAGATAGACTTTATTTTGTCGAACAACAGTAAGATGAAGCCAAAACTTTACCCCATTGAGGTAAAATCGGGGAAACGTTATACGACAGATTCGCTGGATCTGTTTTTGAGGAAATATCATCCGCGTATCGGCAGGGCGTATATCATCCACACGAAGAACCTGACGGTAAACGGCGAGATCGTCCGTATTCCCGCTTATATGGCGATCCTTCTTTGATTTTCAAGCCATAGAAATATGAGCGCAAAACATGGGGGGATCACTTGTTTTCCAGCGAGCGTTTGTAGGCGCGGTAGAAGCTGGAGACGCTCTTAAATCCGCAGCGGGAGGCAAGCTCCAGCGTGGAGACGTTCTTGTTCTCGGGCAGCGCCTGCAGGGCGACGACCTTCTGCACGCGGATGTCGTTGACGAAGTTCCTCAGATCGATGCGGATATACTTGCTGATGAGATGGCTCACGGACATACGGTTGTAGCCGAAGTGCTCGGCAAGCGAGGTGAGCGTGATGTCCTCCTCGGCGTGGTCGTAAATATATTGAATGATATTGGTGATAATGAAGTCGGAGGACTTTCTGTCCTCCTGCGCGGGAATGACGCCGTAGGCGGATACGATGTGATGGAGCAGCATGGAGGTGTGCGCATACGCCTCCAGCGTGTCGAATTGTGACTTCCTGTCGCCGATGGAGGTCAGATGGGCGAGGAGGGGCCTGTTGGCTTCACGGTCGCTTAAAAGAACGGGCGGCGACATATTCGGGTAAGTCTTGTGGAAGGGCTGCATGAAGGTCTCGCCGAATAGAACGAAGCCGATCTCCGCCTTCTCGTCGCAGAGATAGCTGTGTACTTGTAAACTGTCGATGAATACGCCTTCGCCTGCGGTGAGGGCGTATTCGTTTTTTCCGACGGTAACGGTCACGGCGCCCTCATAGACGCAGTAGAGCTCCGCATTGCGGTGAAAATGCGCATAATAGCCGTCGGAGAGATATTTTTCGGCGTGGAAATAGTCGGCGCGGTCGCGCTGCGCCTCGAGCTGAAATTGCAGATATTTTTTGCTTTTCATACCGCCATTGTAGCACACGCGAAATGAAAAAACAAGGGGGAGAACGGAAAAAAATTCATTTTTTGCACGAGTTTTCCCAAAAAGAAGTATATTTGTGATAGTTTTCTGTTGATATGTGCGTTGATAGAGGGGTGGGAAATGTGATATAATGAAGATGCTTTGGAAATGTGAATTCCGATACAAATTTGAAAATTTTTTTCGGGGCGCGCCCCTATCTGTTCCCGCGGAAGCGGGAACAGAAAAAAAACTTAACGGAAAAGAACGGAACGGATCTTCCCTCCGCCGCAAAGAGGAGAGGTCCGGTTCGGAATAGAAGGAGGAAAAAGGATGAAAAAGCTCAAGCAGATCGCAGTCGTGCTGATCGCCGCCGTCATGACGATGGCGGGGCTCACGGCGTGCGGCGGGAATGAAGAGGACGATGCGCGCAGAGAACAGGCGCGCGTGAAGCTCACTTTCCTGACGCCGCTCAATCTCATCAACGAGGAGACGATGCAGCAGACGGTATATGACTTCAACGAGGCGTACGAGGGCAAGATCCACGTCACGCTCGTGGACGACGCGGGCGGCACGGCTTTGACGCAGCTCGGCACGCAGGATTCCGCGCCCGACATCGTCAACCTCGGTGAAAAGCAGTTCAAGACGGCGGTCGATTCCCAATATCTTGCCCCGCTCGACGAGTTTCTTGCGGCGTCGGAGACGGTCTCGGAGGACGATCTGTGGGAGAATGCCGTCGAGCGTTTCCGCTATGACAGCGGCAGCGCGGCGGAGCCCGGCAAGGCGGGCGGGGACGCCACGCTCTATGCGCTTCCCGCCGAGAACAATCCCGTTGTCGTCTATTACAACGTTGACTGGTTCGAGGAGGAGGGCGTCAACATCATCTCCATTGCGGAGGATGCGCTGCCCGACGGGTATCTGCCGCACGGCTACTATGAGTACACCGACGCGAACAAGCCCGCAGGCGTTGAATGGGTCAAGACGGGGAACGTCTACCGCGTGTTCAACAACCAGATCCCGATGAACTGGGAAGAGGTCATGCAGCTCGGCACCATCTTCACCGACATCGTGGGCGACAACAATTCCTCCAACCGCTACGGCTTTATGTCGGAGTGGTGGTTCTCGTGGGGATGGTCGGTCGGCGGCGACTGCATCCAGCTCGGCTTTGCGGACGGCGTGAACAGCGCGGAGGGCAGTGTTCTGCCCAACCGCTACGGGTTCTCCCTCAACGACCAGGGCAAAAATATCCTCGTCACGAAGAATGCGACCGTCAACGGGACGGCGTACAGCGCGGGCGACATCCTCTCTTATAAGGACAGGACGTATGTCGAGGACCACGCGGCGGATGCCGAAGTCAAGGCGCTGCTCGATGACGATACGCTCTACGACGAACTGCCCTCCATGCGCGAGGCGTTCGAGGCGTTCCTCAACATTTCCATGACGACGGGAACGCGCGTTGCACCCAAGCCCAGTGAACTCTCCGGCACCGACTACAACTCCATGTTCGGAAACGGGCAGATCGCGATGCTCGCGCAGGAGACCTTCGCCTCCTACACGCTGGGCGACTATGCGGAAGGCTACTTTGAATGGGATGTCGCGCCCATGCCGCAGTACCGCGTCTATAACGATGACGGCACGTTGAAGGAAGTCAACGAAACGCCCGTCACGGGCAAAAAGGCGACGCACAGCACGCTCTCGTGCTATGCCATCTCCGCTTACTCCACGCACAAGGAGGAGGCATGGACGTTCATCGAATACCTGCTGAGCGACGAAGTGCAGAACGAGATCGCCGACCTCGGCTCTCCCGCGGGCGTGCCCGCCGTCAAGAGCGTTGCGAACAGCGACCGCTATCTCAATTCGACGGCGCAGCATACGGCAAAGAACAAGGCGGTGCTTCTGGAGGCGTCCGAATATGCCCTGTACGGCGATTGGGGGTATCTGGAGACGGATATGTGGATCAACCAGTGGCAGGGGCGCCTCAACGAGGCGGGCGGCGTGCGCGACGGCAAGACGACGCTCGACGAGTTCTTTGCGGAAGTGACGGGCAGAACGAACAACGCGCTCGCTTCGCTTTACGCAAGAAAGATCGGCGATTGAAGGGAGGGACGCTATGCAACAGACTCCCACCGCAACGCATGAGGCGGCGCGGGGAGAGGGGATCGCCCTCTCTTTCCCGCAGCCGTCCCGTAAAAAACGGGGGTTCCGCCGCAAGGAGGAGATCTGCGGAACGGTATTTGCCGCCATCCCGCTCCTCGGGTTTGCGCTCTTTTCGGCGGTCCCCGTCTGTATCGCCGTCGTGACCATGTTCTGCGGGATGAACGGCATGAACATCGCCACGCTGCGCTGGAATTCCTTTGCGAACTTCGGAAAAGCCTTTGCCGACCTTTCGTTCTGGAAGTCCTTTCTGGTGAGCCTTGAGATGACGCTCTCGCACATCGTGGGGCTCGTCATCTCCATCATCATCGCCGCCGTGCTCTCGCAGAAGATCAAGGGAGGGAAGCTGTTCACCATCTTCTTCTTTATCCCTTACGTCTGCTCTTCCGCCGCCATCTCCATCATGTGGGTGCAGATCTTCAAGCCCACGGGCGGCCTCATCAATTCCCTGCTCTCCTCGCTGGGCGTCGCCGAACCCCCCGATTGGTTCCGCGACAGCAAATGGTTCCCGTGGATGCTCGTCATCACCATCGCGTGGAAGGCGCCGGGTTACGGCATCCTCATGGTGCAGGCGGCGCTCGCCAACGTCAACCCCGCCCTCTACGAGGCGGCAAAGCTGGACGGCGCCAGCCGTTTCAGGCAGTTCATGTCCATCACCTTCCCCGCCATCAGCCCGACGCTCTACTTTTTGCTGTCGATGGGACTTTTGAACGGCTTGCAGACCTTCGATATCGCGCAGATCTTCGCGCAGAAGACGTCGGGGTATGTGACGGGCGCGGCAGGACCGGGCGACGCGGGGCTTACCACCGTGTTCCACATCTATAACACGATGAACAACCCGGGCGCGGGCGGGATGCCCGTTGCATCCATTCTGAGCCTTCTGCTCTTTGTAGCGATCACGCTCGTATTGGCGATCAACAAAAAACTTTCCAAATTGTGGGTGAGCTATGACTATTGAAGAAACAAAGATAGCGCAGCCCGCCGGTGCTGCGCCTCAGAAAGTACACAATCGCGTCAAAGAGGACAAGGGCTCCGTTGCGTTCAAGATCGTTGCATACGTTCTGCTCATTTTGGGGCTGTTCCTCGTTCTCGTTCCCTTCTGGGTCATCCTTTCGACGTCCTTTCAGGAGCGGAACGTCCTTGAATTTACCTGGTGGCCCGAACGCACGGCGGCGGATGCGTACGAGTTGGTCCTCACGTCCGAGCGCTCGAACATCCTTGTGGGGTTCGCCAACACCATGTGGATCGTCGTGCCCTCCATGTTCGTGGGGCTGTTCGTCTCGGGGCTGGCGTCCTTCGCCTATGCCAAGATGCGCTTCCGCGCCAAAAAGTGGATGTTCGCCGTCACCATCGCCACCATGAGCATCCCCGGCACGGTGCTCATGATGCCAAGCTACCTCTGGTACAACATCCTCGGCTGGGCGCAGGGGCCTCTCCCGCTCATCATCCCCGGGTGCTTCGGCGGGGCTGCCACCGTGTTCTTCTTCACGCAATACTTTGCAGGCATCCCGCAGTCCCTCCTCGAGGCAGGGCAGATCGACGGCATGGGGTTTTTCCGCTGCTATGTCACCATCATGATCCCGCTCGCCGTCCCCGCCTTTGTGGGGCAGGGCATCCTCTCCTTTGTGGGCGGATACAACGACTACATGGGGCCGCTCCTCTATCTCAACGGCTCGGATATCAAGACGCTCGCCTTCATGCTGGCGGAGCTGCAAAGCTACTACGGCGCCATGAAAAACTCCGATGCCGTGAGCTGCGCGGGCGCGGTCATCGCGCTCATCCCCATCATCGCCATCTATTTTGCGGGGCATAAGTTCTTCGTGGACGGCATCTCCGCGGGTGGCCTCAAAGATTAACGGACGAATATGTAAGGAGGAAAAAATGAAAAAGAGACTGTTTGGCGTCATTGCAGGGGTTGCGGCACTCACCTTCGTTCTGAGCGGCTGCACTTCGGGGAATGATGCCATCGCCATGAAGTACGACGACATGATCAACGCAGACGGCTCGTACGACGAAAGCCTGTTCTACAAGAACGATCTGAAAACGGAATGCGCCGATCCCGGCGCGTTCTATGTGAGCGAGGAGGAGAGCGCCACCTACGGCGGCTGGTACTATATGTTCGCCACCTCCGACGCAACGGGCGGCGCGCGCTTTTTCGACTGCTGGCGCAGCCGCGACCTCACGAATTGGGAGAATATGACGCAGACGACGGGTCAGCGCGCCTTCGCGCCCTCGGAGGACCACTACGGCTACGAGGATATGTGGGCGCCCGAGGTCATCTTCGACAAAGAGGATCAGACCTTCTATATGTTCTATTCCTGCAACGTGCCCTCGCAGGAGACGGGGAGCTATCTCTCCGCCCGCGAAGTGGAGACGCAGGGGAAGTGGGTGGACGGCTACAACGATATGTCCCTTTTGGGACTTGCCGTGTCCTCCTGCCCGTGGGGGCCCTATGAACCGTACGATTACGACGCGGACGAGAGCGAACTGCGCTCCAACGCCATCGGGCGCGTTTCGGGCGAGCCCTCTCCCGATGCGACGCCGCTCTTTGACAACGACAAGCTGATGGCGCAGGCGCGCATCGTTTTTGAACAAGAGGACGCAGCGCGGCGCGAGAGCGGGTACGAGTATTGGTACGAACAGTACCTTGCGAGCGGCGTGGAAGAGGAGGAAGCCCGGGAGAGTGCGGAGAAGCTCATCGCCAACGAGCCGTACACCTATTCCGATCCCGACCACGGCTTTGCCTACTTCACCGAGATCGACCCCTCGCCCTACGTTGCACCCGACGGCACCAAGTACCTGCTCTTCAACCGCAACCACAACGCGAGCTTCTCGGTGACCAACGTCTGGGGCATCAAGATGAACGAGTGGTGGGAGCCCGACTATTCCACGCTCGCGCACCTCACCGAAACGGGGTACATGACGGTCACGGACGTCACGCCCGCCAACACCAACGATTACGAGCAGTCCATCATCAACGAGGGTCCCTTCATGGTGGACTACGAGGTGGACGGCAAGACGTACTACTCCCTCATGTTCTCCGTCAACGGCTATGCCGAAAAGAATTACGGTGTGTGGCAGGCGATCGGCGAAAGCCCGCTCGGCACGTTCACCAAACTCCCCGAAAAGGAGGGCGGGCTGTTCCTCACGGCGATGGACTTCAACTATCTCTCGGGAACGGGACACCACAGCATCGTGCAGAACGGGGAGGACCTGTACGTCATTTACCATCAGCACATCAATCCCAACGGCAGCGGCCAACGCGCCGTGGCGGCGGACAGGGTGGAGATCGTCAAAAACAACGAGGGCACGCCCGTTCTGTACGTCAACGGCCCGACTGTCACCCTACAGCCCGCGATCGACGGCGAATACGCTAACATCGCAGCCGACGCGCAGGTGAGCGTCTCCGCAGGGGACAACGCCGCCGCGCTCACGGACGGGCTGTTCTCGGTGTACAGCCGCTTCACCTATATCAAGGAATTCACCACCGCCGAGAAGGCGACCATCACGTTGAAGTTCGCCGAGCCGCGCGAAGTGACGGGGCTCATGATCTGCAACAGCCGCTATTTCGACAATGCGTTCTTCAATATCGCGCGCATCGAGTTCGACTTCACGGACGGCGACTTTACGGGAACGGGGTATATTGAGGACCTTGCCTTCGATTGGGATACCTACTGCCCCGTCGGCACGCAGGCGATGCGCCCGGGCGCAAGCGCCGTCGCGGTGTTCGATCCCATCATGGTGAGCGAGATCCGCATCACCGTCGACCCCAAGACGTCGCGTATGTTCGAGGAGGGGCAGACGGCGGGCGAACTTGACAGGCTCGTCCTTGCGGACGACGAAGGGTACGTCATCGACGGCGTGGAGACGCTCGCCATCGGCGAGATCGTCGTCCTCGGCAAATGAGAGAAGGAGGGAAAAAGATGAAACGCAAGATCGCCATCATCGGCTGCGGCATTCTGGCAGCGGCGGCGCTCGGTACGGCAGCCGCCTGTGCAGGCAAACCGGGCTATGAGTTCAAGGACTACACATACGAGAATCCCTCGCAGGAAGTCAGCATCCCGGGCGTCACGCTGGACGGCAAGTTCGAGGAATCGTTCTGGCAGGACGTCACCTGGCATGAGACGAGCGACGTCTGGAACACCAACACTTGGGCGCCCGTCCCGGGCGTCGAAATGCGCATGAGCGCCTATCTCGGCGAGGAGGGCATCACCTTCGGCGTACAGGTGTTCGACGACAGCTTTACCTATTACCGCGTGGGCAGGACGTTCTACGGCAATTCGGGCATCGAGGTGTTCCTCTCCACCGAACCGGACCTCGCCAACGACAACGGCGGCGGCTGGGAGATCATGGTGGACTGCGTCGGCAACCACCTTGCCAACCGCTGGGAAGTCAACCAATTTTTAGGCAACAACTATGTCGCCTTCCCGCTCGAGGTGTATTCCGCCGCCTTTGTGGACGGGGAAGTGAACGGCGAGGCGACCTCCATGAGCGCCGAGGTGTACATCCCTTACGCATCACTCGGCATCGAAAAGCCGGACATGGTATATGCCAATTACGCGTATAACCGCAACCGCGACTCCAACAACTCGCGTGACGACTTCTGCTGCGTGGGCATGTCGGAGATGGGCGCAGGCTGGAGCGACGCCTACAAGTGGTATCAGGTAGACGAAAACGGCGTGAAGATCGCCAAGCGCGAGGGCGTCGTTTTGGAGGGCGAAGGGGACATCGGCTTCTCCGTGTACAGCGGCGAAGTCTCCACGTCCGTCACGCCCGCCGAAGGGTACTACCTCACGGCGCTCTCCGTCAACGGCGCGCCCGCCAACGAGAACTATCTCACCATCCAAAGCGACGGTTCCGTCTCCTATACGATCACGGACGCCACGCAGGACGTGAAAGTGGAGGCGAAGTTCGCAAAGTACCCCGAGGCGAAGATGACGGGCGCCGTCACGCTCACGGGCGTAGAGGGGGAGGCGAGCCTCTATGCGGAGAACGGCATGAGCCGCACGCTCGTCGCCACGTTCGACGCCTCCGAGCCGTACACCTATTCCCTGCCCGCGCTCGCAACGCGCCTCGTGGCGGAGGCGGAGGGGTATTACGACGCCGCGGCTTCCGTCAAGGAGACGGGCGGCGACGTGGCGCTCTCCACCGAGCTCATCGCCTTCGGCATGAACGAAAACATTCCCGAAGGCTATCGCGGCGACCTGTCGCAGTGGGATTTCGGCGCCTTCAGGACGGACGGCGTCATCCGTTCGCTCACGACGAACAACTATGTGCGCGCGTCCTACAACAACGCGTACGGCACGAGCGTGTTCCTCTCCTCGGACATCGTGCTCGCGCAGGGCGTCACCGACCGCCGCGTCGGCTATTCCTTCACGGACGCGGAGGGGGACAGCTACTTCATCTGCATCCTCTATCAGCAGTCGGACGGCAAGTACTATGTGCAGGGCGTCAGCCGCGACGGTTCGGCGGGCGGCTACGAGATCTGGGAGTACAAGAAGGAACTCTCCGCAGAATATGCAGCCCTTTTGACGAGCGACGACGGGCTTCCCTTCGCGGTGCGCTATCAGGACGGCATGGTCGAGTAGGTCGGGGGCATTACTACCCCTTTCCTCTCTAAGAACCGTACTTGAGCGTTTCCACTCATACGGCTCAA
>CALVTT010000028.1 GCA_944363045.1 uncultured Clostridia bacterium | reverse complement strand
TGGTTGATTGTTTTTCCATACAATGATTCTCCTTTAAATATTTTTCGAAACTGAGGTCATACCTTTCCTTTATGACAGGGGATAAGGAAAACTCACGTTTATTCAGCCTTTCCTTCACGAGGGGCCCGGGGCGGCTTCGCCGCAACGGAGGGCGCTTCGCAGAAGATGCGAAGCGCCCTGGGCCGCCGCGCGCTCCGATGGGAGCGCGCGGCGGCTCGTTCCCTCGTGGAGGCGGCCGCATTCGCTTGATTTTCCCTTCAAATTCTGTTATACTGTCCGCATGGACAACAAACCTTTTACCGACCGTGTCAGGATCACCGTCAAAGCGGGCAACGGCGGCGACGGTATGAACAGCTTTCAGGCGTATAAGGGCAAGCCCGCCTGCGGCCCCGACGGCGGCGACGGCGGCAACGGCGGCTCCGTCTATTTTCTCGGCGACCGCAACATGCACGACTTGCTTTCCTTCCGCTTTACCTCCAAATACTTCGCGGGCAACGGCGCGCGCGGCGGCACCAACCGCTGTACGGGCAAGCAGGGGGAGGATGTCCTCATCAAAGTGCCGCTCGGTACGCTCGTGCGCGACGCGGAGACGGGGAAGGTCCTCATGGACGTCTTTGAGGACGGCGAAAAGCTGCTCCTCCTTGCGGGCGGCAGAGGGGGCAAGGGCAACGTGCGCTTCACGACGGCGCGCCGCCATGCGCCCGATTTCGCGCAGAAGGGCGTTCTCACCAAGCCGCACGAACTCATCCTCGAGATGAAAGTCATCGCGGACGTCGGGCTCGTCGGCTTCCCCAACGTGGGCAAGAGCACCCTGCTCTCCAAGATCTCCGCGGCAAAGCCCAAGATCGCCGACTATCACTTTACGACGCTTTCGCCCAATCTCGGCGTGGTGCGCGTCTTTGACGAGAGCTTCATCTGCGCCGATATCCCCGGGCTCATCGAGGGCGCGGCGGAGGGCGCAGGCCTCGGGCACGCCTTTCTGCGCCACATCGAGCGCACGCGCATGATCGTGCACGTCGTCGACATCTCGGGCATGGAGGGGCGCGATCCCGTTGCCGACTTCACCGCCATCAACGCCGAGCTTCGGGCGTATTCGGAAAAGCTCGCCGCTCTTCCGCAGATCGTCGCCTGCAACAAGTGCGACTGTATGGGCGCGGAGGAAAACCTTGTGCGCTTCCGCGAGGCGTACGGCGAAAAGTACCGCATCTTCCCCATCACGGCGCTCAAAAGCGAGGGGCTCGAAGCGCTGCTCTTGGAGATCGTCTCCATGCTCCGTACGCTGCCGCCCGCCGAGCGCATCCCCGCCGAGGAGTACGAGCTCGATGAGGGCGACAATACGCGGTTCGAGATCTTCCGCGACGAGACGGGAGCTTACGTCGTTGTGGGCGGGCTCGCCGATATGCTCTGCCGCAACGTGGTGATGAACAACCCCGAATCGATGGCGTACTTCCAGCGCGTTTTGAAGCTCCGCGGCGTCATCCGCGCCCTGCAGGAGAAGGGCTGCAAGGAGGGCGACACCGTGATGGTGGGGGACACCGAATTTGACTTTGTGCCGTAAGGGCGCTCACAGGAGAACAGTATGACAAGCAAACAGAGAAGCAACTTGAAGGCGCTGGCCGCCAACTTGAAGCCCATCGCACAGGTGGGCAAGGAAGGGGTGAGCGACAACCTCATAAAGGGCCTTTCGGACGCTTTGGAGGCGCATGAGCTCATCAAGCTCAACCTTTTGCCCGCCTCGGGCGAGGATGAGGATGCGCTGGCCGCCGAGATCGCCGCGGCGCTTCATGCCGAGGTCGTCATCGTCATCGGGCGGCGCGCCGTCCTCTATCGCCGTTCCTCGCGCGAGGGGTTCGAGCACATCAAGTTTTAAGGAGCCCGCCTGCCTCTGCGCGGGCATTTGAGCGATGAAAGAGAGGGCGCCCGCCGCGGCTTTGAGCCGCGGCGGGCGCCCCTGCATTTTTGCGGCAGGAAAATATTTCCTGCTCTTTTTGTATATTCTTTCTTGACAAACGGCGCAAAATGGAGTATAGTAGTACTGCAAACAAACGTTTGTTTTTGCGGCGGCGCAGGGAGTTGCCCCGCAGCGGCGCAGAAGCGGCGGAGAGCGCGGCGGAAAGAAGGGCAGTCCGCGGCGGCGGAGAGCGCGGCAAAAAGAAGGGCGGCCGCGGCAGACTAAAAGAGAGGAGGGCGTCATGGAAGAACAGAGGATCTACGCGTGCATCGACATGAAGTCCTTCTTTGCGTCCGTGGAGTGCGCCGAGCGCGGCCTCAACCCCATGGAGGCGCAGCTCATCGTCGCCGACGAGTCGCGGGGGGAGGGCACCATCTGTCTTGCCGTCTCGCCCAAGCTCAAGCAGCTGGGCGTCAAAAACCGCTGCCGTATGTTCGAGGTGCCCAAAAACCTCAAGTACGTCGTCGCCAGGCCGCGTATGCAGAAGTACATCGACTACGCCGCCGACATCTACGGCATCTACCTCGACTATATGCACAAGAGCGACATCTACGTCTATTCCATCGACGAGAGCTTTCTCGACATCACCGACTACCTTGCCGTCTATAAAAAGACGCCCAAGCAGTTCGTCAAGTTCCTCATCGAGGAGATCGCGCGGCGCACGCACATCCCCGCCACGGCGGGCATCGGCACCAACCTGTATCTTGCCAAGATCGCCCTCGACATCACCGCCAAGAAGTCGCCCGACCGCATCGGGTATCTCGACGAGGAGACTTTCCGAAGGACGCTGTGGGATCACAGGCCGCTCACCGATTTTTGGGGCATCGCCAAGGGCATCGCGGCGCGGCTCGACCGCAAGGGCGTCTATACCATGCGCGGCATCGCCGCCCTCCCCGAGGAGACGCTCTACAAGGAATTCGGCGTCAATGCGGAACTCATCATCGACCACGCCTGGGGCAGGGAGACCTGCACGATGGCGGACATCAAGAATTATAAGGCGAAGTCGCACTCCGTCTCCCACTCGCAGGTGCTCTTTACCGATTACCCTTACGAGAAGGCAAAGCTCGTCTTTGAAGAGATGGCGCGCACGGGCTGTCTCGAGCTCATGCGGCGCAAGGCGATCGCGGGGCGCATTTCTCTTACGGTGGGCTATTCCAGGGAGGCGCACGCGCCCACGGGCGGTTCGCGCAAGCTGCCCTTTTCCTCCAATCTTCCCAAGAAGTTGGTGCCCAAGCTCATGGCGCTCTTCGAGGAGACCACCCTGAAGGATGTGCCCATCCGCCGCCTCGGAGTGGGCTTTGAGAATTTGAGCGACGAGAGCTGTGAGGGCTACGACCTCTTTACCAATTGGGAGGAGGTGGAAAAGGAGAAGCGGGTCAACCGCGCCGCGCTGGAGATCCAGAAGAAATTCGGCAAGAACGCGCTCGTCACGGCGGCGGACTTGCAGGAAGGGGCAACGCTTCTTATGCGAAATAAACTCATCGGAGGTCACAACGCAGATGGATAGATCGGAACGGGCAAAGCAGTTCGCGCCCTTTGACGCGCTGCGGGGGCTGAGGGAGGCGCTCGAAAGAAAGGAGCGCGAACACGAACGGCAGGAAAAGCGTATGCGCACGGAGGAGGAGACGGAGGAGCTGGAGCGCGTGCTGCCCCTGCTTTCGCGCGGCAGGCGGGTGGAGGCGCTCTTTTACGAGGGCGGCTTCTACTTACAGGCGCAGGGGAGCGTGGAGGACATCGATCTTATTCGCCGCACCCTTCGCATCGGCGACGGCATCCTCTCCTTCGAGGATATCTATTACATCAGGCTCCTCGGCACGGAGGGCGGGGAGGGAGCCGAGGCAAGCGGCGCAGAGAACGGAGGGCAATAAAAAAAACGGTTCCGGCGGGGTGCCGAAACCGTTTTTGTTTTACGGGGAGATCACTTCGTCATGCCTTCCTGCACGGCGACCGCGACGGCGACCGTCGCACCGACCATGGGGTTGTTGCCCATGCCGATGAGGCCCATCATCTCGACGTGCGCGGGCACGGAGGAGGAACCTGCGAACTGCGCATCCGAGTGCATCCTGCCCATCGTATCCGTCATGCCGTAAGAGGAAGGGCCGGCTGCCATGTTGTCGGGGTGGAGCGTTCTGCCCGTGCCGCCGCCCGATGCCACGGAGAAGTACTTGACGCCGTTCTCGACGCACCACTTCTTGTAGGTGCCGGCAACGGGGTGCTGGAATCTCGTGGGGTTGGTGGAGTTACCCGTGATGGAGACGCCCACCTTCTCGAGCTTCATGACGGCAACGCCTTCGGGAACGTTGTCCACGCCGTAGCACTTGACCTTGGCGCGGGGACCGTCCGAATAGGGGACTTCCTTGACGACCTTGACCGTCTCGGTATTGTTATCGAACTCCGTCTCGACATAGGTGAAGCCGTTGATGCGGGAGATGATGAAGGCGGCGTCCTTGCCGAGGCCGTTCAAAATGACGCGCAGGGGCTTCTGGCGCACCTTGTTGGCGTTCATGGCGATGGAGATGGCGCCCTCTGCCGCCGCGAAGGATTCATGCCCTGCCAGGAAGCAGAAGCAGTCCGTCTCCTCGGAGAGGAGCATCTTGCCGAGGTTCCCGTGGCCGAGGCCGACTTTACGGTTTTCAGCGACGGAGCCGGGGATGCAGAACGCCTGCAGGCCGACGCCGATGGCGGCCGCTGCATCCGCTGCCTTGACGCAGCCCGTCTTGATGGCGATCGCCGCGCCGACGGTGTATGCCCAGACGGCGTTCTCGAAGCAGATGGGCTGGGTGCCGCGCACGAGCTTGTCGCAGTCTACGCCCTTGGAAAGGCAGATGTCTTTGCATTCTTCGACCGAGTTGATGCCGTACTCTTTGAGTACGCCCATGATCTTGTCGATCCTTCTTTCATAACCTTCAAACAGAGCCATCTTAGACCTCCTTATTCCTTACGAGGGTCGATGTACTTCACCGCGCCCTGTTCTTCGGCGAATCTGCCGTAGTGGCCCATCGCCTTCTTCCAAGCCTCGTTGGGCTCCATGCCCTTCTTGATGAAGTCGGTCATCTTGCCGAGGGCGACGAACTCATAGCCGATCACCTGGTCGTCCTTGTCGAGGGCAAGGCGGGTGACGTAGCCTTCTGCCATCTCGAGATATCTCACGCCCTTGAGCGCCGTGCCGTACATGGTGCCGACCTGCGAACGAAGGCCCTTGCCGAGGTCCTCAAGCGCTGCGCCGACGACGAGGCCGCCTTCCGAGAAGGCCGACTGCGTACGGCCGTACACGATCTGCAGGAACAGTTCGCGCATGGCGGTGTTGATCGCGTCGCACACGAGGTCGGTGTTGAGCGCTTCGAGGATGGTCTTGTGGGGCAGGATCTCTGCCGCCATGGCCGCCGAGTGCGTCATGCCCGAGCAGCCGAGCGTCTCAACGAGCGCCTCCTGAATGACGCCTTCCTTGACGTTGAGCGTCAGTTTGCAGGCGCCCTGCTGCGGTGCGCACCAGCCCACGCCGTGCGTAAAGCCGCTGATGTCCGTGATCTGCTTTGCGCATACCCACTTGCCCTCTTCCGGAATGGGGGCGGGATCATGCTTGGGTCCCTTGGCAACGCACATCATCTGTTCCACTTCGAGTGAATACTGCATGTGATGTCCTCCATATGTTCTTTCATCCCTATATTGGGAGCTTTCCCTGTCATTTTACCACATTTTTCGTGAAAACACAAGAGCTATGCTAAAATTTTCCTAAAAATTTGCGGTTTACGGACGCTTTCGGGCCGTTTGCCGCAGAAGATCGGGGGCGGACGGGGGCGCATCGGCTATTTTGGGGGTGGGGGCGGAAGAAAAAACAAAATGTGTAAAATTTTCCGCCCGATATTGTTGAAATGTTCGTTCAAAAATGATATAATGTAGCATGAGAAAATGGCGATACCACAGGGTGGAGGGGAAAACGAACGCCGCCTTCTTTGTGGGATAAGGAGATAGATTTGAACGGCTACGGGCGCGGAGCAGACAACAAAGAGCGCGGCAAAGGCGTGGTGACGAGGGAGACGCTGGGGATGACGTTCCTCATTTTCAGCGTTATTTTGCTCGTCATCGCAACGGTGGGGCGCTTCATTTTCGGCGAGATCGGCGTGAGCATCACGGCGTTCCTCTTGGGAACGTTCGGCTTTTTCCTGTATCCGCTGCTCGTCCTTATGCTCTACGGCTCCGTCTGTATGGTGGCGGGCCGCAGCCTCATTCCCGCAAAGTGGATGCTCAAAGTGACGGCAGTCCTCCTCGGCGCCTTCCTCATCGCGCATCTTGCGACGAGCGCCCGCTTTACGGGCAGCGGCTACGGCGCCTATCTTTCAGGCTGCTATACGGCGGCGGCAGAGAACGCCTCCTCCGCTACGGCGGGCGGGGCGCTGTACGGCCTTGCCGTCTATCCCGTGCAGGCGGTCCTCTCGCAGGTGGGGGCATATGTGCTCTTTTCCCTCTTGGAGGCGCTCGCCCTCTTTGTCTTTCTTTGGTCGCTGCCCTTCAAGCGGACGCTCCTCAGCGGCAAAACGCCCGCCTACCCCGTGCGCCGGCGCAGGGAGAAGCAGAAAAAGCAGCCTCCCCGTGAAAAGGCGCGGCCCGTGGAGATGCCCGATCCCGAACCCATGATGGGCTACGCGGGCTATGACGCAAGCTATGACGCAAGCGATGACGCCTATGCCGATACGGCGTATGCCGATCCCTATGCGCCGCAGTACGGTGTGCCGCAGGACGGGCAGTATTACGGGGGCGCACAGGAGGCGCAAAGCGGCTATCGGAACGCGCCGCAGGGCGGGCAGTATTACGGGCAGGGCTCCCGCTACGAGCCGCAGCCACCGCAGTATCATGCGCCCGCGCAGCCGCAGCAGCGGCAGTACCCGCAGTACGATCGGCCCTACGGGCAGTCCTATCCTCAAAACGGTCAGCCTTACGGGCAGTCCTACCCTCAAAACGATCGGCCCTACGGGCAGTCCTACCCTCAAAACGGTCAGCCTTACGGCTACGGGCAGAACGGCTATATCGGCTATTACGGTTTCGACCGCCCCGCGCGCCCCGTGCAGGGATATTATGCCCCGCAGGACCGCGAATCGCAGGGGTACGGCAGGAACGGCCATGTCGGCTATTACGGCAGCGAGCGTCCCTCCGAGCCCGCGCCGCCGCGCTCCTATACGGGGAGGGATATCCTCTTTTCCAATACGCCCGCACAGGACTACGCCAGGAACCTCATCTACGATCAGGACTCCTATTTCAATTCGCGGGTACGGCGCAGCAGCGTCGAACCGGACGATTCGCCCGCCCGCAAGCCCGACTATACCATTCCCGCCACCTACGAGCGGTCGACAGAGCGCAGCGAACGCGACAGGCGGACGCCGGGCGGGGAGCGCGAGATCCCTAAATTTACCAGCCATCAGGATATCCCCCGTTCCGAGCGCCGTGCCGATGCGGGCAGGAGCGGCTATGGCGGCGGCAAAGACGACGGCTTCCTGCGCCCCGATTTCGGCCGCAGCGATATGGAAGGCTCGGGAAGCACCGGCAGGAGCGGCGATGTGCCGGGCGGCACGCCCGCGCCCTCGAGCTATCGCGACGCCTTCTCAGAGCAGACGGAAAATAATGCCCGCACGCAGCTGCCGCGCAAGATCGTGGAGCAGCGCCCCGAGCGCCGCGGCGGACAGCCCTATACCTTCCGTGCGGAAGACCTCAACTATCCCCGCGTACCCGCCTACAAGGCGCCCGAGACGCCGCCCGAAGAGATCGGGCGCGATGCTTACGCCAATGACGTGGACGATACGGAGTTCTCCTCGGCGCCCAACGTGGACGACATCGTGACCGAGCCCTCTACTCCTTCCGCACCCTCCGCACCCTCCGCGCCCGCCGACAGCGGCTTCCGCCGCGCCGCGCGGGGACCCGAGCCGGAGCCCGTCAGATCGGACGGCTTCCTTGCGGCAGGGGAGGGCGTGAAAGCGGGCGGCGATCCCTTTGATACGCCCGAAGTGCCCGCCTCCTCCGCCGAAGACGACGGCCTTGCGCGCGGCAGGGATGCCCGCCGCGGGGAGGAGAACGCTTCCGGGCGCACCTCTTCCGATGCCGGGCGGGGCCGCGGTGCTCCGCGCGCTGCGCAGGATGACTACGATCCCGAAAAAGCGGAGCGCGGCTTCCGCAGTTTGTTTTCGGCGAGCCGCGGCGCAGACCGCGTGCAGCTCAAAGACGACGGCGTCGACTATGTGGGCGACCGTTTCGGGTCAGAACGGGGCCGCAGGACGGGCCTCGGCAATGATGAGCCCGCCGAGCCCGAGCGCAGGACGGCCTTCGAGCCCGCGCCCGAGGACGGCCTTTCCGGGGCTGCCCGTCCCGGATTCGGGGAGGAGAGCCGCGCCGCCCGCGGGCTGCGTTCGGAGCGCAGCTCTGCCGATGATCTCTTTGACGACGACCTGCTGCCCGAGAGCGATGTGCCGGGGCTGCCCGACGTGCCCTCCGCCGTGCGCGGGGAGGGCTTCGGGCGCGGACGGGGCGCAGGCGCGCAAAGGGACGAGGACGGCGTGCGGGAGCCCGTTCCCGTGCTGCCCGCACCTCCCGCTCCCAAGCCCAAGAAACACGTCTATAAGCGCTACCGCCGCCCTCCGCACGATCTTTTCCGGACGTATGATGACGCCGTGAGCGTCTCCCCCGAGGAGATCAAATACAATTCCTCCGTGATCGTGGAGACGCTGGCGGGCTTCAGGGTGGATGCCCAGATCGTCAAGGTGACGTCGGGCCCCGCAGTCACGCGCTACGATATCGATATCCCGCGCAATATCTCGGTGCGCTCTGTCATCCGCCACGACGAGGAGATCGCCATGCGCCTCCATGCGCGCGACGGCGTCAATATGTATTCCAACTCCGAAGTGGGCGCCATTTCCGTCGAAGTGCCCAATAAGCACCGCGCCATGGTGGGCATCCGCTCCATCATGGACTCGCCCGATTACCGCAACGACGATCCTTCCAAGCTGATGTTCGTCATCGGCAAGGACGTCGAGGGCCGCGCCGTCTGCGGCGATATCGTCAAGATGACGCACATCCTTGTGGCGGGCGCCACCAACTCGGGCAAGAGCGTGTGCCTCAACTCCATGCTCGTCAGCCTTATCTGCAAGTATTCGCCCGAGGACCTCCGCATCATCCTCATCGATCCCAAGAAGATCGAGTTTACCCCCTATGACGGCCTGCCGCACCTGATGATCAACGAGATCATCACCGATACGCAGAAGGCCATCATGTCGCTCAATTGGGCGATCAAGGAGATGGAGCGCCGCTACGGCCTCTTCGAGCAGAAGACGCGCTCGGGCACGGCGGTGCGCAACATCAACGAGTACAACGCCAACCTCGAGCCCGAGGAGGAAAAACTTCCGAAGATCGTCATTGTCGTCGATGAGCTCGCCGACCTCATGTCCGTCGCCAAGAAGGACATCGAGGAACGCATCCAGCGCCTGACGCAGAAGGCGCGCGCGGCGGGCATCCACCTCGTTATCGCCACCCAGCGCCCCTCCGTCGACGTCATCACGGGCGTCATCAAGGGCAATCTGCCCACGCGAATGGCCTTCCGCGTCATTCAGGAAGTGGACTCGCGCACCATCCTCGACGAACAGGGCGCGGAAAAGCTGCTCGGCAACGGCGATATGCTCTACAAGACGGGCGGCATGTTCAACTGCCTGCGCGTACAGGGCGCCTTTTTGAGCTCTGCCGAAGTGGCGGCGGTCGTCGCCAATATCAAGGAGAACAACGAGGCTTACTTCGATCCGCAGGTCTCCGACTACATCAACCGCTCTTCGCCCGATGACGGCGGCGACGGCGATGACGACGGCGGCGACGGCGGCACGGTGGGGCCCGAGTACATCAAGGCGCTCGCCATCGTGGTGAAGCTCGGTTCCGCCTCCATCTCGCTCATCCAGCGCAAGTGCGCCGTGGGCTACAACCACGCGGGCAAGATCATCGAATGGATGGAGCTGATGGGCTATATCTCGCCCTTCGACGGTAAGGCCAAGGCGCGCACCGTGCTGCTCACCAAGGAAGAATTTGAGAGCAAGTACGGCGATCTCGATTAAATTTCATGGAAACACGCAAGCTCAACAAAACTTTTGCCCTCATTTCGCTCGGCTGCGACAAGAACCGCGTGGACGGCGAGCGGCTTTTAGGCGAGATCGCCTCCCACGGCTGCCCCGTCACCACCGATCTATACAAGGCGCAGGTGCTCATCGTCAATACCTGCGCGTTCCTCACGGCGGCGCGCGAGGAGGCCATTTTGTCCGTCCTCGAAGGCAGCCGCCTCAAAGAGGAGGGGAAGCTCGAAAAGCTCGTCGTCACGGGGTGCCTGCCGCAGGGGTATGAGGAGGAAGTCTTTCCTGCCCTGACGGAGGCGGACGTCTTTCTCGGCACGGCGGATGCAAAGGAGCTCTTCCCCGCCCTCGAACGCGCCTATGCGGGCGAACGGGTGAGCGCCGTGGGAACGGCGACCCGTCTTCCCGCAGAACAGGGGAAACTTCTGCCGCGCGTCCTTTCGACGCCCGATCACTACAAGTACCTCAAAATTTCCGAGGGCTGCTCCAATCACTGCACCTACTGCCTCATCCCCGCCATCCGCGGGAGGTACCTCTCCTACCCCATGGAGGCGCTCGTCGAGGAGGCGAGGGGGATGGGGGAGACGGAGGAGCTCATCCTCGTCGCGCAGGACATTACCCGCTACGGCGAAGACAGGGGCGAAAACAAGCTCGTGCCCCTCTTGAAGGCGCTTGCGGCGCTCGACAACATCCGCCATATCCGCCTTCTCTACTGCTATCCCGAAAAGATCGGGGAGGAGCTCATCGCTCTCATTCGCGACGAGCCGAAAATTTTGAAGTATCTCGACATCCCGCTCCAGCATTCGGAGGACCGCGTCTTAAAGCTGATGGGCCGCCGCGGCACGAGGGCGGACTATCTCAAACTCTTTGCGCGCCTGCGGGCGGAGATCCCCGGTATCGCCCTCCGCACCACCTTCATTGCGGGCTTTCCCACCGAGACGGAGGAGGAGCATAGGGCGCTGCTTGCCTTCCTCGGGGAGGCGAAGTTCATGAACTGCGGCTGCTTTGCCTACTCGCGCGAGCCCAACACGCCCGCCTACAAGCTCAAAGGGCAGGTGCATCACGCCACCAAGCAGCGGCGGGTGAAAGAGCTCTACGCCGCCCAAGGAAAGATCGCCCGCGCCAACATGGAGGCGTTCGTCGGAAAGAGGCTGAACGTCCTCTGCGACGGCATCGATATGGAGCGCTCCTGCTTTACGGGAAGGGCGTACTTTCAGGCCCCCGACATCGACGGCGCCGTCTACTTCACCGCCGAAAGGGCGGAGGAGGGCAAAATTTACTCCGTTTTCATCGACCGCGCGGAGGAGTACGACCTCTTCGGCCATGCGGAATAAATTTTCCTCGGCAGGGCAAAAATAAGAAACTTTTCTCTTCATAAGAAGGATACGATATGAATTTACCCAACAAGATCACGCTGGCGCGCATCTGCATGATCCCGCTCTTTGTCGCCGTCTTCTATCTTTCCGTCATCCCCTATAACTTCCTCATCGCCGCCGCCGTCTTTGCGCTGGCGGCGCTCACCGACGCCATCGACGGCCACATCGCGCGCTCGCGCGGCCTCGTTACCAATCTCGGCAAGTTCCTCGACCCCATTGCCGATAAGGTACTCGTTTCGACGGCTTTTATTTTGCTCCTCACCGAGCCCGCCGTCTTTTCCGCGCCCTTCCTCCTCTTTAACGGGGGCGAGGCAGACGCCGTGCTTTTCACCGATACCGCCATGCGCATCACGGCGGGGGTGTGCGTTGCCGTCATTTTGGCGCGCGAGCTCATCGTGAGCGGCTTCCGCATGGTGGCGGCAGAGCGCAAGCTCGTCATCGCCGCCGATAAGCTCGGCAAGATCAAGACGACCTGCCAGGATATTGCCATCGCCGTGCTCCTTGCGAGCATGAGCTTCCTCGACAGCAAGGCGGGGCAGATCGCGGCGCTCATCGGCCTTGTCTTCTTCTTCCTCTGCACCTTCTTCACGGTGCTTTCGGGCGTCAACTATATCCTCAAAAACAAACAAGTGCTCAAAGAGAGCGATTAAAGGAGACATGGGCGGCAAAAGATGAAATATGCGGCGATCGTACTGAGAAATACGAACAGTCCCATCTCCTCCGTGCACTACGGGGAGGTGGTGGATGCCTTCCTGTCGGGCGGGGTGCCGCTCGACGAAGTCGCCGTGCTCTCTTATGCCGATAGAAACGCCGTCACCGTCACGCTCGGCCGCCTCGCTTCGGAGTGCGACGGCGTCTTCTTCCTTTCGGACCGCGTGCTCATGCCCTTTGCAAAGGATGCCGTCTCCGGCCTTGCGGGGCTCAATTTTTCGGGCGAATGCCTGCTGGAGACGGAAAAGACGCTCTTCGGCGTGCTTCCCGCCACCTCTCGGGGGTGTGAACTCGTCAGAGAGCAAGCCGTCCCCGCCATCGACAGACGGCGCGGCGTCACCTATTACAAGATGGTGCTGCGTACGGTGGCTGCCCCTGCGGAGCGCGTCTTCTCCGCCATCGCCTCCGCGCGGGAAATAAGCCGCGACCGCGTCGTCATCCATACTTCCGAGCAGTTCGGCGCGGGGCGCATCGAGCTCGTCTATGACCAGGACACCCCCAAGACCGCCGTCGACGAGGCGGTGCGCATCCTCTCCACCGAGCTCAACGACTACGTCTATTCGCACGAGGACGAGAGCGTCGCCCACCGCCTCTTTACCGTCTTAAAGCTGCACCGCATGAAGCTCTCGACGGCGGAGTCCTTCACGGGCGGCGGCGTGGGCCATGCCATCGTGGAGATCCCCGGGGCGAGCAAAGTCTTTTTCGAGGGCATCAACGCTTACAGCAACGAGGCGAAGACGGCGCGCCTCGGCGTCACCGACTACACGCTGAAAAAGTTCGGCGCCGTCTCCAACGAGACTGCCTACGAGATGGCGGCGGGCCTTTTGAAAGGGGGCAAGTGCGACCTCGCCGTGGCGACGACGGGCATCGCCGGCCCCGATGCGGACGGCACCGATAAGCCCGTGGGGCTGTGCTATATCGCCGTCGGCACGATGGACAGGGTGCGCGTCTTCCGCTTTCTTCTCGACGGGGACAGGGAAGCCGTCACCAAGCGCGCGACCAATTTAGCGCTCTTTCTCGCCTATAAGGAAGTCAACGGCTGAGCCCGCACGGGCTGCCGTCAAATCGGGAAAAACCCTGCATAAGGAGAACACATATGAACGAAGAAAAACGCAAGGCGCTGGACGCCGTCCTCACCCAGATCGAGAAGGCGTACGGCAAGGGCGCCATCATGAAGCTCGGCGACGAGGCGGGCAATACCGATATCGAGGTCATCCCCACGGGGTGCCTCTCTCTGGATCTCGCCCTCGGCATCGGCGGGCTCCCGCGCGGCAGGATGATCGAGATCTACGGCCCCGAATCTTCGGGCAAGACGACGGTCGCCCTGCACGCCGTGGCGGAGGCGCAGAAGCTGGGCGGCATCGCGGCGTTCATCGACGCCGAGCACGCCCTCGACCCCGTCTATGCCAAGGCTTTGGGCGTCAATTTGGACGAGCTCTACGTCTCCCAGCCCGACACGGGCGAACAGGCGCTCGACATCGTCGATCACCTCGTGCGCTCCTCGGCGGTGGACATCATCGTCGTCGACTCGGTGGCGGCGCTCACCCCTAAGGCGGAGATCGAGGGGGATATGGGCGATTCGCACGTCGGCCTGCAGGCCCGCCTCATGAGCCAAGCCCTGCGCAAGCTCACCGCCATCGTCAACAAGAGCAAGACGTGCGTCGTCTTCATCAATCAGCTGCGCGAGAAGGTGGGCGTGATGTTCGGCAACCCCGAAGTCACCCCGGGCGGCAAGGCGCTCAAATTCTACGCCTCCATCCGCATCGACGTGCGCAAGACGGACATTTTGAAGGATACCGAGGGCGCCGCCGGCAACCGCACGCGCGCCAAAGTCGTCAAAAACAAGCTCGCGCCTCCCTTCCGTCAGGCGGAGTTCGATATCATGTACGGCGAGGGCATCTCGCAGGAGGGCTGCCTCATCGACCTCGGCGTGCAGTACGACGTTCTGGGCAAGAGTGGCGCCTGGTACAGCTATAACGGCAATAAGATCGCCAACGGCAAGGAGAAGATGCGCCAATTCTTAAAGGATAACGAGGAGCTTGCCAAAGAGATCGAAATGAAGATCCGTGCGGCCGCCAAGGGCAGCCCTGTGGAGACCGTCTCGGGTGAAGAGGAGCCCGGGGTATGAAGTACGGATTTGTGCGCGCGCGCGCTCTTTCGCCCAAGTGCCTGCCGGGCGATCCCGCCTATAACGCCGAGCGCATGAAGGAGGGCATGGCGGAGGCGGCAAAAGAGGGCGTGGAGCTCCTCGTCTTCCCCGAACTCAGCGTCACAGGCTATACCTGCGGCGATCTTTTCGGGCAGAAGCTGCTTATAAATGCCGCCGAGGAGGCGCTGAAGGAGCTTATATCCGCTTCCGAAGGCAAGCATATGCTCGTCTTTGCGGGCGTGCCCGTCGCGGCGGGGGCAGACCTTTTCAACTGCGCCGCCGCTTTTGCAGAGGGCAAACTTTTGGCGCTCATCCCCAAGAGCCATATCCCGAACTACCGCGAATTTTACGAACTGCGCAACTTCACGCCCGCAAAAGAGGGCGTCTCTGTCATCGACTACGCGGGCTTTTCCGTTCCCTTCGGGCGGGAGATCGTCCTTTATCACCAAGAGATGCCTGCCTTTTCCGTGGCGGCGGAGATCTGCGAGGACCTCTGGGCGGCGCACTCCCCCGCAGAAGGGCACGCCGCGGCGGGGGCGAACATCATCGTCAACCTCTCGGCGAGCAACGAGGCGGTGGGCAAGCTCGAATACAGGCGCCTTCTCGTCAAGGCGCAGTCGGGCAAGTGCCTTGCGGGCTACGTCTATGCCGACGCGGGGGAGGGGGAGTCCGTCTCCGACCTCATCTTCGCGGGGCACGACATGATCGCCGAAAACGGCAGCATCCTTTGCGAGAGCGCGCCCTTCTTGGGCGGCTCGGCGACGGGGGAGATCGACGTCGAGCTTTTGGAGCACGAGCGCCGCGCCATGAACACCTTTGAAGCAAGCAGCGAGGGCTATATGAAAGTCGCCTTCTCCTTCCCGCTCGCGGAAGGCAAGCTCACGCGCAAGGTCGATCCCACCCCCTTCGTGCCCGAAGGCAAGGAGCTCGACCGCCGCTGCGGGCTCATTCTCTCCATGCAGAGCAGTGCCCTTGCCCGCCGCCTCGAGCATACGCACAGCAAGACGGCGGTCATCGGCATCTCGGGCGGGCTCGATTCGGCGCTCGCATTGCTTGTCACTGTGCGCGCCTTCGACCTTTTGGGAAAGCCGCGCGAGGACATCATCGCCGTCACCATGCCGGGCTTCGGCACCACCAACAAGACGCGCATGAGCGGGCTCTCCCTCATGCAGGCGACGGGCGTCACCATCCGCACCGTGCATATAGGTCCCGCCGTTAACCGCCACTTCAAGGACATCGAGCACGACCCCGAGGACAGGAACGTCACCTACGAGAACGCGCAGGCGCGCATGCGTACGCTCATTCTGATGGACATCGCCAACGATACGGGCGGCATCGTGGTGGGCACGGGCGATCTTTCCGAGCTCGCCCTCGGCTGGTGCACCTACAACGGCGACCACATGAGTATGTACGCCGTCAACTGCTCGGTGCCCAAGACGCTCGTAAAGTCGCTCGTCGACTACGAAGGGCGGCGCGCGGGCGGAAGATTGGAGGCCGTCCTGCGCGGCATCCTCAATACGGAAATTTCCCCCGAACTGCTCCCGCCCGACGAGGAGGGCGGCATCGCGCAGAAGACGGAGGACATCGTCGGCCCCTACGAGCTGCACGATTTTTACCTCTATTGCTTCGTGCGGCGCGGCTTCTCGCCCACCAAAACGCTCTGGCTCGCCGAACAGGCGTTCGAGGGAAAATACGAGAGAGAGACCTTGAAGAAGTGGCTCGTCAACTTCTATAAGCGCTTTTTTGCGCAGCAGTTCAAGCGCAACTGCGTGCCCGACGGCGTCAAGGTGGGCTCCGTCTCCCTCTCGCCCCGCGGCGATTGGCGCATGCCCTCCGATGCCTCCGCCGCCCTCTGGCTGAAAGAGGCGGAAGAGCTGTAATAAGCGAAAGGAGGCTGTCTGAGCAAAATAGCCCCGAAATGAAGAAATTCCCGAAAACGCTTCGGGAATTTTTTTGCCTCGGAAAATATTTCCAATTCGACAAAATCAGACAAAATTCGCCCAAAATCGAGTAAAACCGCGCCGTGAAATGTGATATACTCTGTCAAAAAAGCACGAAAGAGGGCGTATCATGACGAAAACAGGGGAAAGCACGGCGGAGCGGCCGGGGCTGCTGACGGCAGAGGAAGTACTTATCATGCTCAAAGAGCTGCTGC
This sequence comes from uncultured Clostridia bacterium, assembly GCA_944363045.1. Taxonomy (GTDB): domain Bacteria; phylum Bacillota; class Clostridia; order Christensenellales; family Borkfalkiaceae; genus Gallimonas. The sequence goes on along the minus strand of CALVTT010000028.1, from coordinate 7,568 downwards.
TGTATTATCTCGAGGAGCTGAAAGATGCCCGTAATGCGGGGGAGGACAGCTTTCTTTACGGCGAGCAGACCGCCTATACCGAGTGCCTGGAGCTCGTGCGGCTGTGGGAGCGCGCCGCCGAGCACGGCATCGATTTTGACATCGAGAAGCGTTATCCGCTGTGATGTTTCAGAATGCGGGCGGCTGTTCGCTGCGGGCGCGATCGCTTGCTGCGTGGTCTTTAGCATGATGACGATCTCCGCATCCGTATTCTATATCCCGTTGTAACATATTTGAAAACCATGATATGCGCCCCCTATGCCGTTCAACGGCATAGGGGGCGTTTTCGGAACAAGTTCAGGCATGATCCAACGGCTGCAAGATCAATGGGGAAGACACCTGTCATAAGTCTTTAAGAGCCGAGTAAGGAAATCCTTGCTCGGCTCTTTTGCTGTCTTGAACTGTTCCACGCAAGTATGACGCGGCGATTTTTCTTTGTTTTGTTTCCACAGAGATTATTTTTCAACAAAGGAAGGAAAGTCATTACAAACGGAGCCTCGTTATGAAGCGGTTTTTCTGCCCCGTTGTGCAAAGATATTTCAACAAGTTTCATATAACAAAAACAGGAAATTTTGCAATTTTTATAAAACTACTTGCGGGCGGTTTGAAGTTCGGGTATAATGCGGATGAACAGAACAGATGTTGTTATTTATAATCAACGGAATAGACGAGTCCCTGGGCATAGTCTCCGAACCGTTCGCCGAATAGGTTGAGACCGCCTTGATGTTTGGCGTCCGGCTTGATGCCGATGCGGAAAGTGAAATAGTCTCCCTCCTGAAGCCTGAGCTTTTTCACGGTCTGAGTGCTGACGGGCGTCTCGTCCAGATAGACGCAGTTTTGTGTGATGAGCAGAGATTTGATCACGCCGTACTGTGTGGAGTAATCAGACCACCATGTAGGGTTGAGCCTGCCCCGCCTGCCGCCGAAATCGCCGGGCGATACCCAGGTAGCGATCTCCGTCCCGTTGATCCAGAAGGTGATGTCGCTTTCCCAGTCATTTTTATAGTTCGGCGCCTCGCTGCAGATCTCCATACTCAATTTGACCGAATTGATCTGTTTGTCGTGCAGCATATAATTGGGGATGCGATATTCGAGGTATCCCTTGCTCAGCCAGATGATCTGCGCGGAGAAGCGCTGCGGAGAAAAGAACGCGCCCGGCAGATCGTCCGCAATGATGATGTCGTTGACGTCCGCCATGCCGCAGCTTGCCTCCGCACGGGCGTCCGAAAAGCTGCCGATGGGGATCTCCATGGAGAAGGTCTTATTCTCCGGCTCGCTGTTCCCGGCGTTGAAGTCGAGCGCGAAGTGATCGATCTGCCTGGAGATGAGTTTTGCGTTGCCGCGGGTATTCCGCTTGACGGTCACCGTAACGAAGCCTGCGTTGCGGAGGATGTTGATGTGGAAGGAGACGGTGGAGATGGGCAGATTGAGCCTTTTTGCGATCTCGGCGATGGAATAGGACGACGTATTCAGCATCACCATGATCTTGCGCCTTATCGACGCGTTGAGCGCCTGCACGATGTCCTGCAGTTCATCCTCGTCCGTGATCTGCAGATGAAAATCTCGAATGGACATGGTTTCACCTCCTTACAGGTCGTATTGTAGCATAAATGCACCCGATTTTCAAGAGGAGACGAGAAAATAATCGGAGATTATTTCAGCTTTCATATGACAAAAACAGGGAATTTTGCAATTTTCGATTTTGTTATTGACGTACAGAAAGTGTGAATTTATAATATTGTCGAACAGGCGGAAGGGGGAAACTCCGTCCGTATGGGAGAAAAATAAAAAAAGCGGTCAAACCGCGTAAGGAGGAAAAAATGAAAAAGCGTTGGTGTGCGGTTGCTGTTGCGTTGATCATGGCGGCAGCGGGGCTAACGGCATGCACGGGAAACCCCGGTGGCGATGTCGTCATCGATCCCGGAGAGCCGATCGAAGAGGAAGTCACCATCACCTTCTGGGGATGGGGGGATCTTGCCGAGCAGGAGAACTATCAGACACTCTGCAACCAGTTCATGGCGGAGGAGGGGAACGAGAACATCACCGTTTCCTACCGCGGCATCAGTTCTGCCAACTATATGACGACGCTGCGCGCATCCGCGAGAAATCTTCCGACACTGTTCTATATGCCGGACTACGATTTCCTGGAATGGGTCTCGGCGGGATCCTTGAAGGACATCTCCGCCTACGTCACGGAGGACGAACTCTCCGAACTCTGGCCGAGGCGGTCGACGAATACTATTACAATCCCGATACCGCGGCGCTCGGCAAGAGCGAGGGCGCGGCGCTCTACGGCCTGCCCAAAGACCTGGGGCCCTTCACGCTCGTCTACAACAAGACGCTGCTCGATGCGAAGATCGAAGAACACGGTCTGGACGCCGAGGAGATCTACGCGACTTATCTCAATCCCGAAGATCCCATGACGTGGTCGGAGTTCCGCACGCTGCTGCGCTCCCTCGTGACGGATGAAAACGGCGACGGCACGCCCGACGACGACGTGTACGGCATCTCGCACTACGAGATCGAGACGGCGGTGTATTCCAACAACGCCAACTTCTTCACCGACGACGCGAGCGAACAGCGCATCACCGATCCGAACTTTATCGAAGCGCTCCAGTTCATTGCGGACCTCACGCTCAAAGATCACGTCATGGTGCCCGCTGCGCTTCAGTCGGAAGTGGACGGATTCACAAGGTTCCTGAATTCGGGCTGCATCTTCAGCTTCATGGGCCCGTGGGACTGCGCGCAGTTCTGGGGTTACAACATTGCGTTCGAGTCGAACATCCTGCCCGTTCCCTACAACGGGGAAAACCCCGATGCGATGAGTACCGCATGGGTGGGCTCGATGGGATATTGCGTGAGCGCGAAGGCGAACAGCCTTCAGACGGCGGCTGCGATGCGCCTTGCCAAGTATCTGTGCATGAACGAGGACGCGCAGAGGAAGTTTTATGAACTCGGGCAGCAGGTCCCCAATATCGTATCGATGGCGACGGATGAATATGTCAACGACACGAAGGGGCTGCTCGAAGGGAAGGACCCCGCAGACCGCTCCGTCTGGGTGGATACCATCAACGGCACGTCGGAGACGGACAAGATCGGCGGAAAAGTAAGACCGCGCTATTATACCTATTCCTCGGGCTGGTACAACGACTTCCTCACCTATATCGACGAGCAGGGGCTCTGGACGGGGAACAAGACTGCGGAGCAGATCTGCACGGCATATGCGCCCGATTTCCAGGATGTGCTTGACGAAATGCGTGCCAATCTCGGATGAGGAGGTGCGCGATGCAGGTCAACGAGATGCAGGCGGCGGCGCCTCTCGCGCCGCCAGCGCCCAAAAAGAAAAAAGTGAGCATCCAGGAGCGGAAGGAGAGGTGGATCGCCTTTCTCTTCATCCTTCCGCCTGTCATCGGCTTTCTGATCTTCACGGCGCTCTCCGTCATTTTCACCGTCGTCTACAGTTTTCAGCACTACAATGCGCTCTCCGACATCTCGGAGTTCGTGCAGTTTGAAAACTATATCGACCTATTCACGTCACCCACGCGCGCGCCGCTCTTCCGCAAGGCGATCGTCAATACCTTCGTACTGCTGCTGAGCGTGCCGTTCAGCATGATCCTGGGGCTCATCCTGGCGGGGCTTTTGCGGCTGGGGGAGATCAAAGGTTCGAAGTTCTTCCAGGTGCTATACTATGTTCCCGCCGTATCGAGCGCGGTTGCGATGAACATCGTCTGGAACTACATCTTCCGCAGCAACGGCATTCTCAATACCATCCTCGGGATCGATACCGTATGGCTGGACGGGGATGTGACCATCAAGGTGGCGATCATCTTCAAGAACTCCATCAATGCGATGGGAGGTGCGATGATCTTGTACCTTGCGGGAATGCTGAACGTGCCGAAGGATCTGTACGAGGCGTCCTCGCTGGACGGCGCGGGCAAACTGCGTCAGTTCTTCTCGATCACGCTCCCGCTCACGTCGCCCGTTACCTTCTATCTGCTCATCACGGGCGTGATCGGCGGGCTCCAGTCGTATGCGGATGCGCAGGTCTTTGCGGCGGGCAACTCAGGAGCAACGACCATCGTGTACTTCATTTGGCAGCAGGGGATCCAGGGCAACAACAACCAGGGGCTCGCTTCGGCGGCGTCCGTTCTGCTTGCCGTTCTCATCATGATTATCACACTCATTCAGTTCAAACTTTCGAATAAATGGGTCTATGAGGAGTAATTCCATGCAACAAGTTATTCTGAAAAACAGTGTGCTTTCTTGGTGGCAGAAGGCTGCAAAGATCGTGGTGCGCGTCCTCATCTATGCGCTCCTCGTGTTCGGCTCCGTTCTCATCGTGTTTCCGTTCCTGTGGATGCTGCTCAGCTCCTTCAAGACGCCTCTCGATGCCAACGCACTGGACTTCAGCTTTTTCCCGAAAGAGTGGGTGACGTCCAACTATGCCGAGCTGTTCGCGAGCGCCAACTTCCCTATTGTCGATGCGTTCTTCAACACTATCCTGGTGGAGGTGAGCGTCATCGTGATCGGAACGTTTGTCTCGGCGCTGGCAGCGTTCAGCTTCGCCAAACTCAAACTGCAGCACAAGACGTTCTGGCTGCTCTTTCTAATGAGCGGCATGATGGTGCCATATGCGGCGCTCATGCTGCCGCAGTTCCGCGTGTTTCAGGCGATCAACATGTTTGATACGCTTTGGCCGCTCATCCTGCCCGGATTTTTCGGCAATGTATCCATGTTGTTCTTCCTAGTGCAGTATATGCGCGGGGTGCCGAATGCCATACTGGAAGCGGCGCGCATGGACGGCGCGGGGCATTTCACCTGCTTTATCCGCGTCATGTTCCCGCTCGTCAAAACGGCGATCGCGGCACAGGTGATCTTTTGGTTCATCGGGATCTGGAACGACTACTTCGCTCCATCCATCTACTTGATCACGCCTGACAAGATGACCCTTCAGGCGCTCCTCGGGAGCCTGAATCCCTCCATGAACAGGCAGTATCTTCCTATGGCGCTGGCAGGTGCGGTGCTTTCGAGCATTCCCATGTTCGTCATTTATCTGTCCTGCCAGAAGTTCTTTATTGAATCTTTGGCGATCAGCGGCGTAAAGGGCTGATCGAAAAAATGATAAGGAGAAAAAGAATGAAAAAAGTAAAGTTGACGCTTGCGGCAGTACTTTCCCTCTCCGCCGTGTTTGCGGCTGCGGCGTGTGCGCCGCAGCCCGAGCAGCAGGGCGGCGAAGGACAGGGCGGCGGGGATACCTATACCGACTGGACGCAGAACAAGCAGCCGGGTGGGGAGAACTTCGATTTCGACGGCAACTACGAGAACCCCGAACTCACGATCGACGGGTTGGGGAACGACGAGCAGTGGAAGGGAGCAACGACGCTCACGACCTACGGCAATACGGCGGGCGGGAAGGATGCGGTATCCGTAAGGGTGTATCGCGGCGAGAGTGCCCTGTTCTTCTTCTTCGAAGTTTCGGATAGCGTGCTTTTAACGCAGGGTGTGACCAACGACGACGCCGTCACGCACGGCGACAGCATCGAACTCTATCTCGATACGCTCGCGGATGGCGGCCGTACGCCGCAGAGCGACGACTATCAGATCAACCTCGGGATCCACGGCAAGACGCGCATCATGCAGGGTGCCGGCGGCCAGTGGGGGAGCTGGAACGGGCTCATCGATTATGAAGTTGCCGTAAGCGGCATCCTCAACGACGGCGATAAGGCGACGGATACGGGCTACTCCGTGGAGGTCATGATCCCGTACGCGCAGATCATGATCGAAAAGGACGACACCATCGGCATCGCCTTCGGGCAGGTGGACAAGGTGCGCACGGAGGACGCGGCGACGGGCTCTTTGGAGGGCCCCTGGAACTGGTACGGCTGGACGTACAAGGGGGCTGCCGTCAATCCGCAGGTGCCCGATCAGTATATCCTGCTCGACAAAGACGATGCGCTCGTCTCGCGCGATGAACAGGTGAAGGCGCCCGCCGACCTTGCGGGGACCGTCAAGGATACCGACGGAACGCCCATCGAGGGCGTCACGGTCACGGCGCAGTCGGACGAAGTGGTCAAAACGGCGCGCACGGACGCGGCGGGCTACTACGTTCTTGCCGACCTCGACCCCGAACGCACCTACACCGTTATGGCGGAGAAAGATGGCTATCTCGACGGCATTTTTACCTGCACGCGGGAGGAACTGCGTGCGGCGGACGGCGGCGTGGTCATGAAGGACGTCACGCTCACCGCGCTCGAAGGGCTGGAGACGACCACGCTCACGGGTACCGTCAAGAACATTTTGAACGGCGTCGTTTCGGGCGCGACGGTCTCGGTGGACGGCATGACGCTGTCCGCGCAGTCCGGACAGGACGGCTCGTTCTCGCTCGAAGGCGTTCCCGCGAGCGTGGGCGACATCACGCTCACCGTCTCCGGGCAGGGGTATGATGACAGTAAACTCATCATCACGCAGGGCGAGCTGGAGGCGGATGGAACGACGGCGCTCGGCGACGTCAACCTGAGCCTTCCCGCAGCGGAGACGGGCGCGTTCGGCGTGGTGAATCTCCTTGCCAACAATTTCGGCTATATTTCCCGTACGCTCGAGGGCGTCGAATTCCGCTTCGAGGGTGAAAAGACCTTCAACGGCTGGATCGAACTGTTCATCGACACCAAGGAGAGCGAAGGCGCACGCGGCGCTACCGACGTATTCTATTCGCTCAAGGCGGACGGCACCGTCGGGGTGGAAAACAACGGCGGCAGCTTCACGACGGAAGGCATCGAGTGGACGGTCAATGCGATCGAGGGAGGGGGGTACACGGCAAGACTGCTCATCCCCTATGAAACGCTCGGCATCGGCGCGCTCGATCCCTTCGGCATCTCCCTCGGGCAGAGCAACGGCCAGGGCGTCTGGGACGGCTGGGGCAGGGACGACATGATCGGAACGAACGGCATCGCATTCGTCGCGCCTGAGGTCCCGACTGACTATGTGCGCGTCGGGGCGGACAACCGCCTGTATGAAGCGCCCCACAACGACCTCGTCGTCGCGCTCGGCGGCACGGTCACCGATGGGGAGGGCGCTCCCGTTGCGGGGGTCAGCGTGCAGGTCGGCGAACAGACCGCCACGACGGACGGCGAAGGCAAGTGGCAGATGAGCGTCGCGTTCGCAGGCGATTCCCTCACCGTCAGTTACTGCAAACAGGGCTATGTCGCGGCGCAGGATGTCGTAAATAAGTCGGACATCGGCGCGGGCAACAGCTGGAACAGCACCAAGCAGCTTTCCGAAAAACTTGTCACCGTTACGGGGACGGTTACCGATCAGGATAAAGCTCCGATCGAGGGCGTCACGGTCACTCTGACCTATGCGGACGGCGAAACGCGCACCGCCACGACGAACGGAGAGGGCGTCTACACTTTCACGGACGTCACGACCTTCGTCGGCGTGACCATCACCTTCACCAAGGAGGGCTATGCCGACGGCAGCGAGACGCGCACGGCACAGCAGCTCGCGGCGGCGGATACGCTGACCGTCGACAA
>CALVTT010000027.1 GCA_944363045.1 uncultured Clostridia bacterium | reverse complement strand
AAGGGGGTGAGCCCCGATGTGCTCGTCATGTCGGCAACGCCCATCCCGCGCACGCTTTCGCTCATCTTTTACGGCGACCTCGATATCACGACCATCCCCGATAAGCCCAAGGAACGGCAGGAGGTCACAACGGTGATCGTTCCCCTGCGCAAGTACAACGATATGCTCGAATATGTGCGGCAGGAGGTAAAGCGCGGCAAACAGGCGTACTTCGTCTGCGCCAAGATCGAGGACGACGAGGGGCAGGTGACCTCCGTTACCGAACTCTTCGAGGAGCTTCGCGCGCGTATGCCGGACGTGCGGTTTGCCCTCCTCCACGGCAGGATGAAAGATAAGGACAAGACGGCGGTGATGAACGCCTTCAAGCGGGGAGAATATGACTGCCTCGTCTCTACGACGGTCATCGAGGTGGGTGTCGACGTGCCCAACGCCACCATCATGGCGATCATGAACGCCGAGCGCTTCGGGCTCTCGCAGCTGCATCAGCTCCGCGGCCGCGTGGGGCGGGGGAGCGATAAGAGCTGGTGTTTTCTGCTTGCCGGCTCGGAGAGCGAGACGGCGGTCGAGCGCCTGCGTATCCTGAAGGGGACGTCGGACGGGTTCAAACTCGCCGAAAAGGACCTTGAACTGCGCGGGAGCGGAGATTTCTTCGGCACGCGTCAGAGCGGCAAGTTCCTCAGCGAGATCAAACACCTGAAATACTCTTCAAATATCATATTCCTTGCGAAAAAGCTCTCGGATGAGGCGTTTGAGCGCCGCCTGAACTATAATGAGATCAAACGGGCCGCTTTGGAGAAGTATGAGAGCTTGAAGGACGTCGTTTTGAACTGATCGGGAGATTTTTTGAATAAAAGCCGCTCTTTCCGTGGGGGAGAGCGGCTTTTTCTGTTATAAACGCGATTTTTGCTTGTTTGCATAGTAGTATGCGTGACATAATATATACTATGTCTGACATAATCAGTCTAAAATATAATACTATGTCTGACATTGTATTAAAGTATATTGCGTGAGAGGCGCAAAAAACCCGCCCCTGTGCGGGACGGGAAGCGTTTCGATTTTTCAGACGTTCGCCATCAAGACGATGTAGGAGACGATCGCGATCAGAATGGCGAGCAGGGCGCAGCCGATATTGATGAGGCAGAGCAGTTTGTCGATGGCTTTCTTTTCGCCCTTGCCGTATCCGATGAGGCTTAAAAGAATACCGCCTATGCCGAGATAGATGAGCAGGGTGCGTACGCTCGCAAAGAGCGGATTTTTTGCCATAAAGACGATCTCAAAGATAAAGAAGATGACGGAGAGTGCCGAGAGCACAAGTGCCGTCAGCGTGCAGGGGTGCATTTTCTCCAAAAAAGAAATCGCTTCTTTCTTGTTTGTTCGGGGCTGTTCATGTTTGACTTCCTGCCCGCAGTCCGGGCATTTTGTGCTGCCGTCGGGGATCTCTTTTCCGCAGTTGCTGCAAAACATCGGTTTTCTCCTTTTTCTTTTATCTTATCACGCCGCAGGGTGATTGTCAAGTCCTTTGTAAAAATTCTTCTCTAAAGCTCTGCTTTTCATGACAAGACCTGCGGGAAATGTTTGACTTTTGGCATCAAGTGGTATAAAATATTGGAACAGATCTCTTGCGGGCCTGTATTGGATTCGATTGCAAGCGGAATCTGTCGGATGCACGTCGGAGGCTCGGCTCCGTAAAAACGGGAATTTATTAAATGCTGATAAGAAAAGCAGAAGATCTGTCGCTGCTCGTGCAACTCGCCGCGTAGCGCTTGCGGCCTAACTTTTTAGGCTCCGTCTCCTTTGGGCTGCCCACGGCTCAAAACGAGGCGTCAATCAAGTGGGGAACTCTCTGCGGCGGCTGACTTCCCCTGCCGCAGGGCGATCTTCGGAAGCATGCCCAAGGAAAGGTCGTCGGTGAACTTTCCTCGGGCGAGACCGATCGCCGACTAAGCGTGTAGTATCCGCGGAGGAACCTTGTAAGACCGCAGTTCAATTCTGCGCAGGTCCACCAAAATGGAGACGGGAGGCAAAGGCCTCCCGCTTTCATTTTGCGCGCCTGACGGAACGAACTGCCTCAGTTCGCCCCGCCGCTTGCGGCGGCACGAGCGGCATTTCAGGGCGGGGGAGAGCGAAGCGTAATTCCCGCGAAGCGCATATCGGAAGCAGTTCATTCTCATACGCACTTTGGCGATAGGAAAGCTCGATCGTTTGGCCGATAAAAGGAGATCACAAAGGCCGGTCATTCAGTGATCAGGTAGGCATAATTGGGCCTTAATTTTCCGCCGTCCAACCTTTTAATAAACTGTTTCAAAGTAATTTCACCCGCGATCCGCTCTTTTTGGTCTAATTGCAGGCGGAATAAAACCATGATCTTATTGATGGGCGACTTCTGCAAATAGTAGTGCGCCGAATTTTTAATAAACGCGCGCTCGGTTTCCCGCTTGCAGTAAAAATAGGTATAGCTGTCTTCCGTCAGATCTATTTGTTCGTCATAGTCGAAAGTATATCGATATTTTACTCCGCGAATATATTCAAGAGAAGGAAATTCCGGATAGAGCTTGTTGACAGTCTGAAATTTGGGGCAAAAAATCGTACTTTCGCGCTGGCCGATACAAATTATATTATAATCTATCATAATCGAATGTTCCATATTATTCCTCCGATTTTATAAAAGCTGCGAGCTGCCGATTAGAGATGATCCCGAAACGGTATATCCGCATTGCGGGGGATCGCGTCCTCTTGTAATTGATAAAACCCGATCTGTCTTCCCATAAGTTCCTCCCGGCGGGATCAACTATATTTTCAAAACGGCTTTGTTCTTTCATTATAATTCATTGGGGTGCAGATGTCAAGAGCGGGGGAGCTTTTCTTGGCTTTGATGTGGGAGCGGGGCGTTGATAAGAGAGCGACGTATGCTTTTGCTATGCCGTGCCGCGTGGCGGCCTTTGAGGGTTTGGCGCGTCCTCAGTGGCCGTCTTCATGGCGATATGGGATATAGGAAAGATGTTTCCTCCCGTTCGTCGTTTATCGCCTGCCGCGCAGTGATATTTCATATTCGTGCTTGTACGGACGGTCGTATCAATTCATGCTCCGAACACTTTATCGTTAAGCTGCGTACTGCATCCTGTGTGCGAAACTGCATTTTCACGATAAAAAACGCTCCTTGCACGTCGATTTGATCGCTTAGCCACCAAGCTCCGATCAAGTTAAGATCGCCCTCTATAATTTTATAATTATACAGACGCACCGCCTTAACTTCTTGATCAAATAACGCTTGAGCGGCGTTCAGCTCGATTTCCAAATAATTTCGACGCGGATCTTTTTCGCGATAATTATACGCAAGCTGTACTTCATTGATCTTCAAGACTTCCGCGTCATGCAAGCCTCGCCCGAAATGCTTTTGCGCTTCCATTTTCGCTCCTTCCCGAATAATTTTCACTCTCTTTCGCTTGACTTTTCATAGCTGGTCTTAAATATATTATTTTTTTCTGCCACTTGGCAAAGAGTTTCAAACTTTCCTGTCCTTCTGTATTTATCGGTTGGTTAAAATCGTATTCTTCCGTTCCGGTTTCGTCTGAAAACCAGCCCATAAATTCATAGCCTTCCCGCGTCGGCTCGGGCGGAATATTTTCAATCGTTCCGCCTTCCGCTACATAATCGATATAATAGTACTCTTCCATTCCCTCTGCATTCAATAGATACTCTATGTTCGCCGCACAAATTGCTCCTTCTCGATTTTCTTGCCAAAGAGCGCAGTACTCTTCTAACTGTGCAGACGGGACGTAATAAACAATTGCCGAACCATATCCTGCCTCGCTCAGATCGATGACCGCACCGCAATAAAAAATATGAAAGGGTACCTCCGTATCGTCAGCATAATAAGTTCTGAAGTACCCATCCTCACATCGTTCAATGGACCCGGGGCAATAGACATTATTTACCCTCGGATGGTTCCTATCGTAAACGATGGGATCCACATAGGAATTTGCGATAGGAACATACCCCAAAACTTTCACGGGCGTACCCTCCACACTCCAAACAATATAATGGACGTCTCTTACCCCGGAATCGTTATCCTTAAAGTAAGTGCTTGCCAAATATGCGTCGCCGTCATCTTTTTGATAGCATATACGATACCACATTCCATCATAAAGTCGATTAAATTCCGTATCCCAAAAACTGCTACACGCTGAAAACGTAAATATTCCAAAAACCCCTGTTATAAAACTTATAACTATTGCCGATAGCCTTTTTTTCATTCCACAAATCCTCCACCATGATAAGACTTTGCTCTTTCATTATAATTCATTGGGGTGCAGATGTCAAGAGCGGGGGAGCTTTTCTTGGCGTTGATGTGGGAGCGGGGCGTTGATAAGAGAGCGACGTATGCTTTTGCTATGCCGTGGCGCGTGGGCGGTCTTTGAGGGGCGAGGCTCGTTCTGCCGTGCCGGCGAGACGGGACGATTGCAGCGCGGCGGCAAGAAATTTCGGGGAAAACGTGATTTTTCTCAAAGCGGTACGCAAAATCGCTTGCCTTTTGCCGCGCTGTTCCTGTATAATAGGGCTACCAATGGGGTTATAGCGCAGTTGGTAGCGCGTTTGAATGGCATTCAAAAGGTCAGGGGTTCGAATCCCCTTAGCTCCACCAAAAAATTGAGCGCCTTTGCGGCGCTCTTTTTTTTGGCGGGGTGCGTTACAGGAGCCTCTTTCGCCCTCGCAGTTAAAGAACGCCTGTAACCCTTCTGCCCGGTATAGTCCGTGCGGACGTCAACGGACGCAAGATCGCCGCGGAAAATCTCATAAAACAGTTTCGGAGCCGAGCAAGGAATGTCCTTGCTCGGCTCGTTTGCTGCTCCGTGAGGGGCTCTGTGCACCCTTGATGCAGCGAAGGAGACGGCGGGGGCGAGCGAAAAGGGAGGGGGGTTAACGCCGAAGAGCGAGAGAGGAGGAGCGGGTGGACAAGTTGGGGCGGGTAAGAAGGGAGGATCGGCAGAAGAGGGGGAGCGGGTAGGAAGGGAGGGGCGGGCGGAACAGCCGGCGAGGGTGGAGCGGGTGAGAAGGGAGGGGCGGGCGGAACAGCCGGCGAGCAGGAGCGGGTGAGAAGGAGGGCGGAAAGGATCGGGTCGCCTGGTTGCCTCGTTAAGGGCAGAACATCAAATGAAAATTGCGTGAAGCTCTTGACGGCGCGCCGCTCGGCGGGTATAATAGGGGCGTCGGGCGGGAGAAAATGCCGCCGCGGCAAGGAGGTGTATCTATGGGTAAAAAAGATTGGAAAAACTCGCTCTCGGGCGTGTTCGATGTCATCGGCGAAGTGCTCGCCGTTGTCTATGTGGTCGTGTTCGCATTGCTGCTCATCGACGCGCAGTGGCCGTTTTTGAGCAATGTCGACTGGCTGTATTCCGTCTTTAAGGGTATTTGGTTTTACGGGGGCTTTGTCATCGTCGCCATCGTGGGGTTGGAGGCGATGGTCAAGCGCAATTTCCTTTTGTTCTTGGCCTTTGCGGCGCTGCTCGCCCTCTGCATCATTTTCATCTTCTTCCCCGGGACGTATGAAAATCTCGTCAGTCTCATCCCTGCCAAGTAAGCATGATAACATGAACGCCCGCCTTCGAAGGCGGGCTTTTTTTGCCCGCGGGCTCTTCGGGATGAGCGTGCATTTCGATCGGCGGTGCCCTCTTGCGTGCCGCCCTCTTATTTTGCGCTTCTAAATGCGCGGGAGCCTCACGGGGTTGTCTTTTGAGACGGTCGGTGCTATAATTGGTATTATCATAAAGAAAGCGGTCAAAGAATGGCTCGGCCGCAAGGGGAGGAAGTTATGGAACATTGCGAAGTTTGGCTCAACGATTTTTTGGCGGCGGCGAAGGAGCCCTCGCCCGATGTCGTCAAGCTGCTGCGGTCATGCGGGGAAAAGTGTGCCGCCCGCCAGAATTTATCGGCATACTTTGAAGGGCTCCGCCGTGAAGCGTCCGGCTGCAAGACCCGCGCCGATCACGCCGCATTCCTGAAAGCGTATATGTCCGTAGATGTCTCGGAGGCCGAGGACGGCATACTTTTGCGCCTCGGAAAGACTAAGTGTTCCTGCCCGATGGCGGATAAGCTCGCAAAGGATGCGGGCGCGCTCTGCAACTGCACCTGCGGGCACGAGATGGCGACTTGGAGCATTTACTTCGGGAGGCCCGTGGAGGTCGTCATCGTGGAGAGCTTCCTGCGCGGCGGAAAGGACTGCGTCATCAAGATCGTAGTCTGAAAAAGGACGGCGTGGAAAAAGACGGCAGCTGCGGTAGTCGGGGCGGGTGAGGCGGCGGCAAAGCCGAGGCGGCGGGGCGCCCCCTTCGGTTACAATGATTTTTGCAAAAGTCAAATTGTATGCTTGATTTTTGAGGGCAAATGTGATATAGTGGAATAGCCCAACAATTAAACGTCAAAACACATGGTACGAAGCGGCATTTCGTATCTCTTTTCCGTGTGTTTTGGAAATTGTTGGGCGACAAACGGAGATACCTTAAATGCAGGGCGTGTCTCCGTTCGGAGACGCGCTTTTTTACGCCCTGCAAAGAAATTTTATGGAGGGAACTTATGAAAAAGCTTGGCATTTTGCTGCTTGCGGCTGCCTTTGCGGTCTTTGGACTGATGACGTTTGCCGCCTGCAACGAAGAAACGCTCGGCCCCGGCGACGATCCTATCGTCACCCCCGGACCCGACGACCCGGGAAAGCCCGAGGAGCCCGAGGAGCCCGAGGAGCCCGACGTACATACGCACAATTTTGGTGAGTGGGAGGTCGTCACCGAGCCTACCTGCACCCAAGAAGGCCTGCGTGAGCGGGTCTGTGCTTGCGGCGAAAAGGAGTTGGAGGAGATCGCCGCCCTCGGGCATACGCCGGGCGAGGCGGTCAAAGAAAATGAGGTGGCTGCGACCTGCACGGCGGGCGGCTCGTATGAGGAAGTCGTCTATTGCGCTATATGCGAAGAAGAATTGAGCTGCAAGACTGTGGAAGTCGCTGCCCTCGGTCATACGCCGGGCGAAACGGTCAGGGAAAACGAAGTGGCTGCGACCTGCACGGAGAGCGGCTCGTATGAGGAAGTCGTCTATTGTACCGCGTGCGAAGAAGAACTCAGCCGCAAGACTGTGGAGATCGATCCCCTCGGACACGATTATGTGAACGGGGTTTGTTCGCGCTGCCATGATGCTATTGCGACGGAGGGCTTGGAGTTTGAACTGCTTACCGCGGAAACGAGCGCCGATTTCGAAGAATTATTTGGCGAAGACTTTGAAGATTGTTATAAGTGTACCGGGCTGATGGTCTCCGAGGAGAATGTCGTTATTCCATCAACGTATAACGGGCTGCCCGTCCGCATTGTTCAATGGTTTGATCTGGAGCCCGAAATTTCCAATCGTATCGATAGCCTCTATTTTCCGGATTCTGTCCAGATGATCTATTTCAGCGAAGCTTTGACTTTTGAAGATCTGACGGAAATTCGTTTGCCTCGCAACCCGAAAGCGATGATTTATGGCAGCATTTATCTTTCGGGCTGTGCATTCTATAACGATCCGAACAATTGGGAAGATGGCGCTCTCTATATGGACGATTGGCTGCTCGCGACCAACGGCGACCTGCCCGAGGAATATACCGTAAAACAGGGAACATATGGGATCGCAGCCGGTGCCTTTGTGGAGGGAATGAGAGGATGGTATTACGAAAGCCATGTTAAAAAAGTGACTGTTCCCGACGGCATCCAGGTTCTGTATGGTTCTTTTATGGGTTCTATTTCTTTGGAAGAAGTTGTGCTGCCCGATTCGCTCTCTTCCATCGGCGGTGATGCGTTTTCCAATTGTTACAGCCTGACGAGCATTGTCATCCCCGACGGTGTCACTTTTATCGGCTATGATGCTTTCTCTGGATGTAGCGGTTTAACAAGCATTGTCATCCCCAACGGCGTCACTTTCATCGGCGCTGCTGCTTTCTCTGGGTGCAGCGGTTTAACAAGCATTGTCATCCCCGATGGCGTCACTTTCATCGGCTATGAAGCTTTTTCTGGGTGCAGCGGTTTAACGAGCATCATTATTCCCGACAGCGTTACTTTCATCGCTCCTTATGTGTTCGAGCATTGCTGCGGTTTGGAGAGTATTTCGATCCCCAACGGCGTCACTTTCATCGGCGCTTATGCGTTCTGGGGTTGTAGCAGTTTGGAGTGCATTACGATCCCCGACAGCGTGACATTTATCGGGACTTATGCGTTCCGGGATTGCAGCAGCATGACGAACATCGTTATTCCCGACGGCGTGACTTCTATCGGCGGTTGGACATTTCAAGATTGTAGCAGTCTGGCGAGCGTTACGATTGGCGATAGTGTCACTTCCATCGGCTATGATGCTTTCTATGGGTGCATTAGTCTGATGAGTGTTACGATCGGCGATGGTGTCACATCCATCGGCTATAATGCGTTCGCAAATTGCAGCAGTCTGACGAGCATCTCAATCCCTGATTCTGTCACTTCCATTGATGGTAGAGCATTCTCGGGGTGCAGCAGTCTGACGAGCATTACGATTGGTGACAGCGTTACATCTATTGGTGGTAGTGCGTTCTCGGGATGCGGCAGCCTGACGAGCATCTCAATCCCCGATTCTGTCACTTCCATTGGCGATCATGCATTCTACGGATGCGGCAGTCTGACGAGCATTATGATCGGCGACGACGTTAATTTTATTGGTGTTGGGGCCTTCGAGGGTACTGCCTATTATATCGACAAGTCAAATTGGGAAGATGGCGTTCTCTATATCGGAAATCATTTGATTAAGGCAAAAGAAACGATTCCTGATAACTACTTCGTTCAGGAGGGAACAAAAATAATTGCTGACGAAGCGTTCGGGGATTGCGATAGCCTGGAGCGCATCAATATCCCGAATAGTGTGTCTTTCATCGGCGATGGTGCGTTTTTTGATTGTAGCAGTCTGACAAGTATCTTGATCCCTGATAGTGTGACTTCCATCGGCGCTGAGGTGTTCTCAGGTTGCAGTAGTCTGACGAGCGTTACGATCGGAAATGGCGTTATTTCCATCGGCGATAGGGCGTTCATAAGTTGTGGCGATTTGACGAGCATCGTGATTCCCGACAGTGTGACTTCCATCGGTGAGAGTGCGTTCGTACATTGCGGTAGCCTTATGAATGTTACGATCGGCGATGGCGTGACTTCCATCGGTAATAGGGCATTTGCAGGGTGTGACAGTTTGACGAGCATCATCGTTGATACGAGAAATGTTTTCTATCACAGTAACGGGAACTGCTTGATCGAAACGAAGAGCAAAAATTTGATCGCTGGATGCGGGACAAGCGTGATCCCTTCCGACGGCAGCGTCACTACCATTGGCGAGGAGGCGTTTTCAGGATGCCGCAGCCTGACGAGCATTTTTATCCCCGACAGCGTCACTACCATCGGCAGTTTGGCATTCTCGGGTTGCAGTAGTTTGGGGAGCATCACGATTCCCGATAGCGTCACTATTATCGGCGATTCTGCGTTCTCGAGTTGCGATAGTTTGACGAGCATCATGATTCCCGACAGTGTGACTTCCATCGGTGATAGGGCGTTCCTAAATTGTAACTATTTGACGAGCGTTACGATCGGCGACGGCGTCACTTCCATTGGGGATGAGGCGTTCGCATGGTGTGAAAGTCTTGAAACTGTTTATTATCGAGGTAGTGAAGAAGAATGGAATGAGATAGAGATCGGATGGGGTAATAGCGATCTTGAAGTTGCAAATATTATTTTTAATTATAAGGGCGAGTGAATTATGAGCGGGGCGGGCGTTTGCTAAGTTGCAAACGCCCGCTTTACTCCCTCCGTCCTGTCGTCTCGGCAAGCCTCGAACGACAATCCACCTCCCCGAAGAGGAGGCTAAGTTAAGGTGACTCCTTCCGCCGCGCGCGGCAGAGAGAACCGCCTTTGCCGCATATCTCGCTTTCTATAATAAGGCGACTCCCTCAGTCTCGCTGCGCTCGACAGCGTCTCGCGCGGTAGTACCCGCGCTCGGTCAGGAAACGGCACGCACAATGCGCCGTTTCCAAGCTCGCAAATGGCAAAGAGCCCACCTCGTCGCGGCAAGGCGGTTTGGTCTGCGGCGCGCTTCGTTTGCCGCATGACCTTATACGCCTGCCGCTCCTCTTCCCGCAAAACTCGCCATGCGACTTTTGCGGGAGCCCTGAAAAGCAAGAAAGCATTTGCTCGCCCCCGAAGAGGAGGTCAAAATATGGTTTGCGGCGGGCGGGGGCGGACTGCGCCCCCCCCCCCCCTTATTTTTAAGTGCGGCGCGGGGCCCCCCCGGGGGCGCGCCGCGCCAAAAGATAAGGCGGCGGCTCGTTCGAGCCGTCGCTTTACAAGTTATGACTTTTGTATGATCAAATGACGGGGATAAGGTCGGCATTAGACATTTATTCATCAAATGATGGAGATAAGGTCGGTGTTAGACATTTGTTCATCAAATGACAGGAATAAAGTCGGCATTAGACATTTGTTCATCAAATGATGGGGATAAGGTCGGCGATAGACATTTGTTCATCAAATGATGGGGATAAGGTCGGCGATAGATATTTATTCATCAAATGATGGGGATAAGGTCGGCGATAGACATTTGTTCATCAAATGATGGGGATAAGGTCGGCGTTAGACATTTGTTTATCAAATGATGGGGACGAGGTCGGCGGAGGTAACGGGATAGCTGTCCGTCACTTGCAGCCCGCCGTCGCGCTCATAGCGGATGCGCAAGCTGTCGCCCGCGCGCACGGTGAGCAGGATGTCGTAGATATGGAACGTCCTGTCTACCTCGTATTCCTCGCCGTTGATGAGGACGGCGTCGATGACGTCGCCCGCCGCAACGCCCAGCTTGTCTGCGATGCCGCCGTCCGAAACGGAGGAAGCCGTCACCTTCTCCTCGATATGGCCGTAGCCCGTCGCCGCATCATAGACATAGCGCGAGCTCTCCGCCGTCACCGCAAGCCCGAGCGTGGGGCGGTAGGCGCCGCTCGTCGAATCGTCGCCGTCGAGGGCGTAGTAAAGGATATTGTCGGCAACGCCCGCCACGAGGTCGAGGGGCACCGCGTAGTTGATGTTCTGGTCCTGCTTGTTGCCGGCGTTGGTGATGCCGATGAGCTCGCCGTTGAGGTTGAAGAGCCCGCCGCCCGAGTTGCCCTGATAGAGGGGAGTGTCGATGCGCAGCGAGCGGTAGGAGCGGTATACGCCGCCCATCTCGAGGGTGATGTCCTCGTTCTCGGTGCTGATGATGCCCTGCGTCACGCTGAGGCCGTCTCCCTCGGGGTTGCCGATGGCGATGGCGGTCTCGCCCACATAATAGCCGTCCGCCAATGTCACCGCCTTCACGTCGGGGTTGAGGGCGCGGAGGGCAGAGAGGGAGCCGCGGAGCACGGCGATGTCGTTCTCCATCGAGCCGCCCACATAGGTGAAGGCGACGGCGCTCTCGCCGTATTCATACTTGGTGTAGCCGTCCTCGTCGGTGTCCGCCCTGCCGTCGCCGTCCTCATCGACGGGCGCGGGCTCGTTTTCGCTGCCGTAGAGATAGCCGTACACGGCGCGGGCGATCTTGCCGCCGTTCTTCACGTCGTCGGCGTTCTCGTTATAGACGACGTGATAGTTGGTCACAAGATAGGCGCTGTCCGTTGCCTCGTCCACGCGGTAGACGACGGCGGAGCCCGTCGCCACGGCGAGGTCGGAGACGGTCGTCGTGCCCCAGAAGGGGTTGAGGGAAGTCTGCGTCTCCACGCTCTCGGCGTAAATTTTCAGGGTGGAGTTGAGGCAGGCAGCTACGGCCTGCGCGTTGGAATCGTCCCCCGCCGCCAGATATTCATGCAAAAAGTCGGAAAAGGGAATGTCCTCGCCCGTCTCTTCAAGGTATGCCTCATAGGCCTGCTGCACGACGTTGACGTCCTCGGAAGACGCCCCGCCGAGCGTCGTGGAAGTGCCGTCCGAATAGAAGACGGTGTACTGCGGCGTGCCGTCCGAAGCGGTCGTTTCGGAGACGGATGTCACATAGACGGCTGTGGGGGTGCCGCCCGCAGAGCAGCCCGCAAGCGCCAGCCCCAAAGTGAGGATGCCCGCCGCCGTGCAGATGGCGGCCGCCTTTGTAAATTGCTTCATCATTTCCTCCTGCGTGCGGGGAGCGATTTTAGCCGCTGCGCCCGTCCGCTCTTATTTCACTTTTGATTATACCCAAAAAGATGGGAGATAACGTTACGGCTGTATGTGTTTTTTGTTAAAATTGTGCGAAGACGGGAGGAGGGGTGCCGCCGCGCGGGCGTTTGCCCGCGCGGCGGCGCATTTTTTATACGGCGGCGAAAGGGGCGCAGCCGTGGCGCGTTTTTTATGCTTTCCCCTTGCCTCCCCTGTGTAAGGGGAGGTGGCAGGTGAGGAACGAGCCTGACGGAAGGGTTGTTTTACTCGCGTAGTTCCGACCTTTACAACCCTTCCGCCTCGCTTCGCTCGGCACCCTCCCTTGCACAGGGAGGGCGGGAGAAAGAGCATTTTCCCTTTTTTATAAAAACTCTTGCATTTTTCCTGCGGGTATGATATACTGCTCCTGTCACGCAAACTGAATAGCGAGGGTTAAAATTGACGCAAATTGGGGATCGGAATATGGTATTCCGTATCCTCTTTATCCCCATGTTTGCGTCATTACGATAGTAACCTTGTCGGGAGTTTGCGTGACAACAAATCGGGGATACTGAATGCAGGGCGTGTTCTCGGTTTGAGGCACGCTCTTTCTTTGCCCTGTAAATCAAACATTTTGGAGGGAAGTTATGAAAAAAGGCAGCAAGGCAGGCTTTGTCTTGCAAATGATTGGTGGCATCGGGTTGGCTCTTTTTGCCATTATTTATATTGCTGGTGTTTGGACTGAATTGGTCGTTTATTTGACAGCGGCGCTTCTCTTTATTGTCTTTGCCGTATTGGGGAAAAAGCGCGTCTGGCCCAATGTCGTCAATTTGGTTTTATCTCTGTTTCCGTTGTATGGTACCGGGCTTCGATTGGGCAGGGCCCTGTATGTTTCGATCGGATATGGCGAGTGGTATTATTTTACAGATTGGTATTTTTATTTGAGAGGTCTACTCCCGTTTATTTTTTGCCTTCTCGGCTTTATCGGCAGTATCATCGGTATCAAAAACGCCGTCAGGCAGAAGAAGGCGGAAAAAGCGGCCGCGGGGGCACCCGACGGCACGTCCTCTGCCTCGCTCCCGCCGCTCAAGGCCAAACTGCTAAAAAAGAGCGCAGACACCGTTGTCCGCTTTCATAACGAAACGGGGGAGGAACTCGCGCTCGGCCTCGTCGATGCCGTCTACTTCAAGGAGAACGGCCCCATGCAGCTCTTTGCCATTTTGCAGCGGGTGGGCGAGGAGAAATTGTATGTCGCACAGTATCGCGAGGAGAGCGACACCCTGAGCCTCATCGACGGCGAGACGGCAGAGCGCGTGCTCGCGGAGTGGCAGAAGGAGCTTGTCGATACCGTTTACTTCAAGGAGAACGGCCAAATGCAGCTGTATGCTATTCTGCGACAGGCGGGCAAAGAGAAGTACGAAGTCGTAAAGTACCGAGAAGAGGATGGTACCATGATTCCGATCGGTCTCGAGACGGCAGAGCGCGTGCTCGCGGAGTGGCAGAAGGGAGCGGCCTCGTCCCAAAAGAACGGTGCGACCTCGCCTCAAAGGAACGGCGCCGTGCAGCGCGCGGGCGGGCGGCTCAAACTCGATCTGTACGATACCATCGTATATAGATCAGATTGGAAGGCGTTCCGCAAGCGCGCCTCGCAGGACGAGCTCTTTGCGCTTGCCGTCGGTTCGCGCTATCAGCTCGACGGCGTAAAGTTTTATATTCGTTCCCTTCTCGGCGCGGTGGGCGGCGTTCTCTCCATCGTGTTGGCCTTTGTTTTGGCAGAAGATTTTGGTTGGTTTGCGATCATAGGCGGCGTCGCGGGGTATCTCTTCTTCAACCTCATGGCGAGCAAACAGGTCGGCTATGCCGATACGCTGAGCGACTGCCGCCGGAAACTCGACAGAGAAAAGCAACAGCTCCTAAAAGAGCTTTTCCCGGAGAACATTCTCCTCACCATCTTGCGGCAGCTCGTATTGATGGTGCTCGCCATTGTGACGTTCCCCTATAAGTTTCTTCTGATCATCATCGAAACTTTGATCCCCGCGGCGCGCGATTGGACGGTCGCACACGGCGGCGAGGCGGGCGCGGTCATCTCCCTGCCCAAGGGGTGCGATATCGGCGGCCTCGGCACGATGGGCGCTTATTACGCCTCGCAGAAGTTCGGCGCTGTTTGGGATCAGCATATGCAGGAGGTGGAGGCGGCCAAACTCGCTAAGTTCAAAAAATATACCTATACCGATCAATACGGCATAGAGCGGGAGGCCTATTCCGACGACGGCAAGACCTTTTATGATGCCACAAATAAGCTCAAAGAGGTCGGCATCAGCAAGGACGACGGAAAGACGATCGATTTGAAATAAAGCGGTTCTTTCGGCGCCGCCGCGCGGGCTTTTGCCCGCGCGGCGGCGCGTTTTTATGCGGCGGCGAAAGGGGCGCAGCTGTGGCGGCGGGGTTTTTTACTCCTTCAGTCTCGCTGCGCTCGACAGCTCCCTCGGGGAGGGAGCCAAGGAGTGGACGTCGCGCTCCGACGCGGGAGGCAAGGGAAAGGCGCAAAGCGGGGTGCAAAAAGGCGCAAAGTTGGGGTGCAAAAAGGCGCAAAGTTGGGGTGCAAAATTCCCTCTTGAAATCTTGCGGGAGATATGCTATACTGTAAACAAGATCTGAAAGGAGGAAAGTATGGATATCTCCAACGCATCGCGGTTCATCAACAGCTACAACCGCATCGAAGCGCAGCTCAAGCTCGTCTACAACGCCAAGGCGACGCAGAATTTTACCGACCTCGTCAAGCGCTGCGCCGATCTCGACATCACCGTCCGCCGCTATGAGAGCGAGCTCATCGACTACGGCAAGCTCAGAAACGCCATCGTCCACCGCTCGGACGGCGGCTCGGGCGAGACGGTCATCGCCGTCCCCTGCGACGAGGTGGTGCGCAACATCGAGTTCATCGAAAAACTTCTCTGCCACCCGCCGCGGCTGATGGACGCCATCAAGGTGAAGAAGGTGACCTCCGTCTTTGCCGATAAGCCCATCATGTCCGCCGTGGAGACCTTCGCCGCCTACCGCCAGAAGACGCTCCTCGTCTACGACCACGGCACCATGATCGGCGCGGTCAACACCTATCTGCTCTTTTCCAAAATTTTGCAGATAGCGGCCTCGGGCAAGAGCGTCACCGAGTATCTGAAGACGACGCCCTGCCGCGAGCTCGTCGACGAGGAGGAGATGAAGCGCTACCTCATCATGAGCCAGGAGGCCACCGTCTTCGACGTCTTCGTCGCCTTCGAGGAGAAGCGGGACTTAACCGCCGTCATCGTCACGGAGAACGGCGTCTTCGGCGAAAAGGCGCTCTCCATCATCACGCCCTCCGATTTCCCGCGCATCAACCGCTTCCTCGAAAACTACAACGCCAAGCCCTTCTAAGGGGTTATGCGCAAAATGCCCTTGAAAGGCGTTTTTTGCGCCGAAAACGGGCGTTCGAGGGCAGTTTTGCTTTGTTTTGAGAATGCGAAATATCTTTCCGAAAAAAAGTTGCAAAAAAAGGAAAAAATTTTCACCAAAACGCTTGACAAATACAAAAAGCGTGCTATAATGAAGGCACAACAAGGAAGTAACCAACACGGCGAACCTCAATCGAACAAAAGGAACAGCCAAATTTCACTTCCCGATCAAAGGACAATTTCCGAAGGGATAAATCATTTGAGCAAAGGAACATAAGTTTGATCTGTGGACGGTTCCGAAACGGAATTGAAACCAAGATCCTTTGCAAGAATGGAGTATCCAAGAAGAAATGCCTCCCCCAAATCGGTTAGAAAAAATTTTGGAAAAACCTCTTGCAAGAGAAAAGGGAGATCCTTCCACAGACGGTTTGTTTCAAGCGCAGGAACAGAACGGGGATAAGCTGATGAAAAGTTGCTGAATTGTTGCGGCGAGTATCAAATTTATCGCTCGAAACCCTTCAAATCGCATTCAGAAGGAACAAAGTCCGAAGCAGTTTAAGAAGAATTTTTCAAAAAGTAAATTTTGAAGAAACTTTTTAGATGGGGCAGAGGAAAGATTTCAGAAAAAAATCGAGGAAGGAATTTTTCAAGCAGGCAAGATGAAAGCTTGGTTGTGATGAAAGAGGAGAGATTTGATTTGAGGTTCTGAAAAATAAGAAACGACACGGAATGGATAGGAAGA
This sequence comes from uncultured Clostridia bacterium, assembly GCA_944363045.1. GTDB lineage: Bacteria > Bacillota > Clostridia > Christensenellales > Borkfalkiaceae > Gallimonas. The sequence continues at coordinate 9,614 of CALVTT010000027.1, read as the reverse complement.
AAAGAGCGGGAAGATCGTAAAAGGGAAAGAAAAATTTTTCCGGATCGTGATTTTGACCGAAAGAAAAAAGTAGGGAAAAGCCTGTAAGTTCGATCTATGAGAAATACTTTTCGGAATCAGCGGTCGGATCAATAAATTTCATATTCGTCAACAAGCGGTGCATCATCCCGATGCACCGCTTACTTTTTTGCTTACACAAAAAACAGCCGGCCACTCAAAAAGGGCGGTCGGCCGCAATGCTGCAAGTTATGAGCCGGCTTGTGTTTCGGCTTGTGTTTTGGCTTGTGTTTCGGCGTGCGGTGACGCTTTAGGGGGCTGCCCGAATGAGGCGAGAGGGGTGCAGCAGACAAGGGCGACGCTTATGAGAGCGCGAGCGGAACGGGCGGCCGAGAGGCAAGGCGGTCGGGCGGACGAGGCGAGAGAGGCGCGGGTGAGATGACGGGGGCGAGTGAGCGCATTTTTTGAAAGTGACGGTGACTTAGCGGCCGAGTGGCAAGACGGTCGGGGCGGGTGAGGCGAGACGGCCGGAGTGAGAAAGGGCGAGTGAGCGTTTTTTTGAAAGTGACGGTGACTTAGCGGTCGAGAAGCCGCCCGAATGAGGCGGTCGGGCGGCTGAGGCGAGAGGGGCGCGGGTGAGATGACAGGGGCGAGATCGTTATTGAGTGCCTTCGGTATGGCAGGGCACTTCTTTATAGGGGCGCTCTTTGACGCCCCAAGGGAGCGGGTAGCCGCTTTTTCGGCGCTTGCCGTCGGTCGCACCACGCACGGGGGTGCGTAGATCGAAATTCGGGTCATGCGCCGCCATGAGGCAATTTTAATTGGCGCATCCCGCACGGGGTACGCGGATCGGAACGGCGTCTGCCATATAGCCGCAGCGGCTGTGCGGCGCGGGATGCCCTCCTTCGCCGCTCTAAGTGCCTGCGCCCTGTACTTTTAGGGCGGGAAAAGAGCTTTGTCCTTCATATGCGCCGCCGCCCCCCGTAAACTGCGGGGGGCGGCGGCGCTTTTCTTTACGCACATCGGCTTTAAGTGCGCTTTTTATTCTTTTTGAGGGCCTTGTCGCGCTCGAGGATATTATCGAGCAGGGCAAGGCAGCTTTCCGTGCGCGTGCGGGCCTCGGCGATGCGCCATCCCTCGCTGCCGCCGTTGTTGCGGAAGGAGACAAGCTCGCCGCGGGCGCCCTCGAGCAGGGTGCAGACGCTGTCCATATCGCTGTCGCGCTCCTTCTGGGCGATGGCGCTCGTCGTGTAGATGAGCTTATCGCAGTCTCCCACAAGTTTGTTGGCGCGGTTGAGCCTTTCGACGAGGCGGTCGGGCGCATCCGTCTCCGTGGCGGTAAGGGCGGCGGAGAAGGCGCTCACCTTCTCTTTCACGTCTGTGTGCGATGGCAGGCGGGTGGCCTTTTTCAAGAGCAGCAGCACGACGATGCCGACGGCGATGATGACGGCATAGATGAGGTAGTTGAAGAGCAGTTCGCCCGAAGTTTCCGCCGTTTCGGTCACGGTCTCGGCGGCGTCGGTCAGGAGCAAAAACACATTCATTTTTCCTCACCTCCGTAGGAAGCATTGGGCCGCATCGTCACTTCGAGGCGGTTGTAGGGGATCTCGAGGCCGTTCTCGTTGAGCACCCTCAAAACGGTGTCGCGCACGGCGGCGTGGGTGTTCCAATAGAATTCGTTGGGCGTCCACACGCGCACCGCGTAGCCGACGGAGCTGTCCTTGTAGTCGGTGATGACGCAGGCGGGCGCGGGCGTTTCCACCACGTTGGGGATGGCCTTCACCCCCTCGAGCACGACGCGCTTCACCGCCTCGGGATCCTCGCCGTAGGCGACGGTGAACTCGAAGGAGATGCGCCTTAGGGGCATGGTGCTGTAATTGACGAGGTCGCTCCCCAAAACTTCGCTGTTGGGGATGATGACGGAGTCGTTGTCCGGCGTCAGAATTTTGGTGTTGAAGAGGCGGATCTCCTGCACGGTGCCCGTGTAGCCGCTTATCTTGATGCTGTCTCCCTTCTTGAAGGGCTTGGTGAAGATGATGATGACGCCGTTGGCAAGGCTGCCGAGGCTGTCCTTCAAGGCGAGGGCGACGGCGAGGGCGACGGCGGAAAACGCCGCGATGATGCCTGCCGTAGAGAAGCCCAGAGAGCTGACGAGCACGATGACGAGCGCGATATACAGCACCACCGTGAGGATGGAGAGCACGAAGGTGGAGGCGGCGCGGTCGAGCCGCCTGCTCTTGAGCGAGGCGGAGCGGGCGACGATCTGCACGATGCGGATGACGACGAGCCCCAAAACGAGAAAGGCGAGCGTGCGGACGATGGTGAGCCCCGTGTTGCTGACAAACTCCTGCCAGAAGGCGCTTATGCCGTCTAAGAGCTTTTCCCAGAAAGTCATAGGTTTCCTCCTTGTTGAAAGTGCGGGCACGGTTGGCGCCCGTGTGAGTTTTATTGTAGCACAGCGCGGGCGAGATGTCAATATCTTGCCAAAGAATTTCACCGAAGGACGGCAGGCGGGGGCAAAGTCAAATGCCAAAGCGACTTTCCCTCACGCCATAGAGCGCCATGACAGCGCTAAAAACCGTCAAAAAAATGCCCGGGCGCATTCGGCTGCCCGGGCACGGGGAGTGGGGTGAGACCCTGCGGGTCACAGCAGGGGGATGTGCTTTTCGCGGCAGACGGCGCGGGTGTTCTCGTCCCAGAGGCTCGCCTGTACCTCGCCGATGTGCGCGCAGCCGATCATCAGCATACAGAGGCGGGACTGGCCGATGCCGCCGCCGATGGTGAGGGGGAGTTCCCCTTCAAGCAGCATCTTGTGGAAGGGGAAGGCGCGGCGATAGTCGCAGCCGGCGATCGTGAGCTGCCTGTCGAGGGAGGCGCTGTCCACGCGGATGCCCATCGAGGAGACCTCGAGTGCTGAGCCCAGCGTCTCGTGCCAAAAGAAGAGGTCGCCGTTGAGCTGCCAATCGTCGTAGTCGGGGGCGCGGCAGCCGTGCGGCTTGCCCGACTTCAACGCCCCGCCGATCTTGGTGATGAAGGCGGTGGGATGCTCCCTGACGAACGCCGTCTCGCGCTCCTCGGGGGGAAGTTCGGGCCAGCGGTCCTCAAGTTCCTGCGAGGAGACGAAGGTGACCTCGCGCGAGAGGGAGGTGCCGATCTGCGGAAATTCGCGCTTCAATGCCTCGCTCACATTGCAGACGGCGCCCACGATGGCGCGCACCGTCGCATACAAAAAGTCCATGCAGCGGTCCTCGCGGGAGATGATCTTCTCCCAATCCCACTGGTCGACGTAGACGGAGTGCAAATTGTCGAGCACTTCGTCGCGGCGCACGGCGTTCATGTCGGCATAGAGCCCCTCGTGCATCTGAAAGCCGTACTTTTTGAGGGCGAGGCGCTTCCACTTGGCGAGGGAGTGCACGATCTGCCCCTCCTTGCCGATGGCGGGGATGTCGAAGGAGACGGGGCGCTCGGTGCCGCTCAGATCGTCGTTGAGGCCGGAATCGGCGGAGACGAAGAGGGGTGCGGAGACGCGCTTCAAGCGCAGGGAGCGCTCGAGTTCGGCCTGAAAGCCGTGTTTGATGTAGCCGATGGCGCATTGCAGGTCGTAACCGCCGAGCGCAGGCTTATATTGTTCGGGAATGACGATGCGGTTCATGTGTGTTACCTCTCTTTGAATTATAACACGCACCGCATTTTTTTGTCAATTATCAAGAGGGCGGCGGAAAAGTTTTTTGCGCCGCGGCAATAAAAATCTTTTATGGCTCGTCTTTGTCTTTCTTATGGGAACGGCCTTTTCTGCGGGTGGGTCTATATTTCGATGAGGGGAACGATAGGGCGCGGGCGCACCGCCAAAGCGGTGCGCCCGCGCCGAAAATATCTTTATTGCTCTTTATTGCCGAAAGGGAGGCTCCTGCCCGAACGCAGGCTCTGCCGCCGACTCGGCTTTTGGAACGGCTGCGGGGATAGGGGCGGGCAGGGGTGCCTCGGCGGGCTCATCGAGGGGAGTGCCGCGGAAGGAGCGCAGGTTGAGCTCCTGTACGCGCTCGCGGAAGGAGACGGCGGGGCGGCGGGCGCCGCTCTCTGCAAAGTGCGCCGTGATGAGGGCATAGATGCAGAAGATGGGCACCGCGCCGAGGTTGGTCTCGAGGAGGGAGTTGACGACGAGGGTATTGAGCTTCTGCTCCCAGGAAAAGCCGTCGCTGCGGATGCCGCCGATGAGGAGGGCGAGCTCCCACGCGAGCTGCACGCCGACGCCGATCGCGAACAGCCGCAAGAGGGGCAGCCGCTGACTGCGCTCTCTTTGCCTCAGATCATAGAGGATGCCGAACGTATACCCCGCCAGCAGTACGAGCGCCATATAGCCGTGATAGCCCTCCGTCTCCCGCCAGATGGTGACGGTGGGGAACTCTTGCCCGAAGGAGGAGGCGATAAGGGGTGCGGCGATCCACCAGACGAAGATGAGGAGCGTCCATTCGACGGCGCGGCGGTCCTTGCCCATCCACGTCCACAGCAGCACAAAGTTGGTGATGCCGTAGCTCATGCTCATCCAGAGGAGCACCCAGAAGAGGCTGCCGCCCTCGATGTGACGGGAGCCCGTCAGAAGATGAAAGATGCCGTAGTCGACGAGCATATAGAGGACGCCGCCCGCAAGGCCGAAGAGGAGCGTTAAGTGCCGCTTCTTTACAAAGAGCAGCAGGCACAGGACGACGAGAAAGGCGATGTCGAGATAGATATAGAGGGTGGAAAAGACGCGGCGCGCCACCACCTGCGCCGCCAGCAGAGATGTCATGGAAGGCCTCCCGAACTGTCATATATTTTTATGACATTATAGCACGGCGGGGAGAGGTTGTCAAGGGTTTGGCGCAGAAAGAACGCCGCAAAGAGAACGCCGCGAGCGGCGGGCCCGTTCATGCAGCGGCGCTTTTGAGCATGAGATGTCAAGCGGGGAGAGGAAGGGCGCGAATGATAGGGCGCGGGCGCACCGCCAAAGCGGTGCGCCCGCGCCGAAAGAGCATACAGAGGGCAAAAACGGCATAAAAAAAGAGCTGCATTACGTCCTTTCGACTGACGGCAGATGGCCTCCCTCTGCCCGCTCCCCGAGGGAGCCTGTCCCGGCGGGCCTGCCGGGGTCAATGCAGCCCGATCGCTTTCTATCGTATCATAAGTCTGCGCTGTTGTCAAGCGGTTTTGCGGTCCGATTTGCTCAGCGGATGCCCGTGAGGTCCTTGATGACCTCCCCCGCCATGATGAGCCCCATCACCGAAGGCACGAAGGCAACGCTGCCCGGCACCGCCTTGCGGGCGGCTGGGTCGGCGGGGTCGGCGGGGTCGGCGCCGTCCCCCTCTTCAAAGTGCGGGAGGCGGGGCTCCTCTTTGGAATAGACGGCCTTGATGCCCGCAATGCCGCGCTTTTTTAATTCCCTGCGCATGACGCGGGCGAGGGGGCAGACGGAGGTGTTTTCGATGAGGTCCACCTCGAAGCGGGTGGGGTCGAGCTTGTTGCCCGCTCCCATGGCGCTGATGGCGGGAACGTGCGAAAAGTAGGCGCGCTCCAAAATGGCGAGTTTGCCGCTCACCGTGTCGATGGCGTCCACCACATAGTCAAAGGCGGAAAAATCGAGGCTCTCCGCGTTTTCGGGCAGGAAAAACACATCGTGCGCCGTCACGCGGCAGCGAGGGGAGAGGAGGGCGATGCGCTCTTTCGCCGCCTCTGTTTTGCGCCTGCCGACCGTTTCTTCCGTCGCAAAGATCTGGCGGTTGCAGTTGGAGAGGGCGATCTCGTCGCCGTCCACGATATCGAGCGCGCCGATGCCCGAGCGTGCCAGCGCCTCCGCACAGTGGCCGCCCACGCCGCCCAGCCCGAATACCGCCACACGGGCGGAGGCGAGCTTTTCCATTGCCTCTTGCCCGAGGAGGGCGCGCGTGCGGGAGAAGCGCTCTCTGTCCTTTTCGCTGCCGAAGATATCCATGGGGAAATGGTAACACATTTTTGCCGCGCTGTCAACGGGCGGTGGCCATTTTGCGCCTTTTTCCCGCTCTCTCTGCGCAAAGGGGAGGGCGCGACGGGCGTATTTTCGCGGCGAAGGGCATAAAAGCCGCGCCGTTTTCCCTCAAACCCTTTACAAATGCGGAGGAGTATGTTATAATAACATATGGATATATGGTATCTTCTATGGGGGCGAGACCCTACATAGGGGAAAACGGAGGGAATAATGCGCTGTTTATACTGCAACTGCACGGAGAGCAAGGTCATCGATTCGCGCTCGGCGGACGACGACCGCACCATCCGCCGCCGCCGCGAGTGCATGGGCTGCGGCAGGCGCTTTACGACGTATGAGACCATCGAAGTCCAGCCCATCCTCGTCGTCAAGAACGACGGCACCCGCCAGGCCTTCGATGTGAGCAAGATAAAGCGCGGCATCATCAAGGCGTGCGAAAAGCGCCCCGTGCCCATCGAAAAGATCGACGCCCTTGCCGACGAGATCGCCAAGAAGCTGTATAACTCCATGGCGCAGGAAGTTTCCTCCAAGCAGATCGGCGAGATGGTGATGGAGGGCTTAAAAGAACTCGATGAAGTCGCCTATGTGCGCTATGCTTCCGTCTACCGCTCCTTCAAGGACATCTCCTCCTTCATGCGCGAATTGCAGCAGATGATGGAGTATAAGGCGGAAGAGGAACAAAAGGGCGAAAAACGCGCCGAAAAGGACTAAGATGGCAGCAAAACAGGTAATGGTGGGGAACATCCCCCTCGGCGGCGGGGCGCCCGTCGCCGTGCAGAGCATGACTACCGAAAAGACGGGCGACGTGGAAAAGTGCGTCGCCCAAATTCTGCGCCTCGAAGAGGCGGGCTGCGCCATCGTGCGCGTTGCCGTCTCCGACGAGGAGGACGCAAGGGCGCTGCCCCTCGTCAAGGCACGCGTGCACGCGCCCGTCGTCGCCGACATCCATTTCTCCGCCCGCCTTGCCGTGATGGCGGTGGAAGGGGGCGCCGATAAGCTGCGCATCAACCCCGGCAACATCGGCGGGGAGAAGGAGATCGCTCTCGTCGCCGACTGCGTGAAGGCGCATCATATCCCCGTGCGCGTGGGCTCCAATACGGGCAGCATCGAGCCGCACTTTTTGAAAGAATACGGCAGGAGCGCCCGCGCCCTCGTCGAAAGCGCCCTCTATAACGTTAACATCCTCGAAAAGCACGGCGTCGGCGACATCGTCATCTCCGTCAAGGCCTCGGACGTGCCCCTCACCGTGGAGGCATATGAACTGCTTGCGGCGCGCACGGACTATCCCCTGCACGTCGGCGTGACGGAGGCGGGCACCGAGCGGGCGGGGCTCATCAAGAGCAGCTGCGGCATCGGCGCGCTGCTCCTTCGCGGCATCGGCGATACCATCCGCGTCTCGCTCACCGCCGATCCCGTGCGCGAAGTCTATGCGGGGCACGACATCCTGCGCGCCTGCGGCCTTGAACGCGACTTTGTGGAAGTCGTCTCCTGCCCCACCTGCGGGCGCTGCCGCTATGACTGCATGACGCTTGCCGATAAGGTCTCGGAGCGCGTGCACGCCGTCAAAAAGAAGCTCAAAGTCGCCGTCATGGGGTGCGTCGTCAACGGTCCCGGCGAGGCGAAGGAGTGCGACCTCGGCATCGCGGGCGGGCAGGAATGGTGCGTCATCTTTGAAAAGGGCAAAGAGAACGTGCGCGTCGCGGCAAGTGAGGCGGAGGAGGCATTCTTTGCCCGCCTCGAAGAGTTACTGCGGTGAAAGAATTTGACAAGGAGGACGCAAGGGACACATGAAGAGCCGTGAATATTTAGAGCGCATCCGCGAGATCCCCGCGCTCTCCCGTGCAGTCTTAAAGAAGATCGAGCTCGAGGGGGACAGGGCGACCTTCCGCCTCGTCACCGACCTCACCTATCACGCGGAGGACGTCGAGGCGGCGCGCGCGGTGACGCAGGACTTCGTTCCGCAGGGCTGCACGGCGGAGGTGAACGTCGTCAAATCGGTGCCCTCCGAGGAGGGCGTGCGGGCGCGCATCGCACAAGTTTTGAAAGACGATTTCCCCGCGGCGGCTGCCTTTGTCTCGCCCGAGGACATCAAGGTGGAGCTCGACGGCGCGGGCGGGCGCTTTGTCATCGGTGTGGCGGAGTCCGAGCGCACCCAATTCGTGCGCGGCAACGTGCTCGACGCCGTGGCTGCCGACCTTTGCCGCACCTTCCCGGGGGCGTGGGCGGGCGACTGCCGCTCCGTCGAAAAGACGCTGCAAGCTCCCCCCGAGGAGCCCCTCCCTCCGCCCGAGATCGTCATCGCGCCCCGCGTCTTTCCAATCGAAAACTATGCGCCCATCGACGGCGCCTCTCCCAAATTTGCCGTCTACATCGCCGACCTTGCGGGCGGGCAGACGGGCGTCACCGTCTGCGGGAGAATCACCTTTATGGAGGAGCGGCTGACCAAGAAGGAAAAGCCCTTCTTCTCCTTCACCATTTCGGACGGCAGCGGGCAGCTGCGCCTCTCGTATTTTACGCGCAAGGCGACGCTCGAGAAGGTGCGCGCCTTAAAAGCGGGCGACTGTGTCTGCTTGACGGGCGATATGGAGATGTTCAACGGCGCGCTCTCCTTCCGCCCCAAAATGGTGGACTTAGGCACGCCGCCCAAGGACTTTGTGCCCGTGGCGCGGCCCTCACGCCCCGCGCCGCCCCGCTATACCGCCGTCTTCCCCGAGCCGTGCGAGGACCTCGTGCAGGGCAAACTCTTTGGCGAAACGCCCCTCCCTGCGGGCTTTGAGAAGGAGAAATACGTCGTCTTCGACCTGGAGACGACGGGCCTCAACAACAACCCCGTGGCGGGGCCGATGGATCGCATCATCGAGGTGGGCGCCGTCAAGATCGAGGGGGGCAGGATCTCAGAAAAGTTCTCCACCTTCGTCGCCTGCCCCGTCAAACTGACCGAGGAGATCATCGGCATCACGGGCATCGAGGACGAGATGCTCGTGGGCGCGCCCCCCGTGGGCACGGTGATGGCGGACTTTTATAAGTTTGCCGAGGGCTGCGCGCTCGTCGGGCACAACGTGCAGTTCGACCACAAGTTCATCCACTACTACGGCGAGCAGGAGGGGTATCTCTTCGACGTCAAAACATACGATACCATCGCCCTTGCCCAACAGGTGCTGCGGCTGAGCAACTATAAGCTCAACACCGTCGCCGACTACTTCGGCTTTACCTTTCGCCATCACAGGGCGTTCGACGACGCCTTCGTCACCGCCAAAATTTTTTTGGAGCTCGTCAAGCTCAAGGGCGGCCTGCCGTAAGGCGGCAGGGGAGAAAAGCGGCATAAAGTTCAAGGCGGCGGGCCCTTGAAAGCGCCCGCCGCCGTTGTCGATCTTTCAAAAAGCAAAAGGAGCATGGAAAAGACCATGCTCCCTAAGTCAAAAACAGATAGGTAAGAGGCGGCCCATGCGAGCCGCCTCTCCTTTGTCAGCGGCGGGAGCCGCTTCATGTTTTACTCTTTTGCCGCGAGGTGCTTGTACCCTGCCAGGCGCTCTCTCGAAGCCTCCTCGGTCTCCTTGAAGAGCTCCTCTGCAACGGCGGGCTGCGTCTTCTTGAGGGAAGCGTAGCGCGTCTCGCCGAGGAT
>CALVTT010000026.1 GCA_944363045.1 uncultured Clostridia bacterium | reverse complement strand
CCGCAAAAGAGCGGCTCCGCTGCAAAACGCTCACCTATGCTGCCTATCCTTACCGCAATGCGCCCTATCTCGACGATTTGCGTGCGGCAATGAACGGGGATACGCTCTTTTTCGTTCATTCTCTTTCCGCGCTGCGAGAATACGTCAAGGCGCATCCCGAAGAACATTATCTCTTTGCCGATCGGGTGCTCGCCGAGGCTTGCGCGCCGCTTTTGGAGACAAAGCAGTACTGCACGGTCTGCTATGGCGACGAAAGGACGGAAGGCGCAAACATCCGCCTTTCCTTCCGCGAAATGGCGGAACACGCCGTAAAAATGCTGAAAAGCGCCATCCTACGCGAGGAGGACAAGCCCCACACCTTCCGCCTTGCGCCGAAAGCCTGACGCGAACAGAGATGTTCTCTCCATATATCAGACAGAGGGAAAACGAGGCAAATATCCTCGAAAGAACAAAAACGGGCGGCATCGGAAAAGATGCTGCCCGTTTTGCGTATGAATTATTTTGAGAAGAAGCGGGAAGATAACAAATCGCGAAAGGATCGGCGCAGACGGAATGGTCTGATCTCGGGCGTTTTTTGCCTCGTTTTGGCGCAAAATCGCCCTGTCAATCGTATGGCAGTGAGCAGGGGTGGAACATAATTTGCAAATCCGAAAGAACGTACTTGAATTTATGCCGATCATATGATAAAATAAACAAGAGAACTTCATCTTGCGGCTTGCAAACACAAGGAGCATTTCATGTATTCCAACCAAGACCTTATAGAGCTTGTCGATATTCTGCGGGCGGAAGATACGGAGACGGAGTGGCTGGAATTTAAGTCCAACTATCTTTCCAATCAGGATATCGGCGAATATATCTCCGCGCTCTCCAATGGGGCGGCGCTTCGGGGCAGACCGTTCGGCTACCTCATTTTCGGCGTGGACGATACAACGCATGAGGTCACCGGCACTGCTTTTGATTACCGCAAGCAGAAACAGGGAAACGAAGACCTTGAAAACTGGCTCAACCGCCTCACGGAACCCAAGATCGGGCTTGCCATCTACAACGTGCAATATGCCGCCGGGATGCGTCTTGTGATGTTCGAGATCCCCGCTGCGTTCAATCAGCCCACGGCGTTTGCAGGCAAAGAGTCGGTGCGCATCGGCAGTTATCGCCAGGATCTGCGTCGCTATCCGGAGACGGAAAAGCAGCTTTGGTATGCCCTCAACCGCGTCTCCTATGAGCAGACGACTTCCTCCGAGCAAAACCTGCACTTCAAGGAAATGACGCTCATTGCGCGCAGTCGCGGGCTGGACTTCTCCGAAGAAAAGTTTGCAACGCTGCGGATGCTGGACGGCAACGGCAAGTTCAACAACCTTGCCCTGCTGTTAAGCGACGAAAACCCGCATATCGTCAAGTTTGCCGTCTACAAGAACAAGGGCATGGATTTTGCGGTGAAGAAGGAGTTTTCGGGCTCGTGGATCGTCATGCTCGACCAGGTGCTGGAATACGTCAACCTCTACAACGACACGAGCGCGCGGGTGATCGGCAACAGCGCCACGCGCACCGAAGTGCAGAGTTACCCCGATCCGTCTCTTCGGGAGATCGTCGTCAACGCTTTTGCACATTTTGATGCGAGTTTCCCTTCCGACGTCAAGATCGAGTTCTATCCCGACCGCGTGGAGATCGCTTCTCCCGGCGCGCTCTACCGTACGACGATGAAGGAAGTGCTGAGCGGACGGCAGTCCTTCCGCAATCCTAACCTTGTGTATGTGCTGAATAGATTCAACTACATTGAGAACTATGCGACGGGTCTTAAAAAGACGCTTACGGCATATGCGCCGTATGCGGTCAGCCCGAAATACGAATCGACCGAGCATTTCTTCGTCGTCACGCTTCCCAATGTCAAGTGGACGGGAGAAACGGCGGATGCGGCGGCGAGCGAAACGTCGGACAAACATGACGGTGTAAATGTCGGAGAAAATGACGGTGCAAAGCTTTCTCCGACGCAAAGAAAGGTGCTGGAACACCTGCGCGAAAACGGCGCTCTTTCTGCTGCCGATCTGGCAAATGCCATCGGGAAAACGCAAAGGACTGTCGAGCGTGCCCTTGCCGAACTCAAAGCCAAGGGCTTCCTTGCAAGGGTCGGTTCAGATAAAACCGGCTATTGGAATGTATTGAAGTAATGGCATCTGAATCGCTCTTATTAAGAAAATGTGCGAACAGAATCGGGCGGCATCGGAAAAGATGCTGCCCGTTTTGTGTGTGAAAAGGTTTGGGAAGAAGCGGGAAGATAACAAATCGCGAAAGGATCGGCGCAGACGGAAATGGTCTTGTCTCGGGCATTTTTTGCCTCGTTTCGGCACAAAATCGCCTTGTTTGATGGGATTTTTGGTTTTCGCAAATATCCCCGTTTTGCGGGCGCTCTGCCTTAAAATCCCTCGGTAGAGATACCATACCGGTTCGAGCCCGGTCAGCGGCACCACAAAGATGGGGGGCGAAGGCGTTCTCTCATCTTTGTTTTTTGCGCGCATCTTTTTTGGGCTCAACTCGGGCTCAATTTAGTATAGTCGATTTTCCCCGCTCTGTCAATGGTGCGGGAATGATTTTTGCCGTGACAACATAAAAAGAGGCTGCCCGAACGACGGACAGCCTCTTTTGTGTGAAAATGAGTTGGGCGGCGCAGAGGCGGCAGAGAGAAGGGGAAGGAGATAGAGAGGAGGGGCAGACGGGCGCGTCGCCCGAGAGTGCCTGTTATTTACACTTGCCCGCGGTGAAGTGGACAGGTTTGCGCGCGGCGGGGCGGACAGGGGGAGGGGGCGCCTCGCCGCATTCCGCATTCCGCATTCCGCACTCCGTCTCCCGCCTTCTCGCTCGCTTACAACACGCGGGAAACCCGCGTTTTTTGGGGCGACGTCGTTATCGCGCGTTCTTTATAACTTTGAGCCGCTCGTCGAGATCGGAGAGCTCTTTTTCGGAATAGCCGAGAAGAGGGAGAAGATCGTGCATCGTCCATGTGCAGATGACGTTGAGGACGCCCTCTGTGAGCCTCGGTTTCAACACGGCGTCGATGCGGGCAAACACGGGCTGCAAGACTGCCTCAGCCGCTCCCTTTTGTTTGAGGAGGTGGGGATAGGTGCAGGAGAGGGAGAGATATGCATCGAGATCGCCCGTTGTCCTGCGGCCGAATTTGGGCTCCGAATAGCCTTCGAAGGTGCGCTCGCCCCACACTTCCCCGAGCCACTCGGCGCTGTCTTTCAGCCATCTTGCGGCGCGGCGGGTGATGGGCGGCTGATTGTAGGCAGGCGTTCCCGTGCCGAAGCCGTGCGGGCCGTAGGAATAGACGTGGCTCTCAAAGGAGATGCCGCACTCGTCGAGCTTCCCCGTAAACGCCAGCGTATTGCGGATGGGGGCGACGTTATCGGTGCGCGTACCGAAGACAAAGCAGGGGCAGGTGTTTTCGTCTACGATATCGACGGGAAGGGGGATATCCTTTCCGCAGAGAGCGACGGTTTTTTCCGTGAGCGCGCCGTAGGCGATGATGGCGGCGCGCGGTTTATGTTCTGCGATGCAGGCGGCGCAGGCGGCAAGATGCCCTCCCGCAGAGAAGCCTGCGACGGCGATGCGCTCCTTGTCGATGCCCCACTCCTCTGCGTGGGCGAGGATGTATTCCATGGCGTTTTCGTAGTCCTCCAAGGGGGCGGGCCACGGCTTGACCGACTTTAAGGTGTATCTGAGGACAAAGGCATGGAATCCTTCCGCCGCGAAGCCGAGGGCAACGGGTTCCGCCTCGCGGTCGGAACACATCGCATAGCCTCCGCCCGGGAGGACGAGGACGGCGGGGCGTTTGTCGAGGTTGGGGTACTCTGGGCTCTTTTCATAGAGATAGCAGGTGAGGGTGACGTTTTGCGCTTCGTTGAGCGTTAAGACTTGATACGGCATAAAAACTGCTCCTTCGGGGTATTTTTCTCCATTATATCTGCAAAACGGCACAAAAACAAGCCCCGTTTTGCAAGTTGCCTTGATAGCCGTAACATTGCTTTTCGGGATGTGACACCGCGCCCGCGATTTTAGCGCTCTCTCTTGAAAGGACGCATTCCCCGTGCTATACTGCAAGGCGAAAGAGGGGAAGCGGAGGCTTCCCAATACTAAGAGATGTCGGAGGTTTTTATGTCACAGTTCAAGTTTTCGGTCGGCCCCTGGAACGTTCACGCGGGCGCAGACTCCTACGGCCCCGCCACGCGCAAAGAGATCCCGCTCGAAGAGAAATTAAAGCGCTTCAAGGAGATCGGCTTTGACGCCATCCAATTCCACGATGACGACGCTGTTCCCAACATCAACGAGCTCACGGAAGAGGAGATCAAGGAGGAGGCGAGAAAGCTCAAAGAGATGCTCGACAAGTACGGCTTGAAGGCAGAGTTTGTCGCGCCCCGCCTTTGGATGGATCCGCACACCATCGACGGCGGCTTTATGTCCACGCGCAAGGAGGACAGGGAGTTCGCCATGTGGCGGGCAAAGCGTTCCATCGATATCGCCAACGAGCTGGGCACCGATCTCATCGTGCTGTGGCTCGCCCGCGAGGGCACATTGTGCGAGGAGAGCAAGTCTCCCGTCTGGGCGACGCAGCAGCTCATCTCCGCCATCAACGAGATGCTCGAGTACGATAAGCACATCCGCGTCTGCATCGAGCCCAAGCCCAACGAACCCATCGACCGCTCCATCTGCGGCACCATGGGGCACGTCATGGCAGTCTCCGCGGCGACCATCGACCCCAAGCGCGTGGGCGGCAACCTCGAAAGCGCACATGCCATTTTGGCGGGCCTCGATCCCGCGCATGAGATCGGCTTCGCCCTTGCGTTCAACAAGCTCTTTACCGTGCATCTCAACGATCAGAACGGCATCCGCTACGATCAGGATAAGACCTTCGGCGTCGAGAATCTGCGCCAGGCGTTCAACCAGGTGAAGGTGCTCGTGGAGAACGATTACGGTTCTCACGGCGAGTACGTCGGCCTCGACGTCAAGGCGATGCGCACGACGACGGATGAGGACAGCTATAAGCACTTGGAAAACAGCCTCAAAATTTTCAAGAGGCTGGAAGAGAAGGTCAAACGCTTCGACTATGACTTCCAGAAAAAATGCGTGGAGACGCGCGACTTCGAAGGCCTTGAAATGTACGTCATGGACCTTCTCATGGGTGCGGAATAAATGTTAAAGGGGAAATTTATGGGCTGCGGGGAAGAGGTGAACACCTTTGTCCTCGAACGCAAATTTATAGTCAACGAGCTTGGCGCCGCCGTCCTTCGGGCGACGGCGCTCGGCCTCTATACCGCTTATCTCAACGGAAAGCGGGTAGGGGACGCATATCTGACGCCCGGCTGGACGTCCTATCACAACACCTTGCAAGTGCAGGAATACGACGTCTCCGCGCTGTTGAAAAAGGGGGAGAACGTCATTTCCTTCGTCGTCGGCGAGGGCTGGTACAAGGGCCCGCTCTTCTGGCTGATGAAGAAAAACTGCTATGGAAAAAAGACGGCGGTCTGCGCCGATCTTCTTTTCGGGGATGCCGTCCTTTCCACCGACGAGAGCTTTTCGGCGCGCACTTCTTTTATCAAAGAGGCGGGCATTTACGGCGGCGAGAGCGTCGATCTGACGGAGAAGCCAACGCCGCTCACCCCCGTGGAAGTTCCCTTCGATAAAAGGGCGCTCACGGCTCAGCTCTCGGAATTTGTGCGCACGACGGAGCGGCTGCCCGTCAAAGAGGTCATCCGCGCTTCCGACGGCGGGCTCATCTATGATTTCGGGCAGAACATTGCGGGCGTTGCGGAAATAACGACGCCCGAGGGCTTTGAAGGCACGCTCACCATGCGCTTCGGCGAGCTGCTCATAGACGGCGATCTCTACACGGAAAATTTGGGCAGCGCCAAGGCGACGGATACGCTCACTTGCAGGGGCAGCGTGACGTATGCGCCCGAGCTCACCTTTCACGGCTTCCGCTACATGAAACTTTCGGGCGGCGAACTGCCCAAGGAGAGCGTCTTCGCCCTCGCGCGGCATACCGATATGCGGCGCACGGGCGTTTTGGAAACTTCGGATAAGCGCGTCAACAGGCTGCTTTCAAACGTCGTCTGGAGCCAGCGCAACAACTTCGTCGATATCCCCTCCGACTGCCCGCAGCGCAGCGAGCGCCTCGGCTGGACGGGTGACATCAACGCCTTCTGCACCACGGCCGCCTATAACTTCGATGTGCGCCGCTTTATGAAAAAGTGGCTATAAGACGTGCGCAGCGAGCAGAGCGGGGAGGGCGAAGTGCCCGTCGTCGTGCCCTATGTCATTGAAGATGCGGGCCGCGAAATGACCTTGAACACTTCCGCCATGTGGAGCGACTGCATCGTCACCATCCCCTATAAGCTATACGAGATGTACGGCGATGTAAGTTTTCTTGCCGAAAATTACGAGGCGATGCGGCGCTTCGTCGCGGCGCGCGAAAAGACGATGGAAGAGGGGCTCATCGCAAAGGGCTTTGAGTTCGGCGACTGGCTTGCAATGGAAGTGGACCCCCTTCTGGAACGCGCGGAGTTTGCCTCGACCGATAAGTATCTCATCGCCAACTTTTTGCATGTCAATGTGCTTGACATCATGGCAAAGACGGCGAAAGTATTGGAAAAAGGGGAGGACGCGGCGCGCTATCAAAGAGAGCGTGATAAGATGCTTGCCCGTGTGCAGAAAGAGTATATCACCGAGGGCGGGAGGCTCGCGTCCGAGACGGTCACGGCGCACGCCCTTGCCCTGTACTTTCATATCGTGCCCGAAAAATTCCGCGCAAAAGTCGCCGCTTCCCTCAACGAGAGGGTGCGCCGCCACGGCTGCCGCGTCGTCACGGGCTTCATCGGCACGCCCTGTCTTCTGTTCGCGCTCGCAGATAACGGCTATCCCGAGACGGCGGGCAAAGTGCTCATGAATATCGGGTCCCCGGGCTGGCTCTATGAAGCGGATATGGGCGCGACGACGATTTGGGAGCGTTGGAACACCATCCTTCCCGACGGCACGCCCAACCCCGACGGCATGAACAGCTGCGATCATTACGCCTACGGTTCGGTGATGGAGTATTTTTACCGCCGCATCGCGGGCATCGAGCCAATAGCGCCCGGCTTCCGATCGGTGCGTATATCACCCGTTCCCTGTAAAGGCTTGGCGCGCGTGAATGCCTCTTTCGAGAGCGCGAGCGGCCTCATCCGCGCGGGCTATGAGCAAAAAGACGGGAAGATCGTTTTCTTTGCGGAAGTGCCCGAAGGGGTCGCGGCGGAGTTCGTGTCGCCAGACGGCAGAAAAGCAGGATTTTGCGGCAGCTTCTCCTATTCCTGCCCGTGGGAGGAGCTGGGCGGCCCCGTCTTTACGATAGAGAGCACCGTGCGCGAGATCTTCTCCAACCCCGTGGCGGGCCGCGCCTTTGAACAGGCGTTTGAGGGCGTCTTCCATCCGATGGAGCTTCATTATCTTAAAAATTCTGCCGAGAGGCTCGCCTTTGCGCGGCAGTATCTCATTTCTAAAAATAAATTGAGCGGAGAGGCTTTTGACGAACGCCTTGCGCTCTTAAACAAATTATATTCGGAGCGTTGACGATGGAAGAGAAGTATTTACAGTATGAAAAACGGCTGCGGGCGCTTACGATCGAGAAGGGCGCGATCGCCGAGATCAGATTTTTGCAGGCAGAGCCCTCTCCCAAGGCGGACGGCGGGGAGCCTCTTTATCCGCTCCCCGAGCGCTGCGAAGTGACGTACAAGCTCTATCCGACGGAGCAGTCGGATATCACCTGCGTCATTTTGCTGCCGCTCACGGGCTGGAACAAGAAATTCCTCGGCACGGGCAACGGCGGGCAGGCGGGCGCCATCGTGCGGCAGAGCCTGAATGCGGGCGTCTCCCGCGGGTTTGCAACTGCCAATACCGATATGGGGAGCAGCACGGACAGCAAAAAAATGTACCGCTGCCCCGAGCGCTGGATAGACTTTGCCCACCGTGCGACGCATTTGATGACCGCCGTCGGCAAGCGCATCTGCGAGGCATTCTACGGGGAAGCGCCGCAAAGGGCATACTTTACGGGCGGCAGCACGGGCGGACAGCAGGCGCTCAAAGAGGCGCAGCGCTATCCCGAGGACTACGACGGCATCGTCGCCTACTGCCCCGCCCGCAACCGCTATTTTTTGCAGCAGTCCTTCCCTTGGTATATCCGGGTGACCTGTTGCGATCTCGCGTCCGTCTTTACCCGCGAGCAGATCGAAGCCGTCCGTGCCCGCATTGCGGAGCGCTTTACAGCCGCTTCGGGCGGGGCGGAAGGGGATGGGTTTTTGTCCTATCCCGGCAAGATAAACGATACGCCCGAGGATGCCGAAGCGCTCTTTGCGGGGCTCGGTCTCAATGCGGCGCAGCTCAAAGTCCTTAAAGACCTGCACCGCCCGCCCCTCGATCCCCAAACGGGGAAGCCGCTCTTTTATGCGCCGCCTCTCGGCTGCGAGCCATCCGCCCTCATCATTCCCTATCTGAAAGAGGGCTATCAAGCGCTTTTGGGCTTTTTCCAGCGCTGGGGGTTCGGTGAGGACTGCGACTATCTCGGCATCACGCCCGAGCAGTTTTCCGAGGTGTTCGGGCCCTATCAAGGGGAGTTCGACGCTTCCGAGCCCGATCTTTCCGCCTTCAAGGCGCACGGCGGCAAGCTCCTTCTCGTCACGGGGTCGGAAGATTCGCTCATCCCCTATACGGACGGCAAGGCATATTACGAGAGCGTGCTCGAAAAAATGGGAGGGGAGGAGAACGTTGCAGACTTTTTCCGTTACTTCCATGTGCCGGGGCTCGGGCATTGCTCGGGCGGGAACGGTCTTCAGGAGCTCGGCAACATGGTGGGGCTCAAAAGTATCCCCCTCACGCCCGAACGGGACGCCTTAGAAGCCGTCATATCGTGGCGGGAGGAAGGCAGAGCGCCCGAAGTTTTATATCCCTCCGCATTCAAGGACGGCGATATGAGGGGGGAAGTCGACTATGTGCGTCCTGTCTATCCCTATCCGTACGAGACGCAGTATGCGGGCGGAGACAGGAAGGATGTCAATAACTTCCGCAAAGTGCGCGGGAACGGCGTCTATTGAGGTGGTATCATGCAGAAATTACCCTACAAATTTGATGATAAAGCGCGGAAGATCGTCTTTTCGCGGCAGGACTTGCCTTCGCCGTGGATCAATTACCTTTCCAACGGCAGGATGCACGCCTTTGTTTCGCAGGCGGGCGGCGGTATGTGTTGGTGGAAGACGCCGCAGAACTTTCGCATCACGCGCTACCGCTTTTACAACCTTCCCATCGACAGCCCGGGTTTTTACATCTATATCCGCTTGAAGGACAGCACCGTCTTTTCCCCGACCTTCCGCCCTTGCGGGAAGAATGCCAAGAAGGCGGGCTCTTCCCATGCGCCCGGCTATTCCGAATTTTGGGCGGAGCGCAAGGGCTTAAAAGCCAAGCTCACCCTCTTTATGGCGCCCGACTATGATGCGCTCTTGTGGTCGCTCGAACTCAAAAACAAGCAAGAGGAGGAGGTGGAGTGCGACGTCTTTGCCTATGTCGAGCTCTCGCAGTTCTCCTTTTTGAACGAAGTCAATCTCGGCTATTATCTCAAATGGCAGACGGTGGGGGGGGTCGATCGTGAACTCAACGCCATCCTTTACCGCTTCAATTCCTTCGTGCAGGTGCGTATGCAGGACGCTCCGCTCGTTTACTTTTCTTCGGATGTGCCCGTCGAGTCTTTCTGCTGCGACAGAGACGTCTTCTGCGGCAATTACCGCGACGAGAGCGATCCCGCAGAGGTGGAGAAAGGCAGACTTTCCGATACCGAACTGCACGGCGGCGCACCCTGTGCGGCGCTGCATGCGCACATCGAGCTTAAAGGAGAGGAAGAAAAGAGCGTTCATTACTTTTTGGGCGTGACCCCGGGCGCGCTCGTCGATTTTGAAAAGGCGCGCGAAGAGACGGAGGGGGCGCTTGCCGCATTGAAGGCAGAGGGTGCAGTCAAAGCGCAGTTTGAAAAGAGCAAACAGTGGTGGAGAGAACAGCTGGGCGTTCTGCAATGCGACATCCCCGATGAGAACGCCATGCGCGAGATCAACACCTGGAACCCCGTGCAGAGCGTGGTCACGGCGCGCTTTTCGCGCTCCATCAGCTCCTCTGCTTCGGGCATCCGCGGCATCGGCTTCCGCGATACCTGTCAGGATATGCTGGCGCAGGCGTACCGCAAGCCCGAATGGGCGAAGGAGATGCTCTTTTATCTCGCCTCGCAGCAGTTCGAGGACGGTTCCACCGTGCATCAGAGCTGGCCCGAGGACTGCAAGCCGCCGCAGGTCGCCACCCGCTCCGACAATCATATCTGGATGAGCTATCTTGCCTATGCCGTCGCGGCGGAGACGGGCGACCTTTCTTTCCTCGATGAAGAAATTCCCTTCCTTGATAAGGACTTGAAGAGCGAAGCTTCCCGCGCGACGCTGTGGGAGCATCTTCTGCGCGGCATCTCCTTTACGGAGACGCACAAGGGCGCGCACGGCTTGCCGCTCATTCTGTTCAGCGATTGGAACGACCATTTGGGCCCCTTCGGCAGGAAGGGAAAAGGGGAGAGCATCTTTGTCTCTCAACAGCATATCTATCAGCTCAAACTTCTTACGGAGCTCGCCGAAGCAAGGGGCGAGGAAGAGAATGCAGAATATTTCCGCACACTCATTGTGCAGCACGAGGAGGCGCTTGCAAAGTACGGCTGGGACGGCAAGTGGTACCGCCGCGGCTATGACGACGAGGGCGAGCCCATCGGCACGCACACGGCAGAAAACGCCCGCATCTGGGTAAATACGCAGAGCTGGAACGTCATCGCGGGTGTAGGCACGCGCGAGCACGATATTCAGGCGATGGATTCCGTCAAGGAGCAGTTGGATACGGGTATGGGGTTGATGATCAACTTTCCCTCCCTTCCCGATGCTATGGTCAACGGCCTTCCCAAAGGGTATTCCGAAAACGGCGGTGTCTTCTGCCAGGCAAACTGTTGGGCGATCATGGCGGAAGCGCTCTTAGGCCGCGGGAATATCGCATGGCAGTACTACAAGCAGCTCATCCCGCACGAAGTGATCGAAAAGATCGGCATCGAGAAGTATCACAACGAGGCCTACGCCTATTCGAGCACCATGCTCGGTCCCGACAACGAAAAATTCGGTTGGGCGTGCGTTTCGCAAGTCACGGGCACGGCGGCTTGGATGGACGTTGTTTCAACGCAATATCTTTTGGGCGTAAGGCCTGTTTTGAAGGGGCTTCTGATAGCTCCCTGCATTCCCGCAGAATGGAAAAATTACACGGTGGAGAGAATTTACCGCGGCTGTAAACTTACTATTCGGGTGGAAAACCCTGAACATATTCAAAGCGGCGTTAAAAAATTGTATCTTGACGGTAAAGAAATCGAAATCCGCGGTCAGGCAATAATAACGCCCGAAATGCTTTCAGGTAAAAAAGCCGCTGCGGTTAAAGCGGTGATGGGGGAAAGGCCATGAATTATTTATCGCTCGATGTGGGGACGACGGCGTGCAAGTGCCAGCTGTTCTCCGAACAAGGTGAAATACTCGGGTATCTCATGAAAGAATACCCCTTAAAAGAGGAGGCGGGCGAGCCCTCGGTGGACATCGCCGCCATCCGTGAAAACGTGTTTTCCATGATCGGAGCCGCCAAAGAATGGGGGAGCGTAGACAGCATCTGCATCTCGACCTTCGGCGAGACGTTCGTGGCGCTCGATGAAGAGGACAACGTTCTCTTTGCGCCCATGCTCTACACGGACAGGCGCGGCGACGAGGAAGCGCAGGAAATTTCCGCCCTCTTCGGCAACGGGTACGCCTTCTCTGTGACGGGCACGGTGCCGCATTCCATGTATTCTATAAGCAAGCTCCTGTGGGTGAAAAAGCACCGCCCCGATCTCTATGCCAAGATCGATAAGGTGCTGCTCATCTGCGATTATTTGGGGTATCTCCTCACGGGCGAGCGCGTCATCGACTACTCGCTCGCGGCGCGTACGGGCGTCTTCAACATCAACGAGCTGCATTTTTCCGAGGAGATGTGCAAAAAACTTGGCATTGACGTAGAGTGGTTCTCCCGTCCCGAGCGTGCGGGCAGCGTCGTGGGGAAGGTGAAAAACAAGGCGCTTTCCCTTGAAAACTGCACCATTGTTTTGGGCGCGCACGACCAGGTGTGTACGGCGCTGGGCGCGGGCATCGTCGAGGAAGACAGGGCGGTGGACGGCATGGGCACGGTGGAGTGCATCACGGCGGTCTACCGCGGGGCGAAGGGCGATCCCGAGATGGGGGAGCTGGGCTATCCCTGCGTTCCCTATGCCGTCGAGGGGCTGTACTGCACCTATATCGTCAACTATGCGAGCGGCTCCATCGTCAATTGGCTGCGGCGCGACATCATGCACGGCTATAAAGGGGAGGAGGAAAGGCAGTTTGCCTACCTTGAAAAGGGCATGAAAGAGGAGCCGACGAGCCTCTATGTCTTGCCCTACTTTGCGGGCGCGACCATCCCCTACCGCGACATCAACGCCAAAGGCGCCGTCGTGGGGCTGACGACCGCGACGACGGACAGCGATCTTTATAAGGCGGTGATGGAGGGGCTCTCCATGGAGATGCGGCTGGAAACAGCGGTGGCGGAGCGGTTCGGCATCCGCGTCAAGAGCGCGGTCGCGACAGGCGGGGGCGCCAATTCTCAAAAATGGCTGCAATTAAAGGCGGAGATCCAGGGCATCCCCTATGCGACGCTGCGCTCCTCGGAAGGGGGGCTGTGCGGCTGCGCCGTGCTCTCCTCCGTCGCCCTGGGCGGGAAGACCTTCCGCGAGGCCGCCGAAATCTTCGTGCAGGTAAAGGAGCGCTTCCCCGCCGTCAAAGAGGACCGCTATGAAGAAAAGTTCTTGAAGTACCAAAAATTATATCATTCGCTAAAGGAGTTTTTCTGATATGAGATTTGCACTGTATTTCGGCAACCGCGGCTTCATGCCCGGGGAACTCATCGAGGGCGCGCGGCAGGACATGATCAAAGCCGTGACGGACGCAGGCTATGAGTATCTTGCGATGGACGCCTCCCTCACCCGCTACGGCGCGGTGGAAACGCGCGGGGAGGGGAGACTGTATCATGACTGGCTGAAAAGCCACGAAGGGGAGTACGACGGCGTCATCCTTTGCATGCCCATCTTCATCGACGAAAACGGCGCGGCAGCCGCCTTGCAGGACGCGAATGTGCCCATCCTCATGCAGGCGTACCCCGACGAGATCGGCAAGATGGACTTTGCCCACCGCCGCGACGCCTTCTGCGGCAAATTTTCGGTGACGGACGTCTTCTATCAGTATAAAATTCCCTTCACCGTGATGAAGCCGCACGTCGTGCATCCTCTCTCTGAGGCGTTTGCGCAAAATTTGAAAGACTTTGCCGCCGTCTGCCGCGTGGTGAAGGGTATGAAGCGCTTCAATTTGGGCTGCATCGGCGCGCGCACGACGGCATTTAAGACCGTCCGTTTCGACGAAGTGACGCTGCAAAGATACGGCATCAATGTGGAAAGTTTCGATCTCTCCGAGCTCGTCTATCAAGTCGGACAAAAAGAGGACGGCGATCCTGCCGTCATCGCCAAATTGCAGCGCCTCGAAAATTACGCCGATTTTTCGCGCGTGCCCGCAAGCAACAAGCTGACGCTTGCCAAAATTTCCGTCGTCATCGACGAATATATAGAAGAATACAAGCTGGACGCGCTCACTTTGCGCTGCTGGAACGAGATGGAGACCATCCTCCGCGTCTGCCCGTGCGTGCTCATCTCCGAACTCAACGACAGAGGCATCCCCTGCTCGTGCGAGATCGATCTCACTTCCGCCATCACCATGCGGGCATTGGCGCTTGCAAGCGAACAGCCTGCCGCCTGCCTCGACTGGAACAACAACTACGGCGACGACGAGAACAAGGTCGTTTTGTTCCATTGTGGGCCTGTGGCGCAGAGCCTCATGGCGGGCAAGGGCACCGTCACCGAACACAAGATGTTCGCAAAGGGCGATCCCGGTTCGGGCTGGGGCACCAACGAGGGGCGCATCGCCGCCTTCGACATGACCTTTTCTAACGGCTTTACGGAGGACGGCAAGCTCAAAGTGTACGTAAGCGAGGCGCGCTTTACGGGCGAGCCCATCGAAGGGGCGTTCTTCGGCTGCGGCGGCGTGGCGGAAATCCCAAATCTTCAAAACAAGCTCATCCGCCTTGCAAGGGGCGGCTTCAAGCACCATACCACCGTCGGCATGGGGCACATGAAGGCGGTCCTCACCGAGGCGTTCAAAACTTACCTCGGCTACGAGGTCATCGATATCGATTAAACGGAGGAAACAAAAATGCTGGCATCGCTCAAAGAAGTCTGCGCCATCGCAGAGAAAGAACACATGGCGGTGGGGAGCTTCAACACCCCCAACACCGAGAGCCTCTGGGCCATCCTCGACGCGGCGGAAGCGCTCAACGTGCCCGTCATCATCGCGCACGCGCAGTGCCACGACTACGCCGCCCCGCTCGATAAGATCGCGCCCCTCATGGTGACGGCGGCAAAGAACGCCAAAGTGCCCGTGTGCGTGCATCTCGACCACGGCGAGGACTTCGACTACTGCAAACGCGCCATCGCCCACGGCTTTACCTCGGTGATGATCGACTGCTCGACGCTGCCCTATGAGGAAAACGTCAAAGGCACGGCGGAAGTCGTTCAGTATGCCCACGAACGCGGCGTCGATGTGGAAGCCGAGCTGGGGGCGCTCCCTGCCCGCGAAGGCGGCGCGGGGGAGGCGGCGGCAAACCCCGAAGAGCTTTACACCAAGCCCGAGCTCGTGCCCGATTTTCTTGCGAGAACGGGGGCGGATGCGCTCGCCATCGCCTTCGGCACGGCGCACGGCATCTATAAGACGAAGCCCGTCCTCAACATGGACATCATCAACAAGGTGCGCGAGAAGACGAATGTGCCCCTCGTCATGCACGGCGGCAGCGGCATCTCGCACGAGGAATACCGCGAGGTCATCCGCCGCGGCGTCACCAAGATCAACTACTACACCTATATGTCGTACGCGGGCTATGCGGCAGCCAAAGCGCGCATCGAGAAGGAGCGCGCGGGCTTCTATCACGACCTCGCCCTCGATGCCGAAAAGGCGATGTACGAGAATATTTTAACGACGCTGAAAGTGTTCAGCGGGAAATGAGATGGACGGCAAAATTTCCAACTTGGCGCAGGTGTGCTCTCTGCGCCGCTATGAGCTGACGGAAGGCAAGGAGCGGGGTTTGCGCGTGATCGACTGCGACAACGGCCGCCTCCGCTTCCTCCTCAACGAGAGCAAGGCGCTCGACATGATGCAGCTTTTCGACCGCGGGGTGAACGTCTCCTTCATCAGTAAAAACGGCTTTACGGCGTGGGAGACCGAATTTTCCAAGCGCTTTGAGGGCGGCATGCTCTACACGGTGGGGCTGGACAGCGCGGGCGCACGCGAGGGCTTCCCGCTTCACGGCACCTTCCACAACATCCCCGCCAAAGTCGTGGAAGCGGTGTGCGATGAAAGCGGCATCCGCGTCGTCGCGGAGATAGAGGATACCGAACTTTTCGGCAAAAACCTCATGCTGCGCCGCACGGTAGCAAGCAGGGCGGGCAGCGACAGCGTAACGGTCACGGACGTCCTTACAAACCGCGGCACGCGCGCGGAGGACTACTGCCTCTTGTATCACGTCAACGTGGGCTATCCCATGCTCGACGAGGGGGCGTATCTTGTAGACGACGGCGAGGCGGAGCCCCGCACCGCATGGGCGGAAAAATATATCGACAGCCGCCGCGAGATGACCGCGCCCGTCGACGGACAAGAGGAGATGTGCTATTTCCTCCGCTTGAAGACGCCGAAAGTTACCCTTGTCAACCCGGAGCTCGGCAGAATGTTCACCCTCTCATGGTCGGGCGGGACGCTCCCGCACTTTGTGGAGTGGAAGAGCATGACATCTTGCGATTATGCCCTCGGTTTGGAACCCTGCACGACGGAGCTCGACGACAGGTTTCGCTATTGTAAGCTCCCCGCGGGGGAAGAAGTCACATTCGGTATAACGATAACAGCATCCGATCGCTGCCCCAAGGAGTAAAATTAAGAAATACGAGGTCCCCAAGGCGGCGTTGGCGGCGCGAGGCATACGCTGCGCGGGCGACGCGGGCGGCGACCGTTCGCCCGTCAAAGGGGACATCTTCCTCACCGATACCGAGGTGCGGGATATCCTTACCTTAGCGCAAAAGTATCCTAAATTCATGCTCGTGCTCAACGTGAGCGGCGTCTGCCTCCCTGCGGACAGGAAGCTCGTATACCCGTTTTCGCTCGATTCCCTGCTGTGCGACGTGCTGGACAACGAACAGGCCCGCGCGGCATTCAGGGAAGTTGCCCCCGGGCTTTGTGCCTATTTTTCAAACAACGACGTCGGCATGAGCGGCTATACGATGCGCTCCCTGCTTTCCATGCGCTCTTTCTTCGTGCCGCCGCAGATGCAGGAAGTGCTGGATGAAAAATTACAGTCCATTGCTGCATAAAAGTCTTCATGATCCTCCTCTTAAACAGAGAGCCTCTTTCGGGGCTCTCTGTTTTTGTGCTCCGAGGAAGCGTTTGCGAGGAGGCCGGTCGGGCGATTTTTACGAGCGACATGGAAAAATGTGATAAAAATCTAAATAAGAGTCGGAATTTTGTGATTTTCATGGTTGATTTTCTCGGAAAAATGTGATATAGTGGTTTTGGAGGAAAAATCATGGAACTGTTAAGGCGCAAGATCGACGGATTTTTGGAAGAGTGGAAGCGCGGACCCGAGCGGTTCCCGCTCATTGTCAAGGGTGCGAGGCAGGTCGGAAAGACGGCGTCTGTCCGTCAGTTCGGCAAGACGCACTATGCGAATTTTGTCGAGATCAATTTTTTGCTGCAAAAGCAGTATCGGGATATTTTTGACAGCGGCTTTGAGGTGGATGCCATCCTTCGCAATATCACGCTGCATGACCCCGGACTTGAATTTGTGCCGCACGAGACGCTGATCTTCTTCGATGAGTTACAGGCGTGCCCCAACTGCGCGACAAGTTTGAAATCTTTCCGTCAGGACGGCAGATACGACGTCATCTGCTCGGGCTCGCTCATGGGGATCAATTATCGGGAGATCGAGTCGAACAGCGTCGGCTATAAACAGGACTACGAGATGTATTCCCTTGACTTTGAGGAATACCTTTGGGCGAAGGGGTATCGGGCGGAGCAGATCGAAGAACTGTATGCGCTTATGGCGGATGTAAGACCGCTCTCCGAGACGCAGCTTGCTGTCATGATGGAAAACTTTCGCGAGTACATGGTATTGGGCGGGATGCCTGCCGTGGTGAGCTCATTCATCGCCAAGAAACATTACAGCGGAACACTTGCGATGCAGCGGCAGCTCCTGCTCGATTACGAGGAGGATATCACCAAGTATGCGGGCGGATTGGATCATGGAAAGATCTTGAACGTTTATCGCAGGATCCCCGTGTTCTTGGGGAAGGAGAACAAGAAATTCCAGATCTCCAAAGTTGCTCACGGCGCCAGGAGCCGAGAATATGTCGGCGTTTTAGATTGGCTGAACAATGCAGGTATCGTCAATCTCTGCTATTGTATGGCTCAGCCCGAGCTGCCCTTGAAGGGAAATTACGACCCCGATCACTACAAGGTGTATTTTCGGGATACGGGACTGCTCATCGGCGCGCTCGACGAAGAGGCGCAGGAAGACCTTCGCAGCAATCGGAATTTCAATGCCTATAAAGGTGCCATTTACGAGAATATGGTCGGCGATATGCTTGTCAAACAAGGGTACCCGCTCTACTTCTATAAGAACGAAAAGGGGACGATGGAGATCGACTTCTTCGTGCGGGACAAAGATTCGCTCATCCCCGTTGAGGTCAAGGCGATGGACGGGGCAACGGGCTCTCTGAACAAGATGATCGAAAGCGAGAAATTCCCCGATGTTCGGTACGGCATCAAGCTGGGAAATAAGAACATCGGCCGGAACGGGAAATTTTATACGTTTCCCTATTTCCTCACCTTTCTTCTGAAACGGTTCTTACGGGAGAGAGCGGGTTAAAGGGAAAATTTTTTCTGATGGGGTTTGAAATAAAAAGAGGCTGCTCGAACGACGGACAGCCTCTTTTGCTGCAGATCTTTGATCACTATCGTATAATTTAACAATTTTTCCCCCATATTGACAATATACGGCAGGGGGATGAGAGGGGTCCGGTCAAAAGCGCGGCTTGCGGCCGGGGCCAGGCGGTCTTCTTGCGGTATCAGGAGGAAATGATTATGAAAGCAACCGGGATCGTGCGCAGGATCGACGAATTGGGGCGGGTGGTCATCCCCAAGGAGATCCGCCGCACGCTGCGCATCCGCGAGGGCGACCCCCTCGAACTCTTTACCGAGCGCGACGAGCTGATGCTCAAAAAGTACTCGCCCATCGCCTCCATCGAGCAGTTCGCGCGCGGCACCGCCAAGTCCTTGAACGAGCAGAGCGGGTATCTCGCCCTCATCTGTGATACGGACGGCATCTTGCAGGCGAGCGGACAGGGCAAGAAAGCGCTCTCCGGCAAGGCCGTCTCCGACAGGATGGCGGAGATCATGCAGGCGCGGCGCAGTTACCTTGCGAGCAAGGCGGAGGGCGGCGATATCCTGCCCATCGTCAAGGAGGGCGATCTCGCCGTTACCGCGCAGGTCATCGTGCCCGTGGTGGCGGGGGGAGACTGCCTGGGTGCGGTCGTGCTCCTTTCGACGGATGAGGGCGCCGTCGTCGAGCCCGCCGCCGTCAAGATGGCGCGGCTGACCTCGGACATCATCGCGGGGCAGTTCGAATGATAAAAAGCGGCGCGGTCCGCGGCATAGCGGGAGCCGCGGGCCGCGCCGCAGAAGGCGGGCTGAAAAAACAGAAGTTCAGAGGGAGAGGAGCAGCATAGCAAAGGGCAGGGTGAAAACGGAGAGCAGGGTGCCCGTCGCGTAGGCCGCGGCGGCCGTCGTCTTGTCGCCGTCCATCTTCTCGGCAAAGGCGACGACGCTGGCGGCGGGGGGCATCGCCATGGCGATGACGGGCGTGAGCAGCACATAGGGCGCGCTCCCGAACAGCCCCGTGAGCTTGAAGGGGAGGATGAGAAGATAGGTGAGCGCCATCGAGAGGACGAGCCGCACGAAAGCGGCGATGTAGATGTCCTTATCGCCAAAGAGCTGCTTGGGGGAGAGCTCCGCCATGCGCACGCCGACGACGAGCATGGAAAGGGGCGCCGTCATGCCGCCCGCATAGGTGACGATCTTCTGTAATTCTTTGACGGGCTCCATGTTGAAGATGTTGATCTCGGGCACGAGAAAGAGCAGAAAACCCACGAGGGCGCCCAGCGTCGAGGGATTGAGGACGGCCTTTTTGAGGGAGATCTGCCGCCTGTCCTGCGTGATGAGGTAGGCGCCCAGCGTCCACACGAGCACGTTGAAGGCGACGTTGAAGACGGTGACGTACATCATGGCCTCCGTGTCGCCCTCCGTGAACATATCCACAAAGGGCAGTCCCACAAAGCCGCAGTTGGAAAAGGTGCCCACGAACACGAGGACGTCGCGCTTCTTGCGGCTCTCGTCCCGCCCGTCCTTTACGCGCCTCTTATAGAGGAAGACGAGCTTGGCGGCAAGGAAGGTGAGAAAGAGCGCCGCAAAGGAGAAGAGGAGCACCCATAAAAAGTTGAGAAGGGTGGCTTTCGTGGGGGCGATGGGGTCGATGGCGAAGGCCTCGATGAGCATGAGCGGCTGCGCGAAACAGAGGAGCACGTTGGAGATGGAGGCGAGGCTCTCGGGGCGCACGAGCTTGGTTTTGGCGAGCAAAAAGCCGGGCAGCGCGAAGGCGAACAGCACCGCCATGATGAGCGATACTTTTATGATGATGTCGAGCATAAAAACACCTGAAATTGTCTCTCGGTTCCGCATGATAGCACGGTTTTTTGAGAATGTCAACCGCCTGCACGGGGGATGGGGGAATTTTTATGGAGGGATAGGACCGCCCTGTTCGGAGAGCGGTTCGCGAAAAGAAGGCGGCTCCTCGGCTGAGTTCGGAGGCTCCCTCATATGCCTCCCCTGTGTAAGGGATGAGCCGCGCATTATGCGCATCGCCACGGTGTGGCGTGCGCGCGCGGCGAACTAAGGTTTTTGCCATTGCGGGCAAAAACCGTGACCGAGGCGGCGTTTCCCTTACGCCGCCGAGACGGTGGCAGGCGAGGAACGAGCCTGACGGAGGGGTTGTTGCGCTCGCGCAGCTCCGACCTTTACAACCCTTCCGCCTCGCTTCGCTCGGCACCCTCCCTTACACAGGGAGGGCTAAAACAAGGCGACTCCCTCAGTCTCGCTCCGCTCGACAGCTCCCCCGACCCACCCCAAAAAAATACTTCGTCTTTTTTTGGGGACCTCGAGAGGGCGCTTAGAATGATGAATTTTATTTTATATTTACTTCTGCGAGGGCGGCGCCTTGCTTCTCTTGGCTCCTTCCTTGAGGGAGCTGTCATGCCATTCGGCGCAAGGCGTCGATGGCATGACTGAGGGAGTCGCCTTATTATCGTAGGCGCGTTTCCTGTAACGGCGGTCCTCTTTATCCTGCAAAACTCCCTCAGTCTTGCCGCCTCGATAAATCTTCGGACGGCAAGCCAGCTCCCCCGACCCACCCCAAAAAAAATACTTCGTCTTTTTTTGGGGACCCCGGGGAGGCGCTTACAATAAGGAATTTTACCAAATTAAGAAAGCATTTGCGTGCCTCTTGAGAGGGCGCTTAAAATGAGGAGACTCCTTCATATGCCTCCTTTGTGCAAGGGATGAGCTGCGCATTATGCGCATCGCCACGGTGTGGCGTGCGCGCGGCGAACTAAGGTTTTTGCCATTGCGGGCAAAAACCGCGACCGAGGCGGTGTTTTTCTTGCGCCGCCGAGACGGCGTCAGGCGAGAAACGAGCCTGACGGAGGGGTTCCGACCTTTACAACCCTTCCGCCTCGCTTCGCTCGGCACCCTCCCTTACACAGGGAGGGCTAAAGCAAGGTGACTCCTTCCGCCCCTTCGGGGCACCTCCCTCGGGGAGGGAGGCAAGGGAGTGATGATCGCCCTGCTCCGACGTGGGAGGCGAGGGAGTTGGTGGTTGCTCCCGCAAAAACTCCCTCAGTCGCCTTCGGCGACAGCTCCCTCAAAGAGGGCGCCAAGAGAATTAACGCTTCCCAAATAATGCCGCGAGCAAAACCACGCTTTTGCGCTGCGGGACACAATTTGTACCCGCAGGGCACTTACTGTTAAATAAAGACATCCGCGTTCGTGGGCGAATATGTGATTTGGATGTACAACGTCCATCCCTCGCCGCGAAGATTTCCCGTAGGGAAAGATTTGCGGCGAAATCCCTAATCATGGCGCAAGCAGGGTTCCCCTGCGCCCGCGCACTCAATTTGTACCCGCAGGGCACTTAAACTCGCGGAAAGATTTTTGCGAAGCAAAAAGATTTTCGCGAAATAACCTCGCCCCTCGCCGCGAAGATTTTGCGTTAGCAAAAGATTTGCGGCGAAATCCCCTCACGGAATTTATTTTGCGCAGCAAAAGAAATTCGTGAACCCTTTACATATGAAACACCTTCGCTTTGTGCGCGGGGCGGCGGCGGTCTCTTTGGGAGCGGTGCTCTCCAAGGGCATCGGGGCGGTCTACCGCGTCGTGCTCGCTTCCCTTCTCGGCGGCCTCGGCATGGGGCTCTATCAGATGGCATGGCCCTTTTTCTCCCTCTTTCTCACCCTCACTTCGGCGGGGGCGAGCTCCGCCCTCTCCCGCCTTGTCGCCCGCGAGCGCGCCCTCGGCAGGAGCGGCAGGAATGCGCTCTTTTCCGCCCTCAAACTCTTTGCCCTTCTCGGCGGAGCGGGCGCCCTGCTCTTTGCTTTCTTTGCCCCGCAGATGTCCTCTCTGCAGGGGGCGGAGCTTGCCCTCGGCTATGCCTTCCTTGCGCCCGCGGTGCTGTTCGGCGGGGCGCTCGCCGTTCTGCGCGGCTACTTTTTAGGCGCGCGGCGCATGGGGACGGCTGCCTCCTCCGAGGTGCTGGAAACGCTCATAAAATGCTGTTTCGGCGTGGTTTTCGCCCTCTCCTTTCGCGGGGAGCCGCAAAGGGCCGCCATGTTCGCCCTCCTTGCCGTGCCGTTGAGTGAGGGCGCGGCGCTGTTTATGCTCCTCTTTGCGCTTAGGGGCGAGCGCAGAACGCCCGATCTGAGCCCCCGTCGCAGCCCGGCGGCGCTTCTTCCCCTCGTCCTGCCCGTGATGGCAGCGGCGTGCGTACTGCCCCTCTCGCAGGCCGTGGACAGCGTGCTTTTGCCCCGCCTCCTCGGGGGAGGGGAGGATGCCGTGCTCTCCTTCGGGCTCCTCACGGGGGGAGCCTTCGCCCTTGCCGCCCTTCCCTCTTCGGCGGTGCGGGGAGTGGCGGCTGCCGCCGTGCCCTCGCTTGCCGCCCTTTCGGCGCGGGGAGAGGGGAGAGCGGCTTTCAAGCGCGCCCTCTTTGCCCTCGGCCTTTCCCTTGCCTTAGCCCTGCCCTGTGCGCTCGCGCTCTTTTTCGGCGCGGAAAAAATAGCCGCCCTGCTCTATCCCGCCCTCTCCTCAGGAGAGCGGGCGCGCCTTGTCTCCCTTATTCGCGCTGCGGCCTTTTCTGCCCTCACCATCGCGGGCACGGATACCCTCGCCTCCTCTTTGGCGGGGCTGGGGAAGGCGGGGCGGGCGGCGCTCTTTATGCTGCTCTCCGTCCTCATCAAGGGGGTGCTGCAAGTGCTTCTGGCGCCGCGCCTGGGCGTGATGGGCGGGGCGATCGCCCAAAACGCCTGCTTTCTGGTTGCTTTTTCTCTCGATTTGTTCTATACTGTCCGTAGTTATCACGGGAGGAAAGGTCAATATGATCACGATCGTCGGTCTGGGAACGCGCGCGGGGGAGCTCTCGCTGCGGGCGGTAAACTGCCTGAAGGGGGCGCGCTGCGTGCTGGTGCGCGCCGCATCGCTCGCCTCGGCAAGGGTGCTTGAGGAGCTCTCCGTTCCCTTCGAGGGGCTGGACTTTATCTACGAAAAGAGCCGCAATTTCGATACGCTTGTGAAGAACCTTGCGGCAGAGGTCAGGCGGCGCGCGGCGGAGGGGGATGTCGTCTACTGCGTGGACGGCGGCGTTTCCGAGGACCGCGCGGCACAGCTCCTCATGAAACAGGGGGGTGTCACCGTCCTCGAGGGCGTCTCCAAAGCCGCCGCGGCGGCGGCGCGGGCGGGGCTTTTCGGTGGCTATACGGCGGTCTCCGCCTATGAGCTTGCAGAGCGCAAACTCGCCCTGCCCCTTATCGTCTACGACCTCGACGACAAGCTGCTGGCGGGAGACATCAAACTGCTGCTTTCCGACCGCTTCGGCGACGAGGCGCCCGCGCTCCTTTTGGACGGGGAGGGGGAGAGGCGCATCGCCCTCTATGAGGCCGACCGCGCCGAGAAGTACACGCCCGAGACGGCGCTCGTCCTCTTTGACATCCCCCTGCTTGAAAAGAAGCGCTTCGATCTCGATGACTTTATCGCCGTCATGCGCCGCCTGCGCGCGCCCGACGGCTGCCCGTGGGATCGGGTGCAGACGCATGAGTCCATCCGCATCAACATGATCGAGGAGGCGTATGAGCTTGTGGACGCCGTCGACCGCAAGGACCCCGAGCGTATGTGCGAGGAGGCGGGCGACGTGCTGATGCAGGCGGTCTTCCATACCCTCATGGAGGAGGAGCAGGGCAACTTCAACATGACGGACGTCATTTCCGAAGTCACCGAAAAGCTCAGCACCCGCCATACGCATGTCTTCGGGCAGGATAAGGCGGCGGGCGCGGAGGGGGCGCTCTCCGTATGGGAGAAGAACAAGATGACGGAAAAGCATCAAAAGACCTTCTCCGATGCCGTCAACGACGTGCCCGAGGGCTTCCCTGCCCTTCTTCGCGCCGAGAAAGTCGTCAAGCGCACGGGCAAGGGGGGCTGGAAAGATACTTACGACGAGGCGGAGAGGGCGCTCCTTGCCGCCGAAAAGGCTTTGAAGGCTGCCGAGGGCGCGGAGACGGAGGAGGCGCTGGGCGAATTGCTTTTGGCCGCCGTGCGGCTGGGAAAACTCAAGGGCGGCGACGCGGAACAGGCGCTCCTCGATAAAGTCAAAGCGGTGCAGAAGGAGTATACCGCCTTCGAGGGGCTGGTGCGCGCGGACGGGAAGGACGTCAACGCCCTCTCCCCCGAGGAGCGGAAGGAGTACGAGCGGAGGGCGCATGAGAGCCTTTGACGGCGCGGAAGACGCTGTGCGCGGGGCGGGTGCGCTCCCGCGCGAGGAGGCGGCCTGCGGGCGCGGTGAGGCGGGTGCGAGCGAGGAGGCGGCGGGGAGCTGCGGCGGGCTCTTTCGGCCCCTCTCCTTCGCGGGGCTGACGCTGCCCGATAACGTGCTGCTCGCGCCCATGGCGGGCTATACCGACCTTGCTTACCGCCAAATGTGCATCAGGCTCGGGGCGGGGCTCACCTTCACCGAGATGGTGAGCGCAAAGGGGCTTTTCTACCAGAACGCCGAGACCAAAAAACTGCTGCGCTGCGGCGATGAGAGTCCCAAGGCGGCGCAGCTCTTCGGCTCCGACCCCGATATTTTGCGTATGGCCTGCGAGAGCGAGCTTCTTGCGCCCTTCGACCTTGTCGACATCAACATGGGCTGCCCCATGCCCAAGATCGTCAAGAACGGCGAGGGCAGCGCGCTCCTTGAAAATATGCCCCTTGCGGAGAAGGTCATCTCGGCGTGCGTGAAAAGCGGCAAGCGCATCTCCGTCAAGTTCCGCATCGGCGTGAGGGAGGGGGAGAACGTCGCCGCCGAGTTCGCCAAACTGTGCGAGGGGGCGGGGGCGTGCCTTATCTCCGTCCACGGGCGGGTGCGCGAGCGCATCTATGCGGGCGAGCCCGACTATAAAGCCATCGCCGAGGCGAAGGACGCGGTCCAAATTCCCGTCATCGCCAACGGCGGCGTGTGGAACAGAAAGGACGCCGTAAAGATGCTGCAAAGAACGGGTGCGGACGGCGTGATGATCGCACGCGCCGCCCTCTACCGCCCGCAGACCTTTGCGGATATTTTGGGCACGTCCGCGCCCTCCATGCGGGAGCTCTTCTTTCCGCTCCTTTATGAGGAGGTGCGCTTGCACGGCGAGCGGTTCGCCCTCCTTTTCATGCGCAAGATGGCGGCGTTCTGGTGCAAGGGCGTGCGCGGCGCCGCAGAATACAAGCGCCGCCTCTTTGCCGCGGATACCCTTGAAGCGCTGCGCGCTATCGCCGAAGAGTTGTTCGCTTGAAGGCGCGCTGTGCCGTTTGAGGGCGCAGGAGGGGCGGGGAGGGAGCGGCGTATCCCTCCTCACAAAAGCATAAAAAGGGCGTGTAAGGCGAAATACACGCCTTTTTTCGCGTCCTTGTAAAATTTCCGCCAAAAGCGCGGCGCAAATACTGTACTTTTTTTGCGCGGTATGGTATAATCAAAGAGTAATATTATTCTTTGTATACGCGTGCGTGCGCGCGCGAGGATCGGGGGCGGAGACCGCCCGAAAACGGAGGTATTTATGCCTGAAAAGGTAGAGGGCGCTTACGGCGCGGAACAAATTCAGGTGCTCGACGGCTTGGAGCACATCCGCAAGCGGCCCGGTATGTATATCAGTTCCACCGACGAGCGGGGGCTGCATCATCTCGTGAGCGAGGTCGTCGATAACTCCATCGACGAGGCGCTCGCGGGCTACTGCACCCACATCGAGGTGACCATCAACGTGGACGGTTCCTGCACCGTTGAAGACAACGGCCGCGGCATCCCCACCGAGATCCACCCCAAAGAGGGCGTCTCCACGGTGGAGGTCGTCTTCACCAAAGTCAACGCGGGCGGCAAGTTCGGCGGCGACTCGGGCTATAAGGTCTCGAGCGGCCTGCACGGCGTGGGCGTCAAGGCGGTCAACGCCCTCTCCGAATGGCTGGAGGCGGAGGTCTACCAGCACGGCAATATCTACCGCCAGGTCTACAACCGCGGCGTGCCCCAGCGCGCGCTCGCCGTCGTCGGCAAGACGGAAAAGACGGGCACCAAAGTGACTTTCATGCCCGATGCGGAGATCTTCGAAACGACCGTCTTCAAGTACGATCATCTGCGCGTGAGGCTCAAAGAGCTCGCCTTTTTGAACCGCGGGCTCACCATCACTTTGACCGACCTTCGCGGCGAGAAGCCGAGGACGGATCAATTCTGCTACGAGGGGGGCATCCGCGAGCTCGTCGACGAGCTCAACAGCGGCTCGGAGACGCTCTTTCCCGAGCCCCTCTACTTCGAGGAACGCGACGGCACCACGGTGTGCGAGATCGCCCTTCAATACAACGAGAGCTACAACGAAGTCATCTATTCCTACGCCAA
>CALVTT010000025.1 GCA_944363045.1 uncultured Clostridia bacterium | reverse complement strand
TGCGAGCGCGCGGGCGTCACCAAAGCCAACTCCGAGTGCGAGATCGGCTACTTCGAGGCGGTCATCCGCGACTATCTTAACGCCCACGCCCCCCGCGCCATGGCGGTCGTCGATCCTCTGAAGCTCGTCATCACCAACTATGAGGGCAGCGAGGAGGTGGACTTCGACGTAAACCAGCTCGACCCCGAGGCGGGCACGAGAAAGGTGCGCTTTTCGGGCGAGCTCTTTATCGATAGGAGCGACTTCTCCCTCGACCCGCCCCCCAAGTACCACCGTTTGAAGATCGGCGGCAACGTGCGCCTCAAAAACGCCTACATCATCCGCGCCGATGAAGCCGTCAAGGATGAGAAGGGCAATGTCACCGAAGTGCGCTGCACCTACTTCCCCGAGAGCCGCAGCGGCAGCGACAAGAGCGGCATCAAAGCGAAGGGCGTCATCCAATGGGTGGATGCGGGAACGTGCGTGGACGCCGTCCTGAAGCAGTACGACCACCTCTTGAAGGATGCCGACTACGCGGGGCAGGACTTCAACGAGCGCCTCAACTGCGACAGCGAGCATATCTTCTCCGCCAAAGCCGAGCCCTATCTTGCCGAGGTGCCCGAGGGGAGCGACTTCCAGCTGCTGCGCGTGGGGTACTATAAGACCTGCCGTGAGGGCGAAAAGCTCTGCCTTTCCGAGATCGTCTCGCTGAAAGATAACTTCAATAAATAACTGCGGGCGCACGCGCCTGCGTTCGGGCCTTCGCCGCCTTTTGCGGCCGCGAAGGCGGGGCGGCCGCAAAAGGCGGCCTGCATGATACGCGCCCTCTTCGTGCAGACTAAGGGGAGATGAAAGCGTATCCCGAACTGCTCTGCCGCATCGGGGAACTGTGCGGCGGGGGATATACCGTCGTCGAGGCGGCGGAACTTGCGCCCGAAATGCCCCGTGCCGACCTCGAAGAGGCGGTGAGCGCGCTCGCATCCGAGGGGCTTGTTTCCCTCTCCTATGCCGAGGACGGCGTGTGGTGCCTTGCCCTCACCGAGGAGGGGAAGGGGGCGCTCCTGTGCCCGGAGCCCCATAAGGAGCGCAAAAGGGGCGGCGGGAGAGCCGTTCTTCTTGCGCTTGCGGCCTTTTTGGGCGGCTTTGCGGGGGCTGCCCTCGCCGTGCTGCTCTTAGGAGGGGCGGCATGATCACCGAGACGCTCACCCGCAGGGAGTGCGACGTGATGGGCGCCGTCTATACCCTCTCGGGCGGCAGGGAGCGCTTTCTCTGCACCCCGTCGGAAATTTCCGCCCTCACCCGCGCCCGCTGCGAGGGGGAAAGTCTGGAGCGCATCCTGCGCGCCTTAGAGCTCGACGGCTACTTCGACCTTCTCCCCTCCTCGCGCAAGGGGGAGCGCGTCTTCGTCATCCATATGCGCGGGGCGGGGCTCTCCTTCCGCCGTGACGACCACCTGCGCCGCAGGAGCATCCTCTTCCGCTGGAGCGTCGCCGCCGTGGGCGCCGTCATCACCTTCTTCATCGGCATTTTGCTGCGCCTGATCTTCGGCGGCTGAATGCGCGGGCGGGGCGTCCAAGTGCGGAGAGGGCGTCCAAGTGCGGAGAGGGCAAATTTTCTTGACATTTTTCCCGCTTTGCGGTATGATAGATACAAACGTTCGTTTGTATCTTTTTTTGAAAGGAGCGACATGGAACACCGCGAATTCAAACTGCACGCGCCCTTCTCGCCGACGGGCGATCAG
Source organism: uncultured Clostridia bacterium (assembly GCA_944363045.1). Lineage (GTDB taxonomy): Bacteria > Bacillota > Clostridia > Christensenellales > Borkfalkiaceae > Gallimonas. Next base: position 25,154 of record CALVTT010000025.1, on the reverse strand, counting down.
CCCGAAGCCATCGAGAAGCTGACGGAAGGGGTCTTAGACGGCATCCGCACGCAGGTGCTCGTGGGCGTGACGGGCAGCGGCAAGACGTTCACCATGGCAAACGTCATTAAAAACGTGGGGCGCCCCACCCTCGTCATCGCCCACAACAAGACGCTCGCGGCGCAGCTGTGCAACGAGTTCCGCGAATTTTTCCCCGAAAACGCCGTCGAGTACTTCGTCTCTTACTACGACTACTACCAGCCCGAGAGCTATATCCCCTCCACCGATACCTATATCGAGAAGGACCTTTCGATGAACGACGAGATCGATAAGCTGCGCAATGCGGCGACCTGCGCGCTGGGCGAGCGGGACGACGTCATCGTCGTCTCCTCCGTCTCCTGCATTTACGGCCTGGGTGCGCCCGAGGAGTTCTTCCGCCTCGGCATCTCGCTGCGCCCCGGGCAGGAGATGGCGCGCGACGAGCTGCTGCGCCGCCTCGTCGAGATCCACTATACCCGCAACGACATGGACTTCAAGCGCTCCACCTTCCGCGTGCGCGGCGACGTCGTGGAGATCTTCCCCGCCTCCAATTCCGAAGTCGCCGTCCGCGTCGAGTTTTTCGGCGACGAGATCGACGCTCTGGGCGAGGAGGACGTCGTCACGGGCAAGGTCGTCTCTTCCTTGAAGCACGCCGTCATCTTCCCCGCCAGCCACTATGCGGTGGGCTCCGAACGCCTGCAAAGCGCCCTTTCTATGATCGAGGAGGACCTTAAGGGGGAAGTCAAGGCGTTTGAGGACGAGGGCAAGCTCTTAGAGGCGCAGCGCCTCTCCCAGCGCACCGAGCATGACCTTGAAATGCTCAAAGAGATCGGCTACTGCTCGGGCGTGGAGAACTATTCGCGCTATTTCGACGGGCGGGAGCCCGGTCAGCCCTCCTTTACGCTGCTCGACTACTTCCCGCCCAATTTCCTCGTCTTCATCGACGAGAGCCACATGACCATCCCGCAGATCCGCGCCATGTACCACGGCGACCTCGCGCGCAAGACCAACCTCGTCGAGTACGGCTTCCGTATGCGCTCCGCCTACGACAACCGCCCCCTCACCTTCGAGGAGTTCGACGAGCGCGTGCCGCAGCTCATCTGCGTTTCGGCGACGCCCGCCCCCTACGAGCTCGAACAGGCGGGCCAGGTCGTCGAACAGCTCATCCGCCCCACGGGGCTTTTGGATCCGCCCGTCTCGGTGCGCCCCACCAAGGGGCAGATCGACGACCTCCTCTCCGAGATCCGCTGCGTCACCAAGGCGGGCGGCAGGGTGCTGGTGACGACGCTCACCAAGCGCATGGCGGAGTCGCTCACCGACTATTTGAAGGAAAACAACGTCAAAGTGCGCTACATGCACTCGGATATCGACACGTTGGAGCGCATCGACATCGTCAACGGCCTGCGTTCGGGGGAGTTCGACGTGCTGTGCGGCATCAACCTGCTGCGCGAGGGGCTCGATCTTCCCGAAGTGCGCCTCGTCGCCATCCTCGACGCCGATAAAGAGGGCTTTTTGCGCAGCGAAACTTCCCTCGTGCAGACCATAGGCCGTGCCGCGCGCAACGCCGAGGGGCGGGTCATCATGTACGCCGACGAGATGACGGGCAGTATGCAGCGCGCCATCGGCGAGACGGAGCGCCGCCGCGCCGTCCAGGAGAAGTATAACGAGGAGCACCACATCACCCCCAAGACCATCGTCAAGGAGGTCAAGTCCTCCCTCATGATCACGGGCAAGGCAAAGCCCGAAAAGGACATTGCGATGAAGGACATCCCCGAGGAGATCGAAAAGCTCAAGGCGCTGATGAAGGTGGCGTCTTCGCAGCTCGACTTCGAGCGCGCCATCGAGCTTCGAGAGCGCATCGCAGAGCTGAGGAAAAAACTGCGCAAGTGAGGGAGCCGCTTTGAAGATCGCCATCGACATCGACGATACGCTGAACACCATCGAGCGGGCACGCTATGCTATCGCCTACATTGAAAAAGAGGGGCTGCCCTTCCGCGTTACAGACCCCTTCGCCAACGCCTTCGTGCGCGTGTGCGATTGGAGGGAGGAGGACGTCATCCGCTTCATCAAGGCGGGCGGGGCGGCGGCGTTTATAGAAGCGCTCCCCAGAAAGGGCGCGCAAAAGACGCTTTGCCGCTGGAAAGAGGAGGGGCATACCCTTATCATCCTCACGGCGCGGCTCAAAAGCTGGTTCGGGGACCCCTATGCCATCTCCTACGAGTGGCTGACGCGCTACGCTTTTCCCTTCGACGAGCTCGTTGCCGACTGCGAGGAGAAGGGGAGATACTGCAAAGAGCACGGCGTTGACGTGCTCATCGACGACAACCTCACCCACTGCCGCTCGGCAAGAGAGCATGGCGTAACGCCCGTGCTCGCCGTCTGCAAGGCGACGGAGGGGGCGCGCGGCGAATTTGAATACGCGGGCGAAGATTGGGAGGGCATCGCGGCGTGCGTTGCTAAGATCGCCGAAAGAAAGGGAGAAAGGGCATGAAGCGCACGGAAGAAGTGGAGCTCACCGTGATGGTGATGGTGAGGAAGAAGGGAACAGACCTTATCGCCGTCGAGGAACGCAAAAAGGGCAGCTGGGACGGGCTCATCTTCCCGGGCGGGCACGTCGAAAAGGGCGAAAGCTTTCTTGCTGCCGCGAAAAGAGAGGCGGAGGAGGAGACGGGGCTCACCCTTTCAAACCTTGCCTTCTGCGGCGTCGTCCATTGGGCGCACCGCACAAAGAAAGAGCGCTATCTCGCCTTTCTATATACCGCCGAGGGGGAGGGGGAACTTTTGCCCGAGACGCACGAGGGGCGGAACTTCTGGATGCCTCTTGAAGAATTTCAGCGGGCGGAGGGGAAGTCTCCCGCCATGGATGAATACCTCACCTGCTTTTTGGGTGAGCAAGGCGAATTGTTTGCAGAATACGACGAGGGCGGCACCGATCCGCTCATCAGACAGAAATAGACCATGAAAGAAGAAATTTACGTCAAGGGAGCCAAAGAAAACAACTTAAAGAACGTCGACGTGCATATCCCGCGCGGCACGCTCACCGTGTTTACGGGCGTTTCGGGCAGCGGCAAAAGTACGCTCGCCTTCGATACCATCTTTGCCGAGGGGCAGCGGCGGTATATGGAGAGCCTTTCCTCCTACGCCCGCCAATTCCTCGGCATGATGGAAAAGCCGGATGTGGAGAGCATCGACGGGCTCTCGCCCGCCATCTCCATCGATCAGAAGACGACCTCGCACAACCCGCGTTCCACCGTGGGCACGGTGACGGAGATCTACGATTATCTCCGCCTTCTGTTTGCGCGCGTGGGCGTGCCCCACTGCCCCAAGTGCGGCAGGGAGATCCGCCGTCAGACGGTGGACGAGATCGCCGACCGCGTGATGGAACTGCCCGCAGGCAGCAAAATTCTGCTGGAAGCGCCCGTCGTGCGCGGGCGCAAGGGCGAGTACGTCAAGGAGATGGCGGAGTACCGCAAGAGCGGCTTTGCGCGCGTCAAGATCGACGGCATCGTCTACGATCTTCAAGAAGACATCAAGCTCGAAAAGAACATCAAGCACAACATCTCGGTGGTCGTCGACCGCCTCGTCGTCAAAGAGGGCATCTTGAAGCGCCTTACCGAGAGTTTGGAAATTGCCTTGAAACTTGCCGACGGGCTCGTCGTCATCGACAGGGAGGGGGAGGAGACGCTTTTTTCCTCGCGCTATTCCTGCCCCGACTGCAACATCTCCATCGAGGAGATCGAGCCCCGCCTCTTTTCCTTCAACACCCCCTGGGGCGCCTGCCCGACCTGCACGGGCCTCGGCTTCCGCCAGCTCGTCGACCCCGACCTCATCTGCCCCGATAAGACGAAGACGCTGCGCGAGGGCGCCATCCGCATCAGCGGCTGGAACCTCGACTCCTCCTCCGTCACGCAGATGTATCTTTCCGCCCTCTCCCGCCGCTACGGCTTTTCGATGGATACCCCCGTCGAGAAGCTCCCCCAAGACGTCTATGATTTGTTGATGTACGGCAGCAAGGGGGAAGCCATCGAGCTCGAATACCATACCAAGACCTTCCACAATACCTACAAGAGCGTGTGGGAGGGCTTTGTCAACAACTTGCAGCGAAGATACAACCAGACGAGTTCGGAGGGCGTCAAGTGGGATATCGAGCGCTATATGCGCACCTCCGACTGCCCCGACTGCCGCGGGAAGCGCCTGAAAAAGGAGGCGCTCGCCGTCACCGTGGGCGGGAAAAATATTGCCGAAGTGTGCGATATGCCCGTAAGAGAGCTCCTCTCCTTCTGCGACAGCTTGCAGCTGACGCCCACCCAGCACGCCATTGCCGACGTCGTCTTGAAGGAGATCAAAAACCGCGTCAACTTCCTGCTCGGCGTGGGGCTCGACTATCTGACGCTTGCAAGGAGCGCCGCCACCCTCTCGGGCGGGGAGAGCCAGCGCATCCGCCTCGCGACGCAGATCGGCTCCGCGCTCTCGGGCGTTTTGTATATCCTCGACGAGCCGAGCATCGGGCTTCATCAGCGCGACAACGAGAAGCTTTTGAACTCTTTGAAGGGGCTGCGCGATCTTGGGAATACGCTCATCGTCGTCGAGCACGACGAGGACACCATCCGCGCCGCCGACTATATCGTGGACGTCGGCCCCGGCGCGGGCGTGCACGGGGGAGAGATCGTCGCCTGCGGCTCGCAGGAGGACATCATGGCAGAGCCCCGGTCTTTGACGGGCGATTTCCTTGCGGGCAGGCGGAAGATCGAAGTCCCCGCCGTTCGAAAACAGCCCGACGGCCGGTGGTTCTGCGTCAAGGACTGCCGCCAGAACAATCTGAAGGGCATCGAGGCGCGCATCCCCGTGGGGCTCATGACGGCGGTCACGGGCGTGAGCGGTTCGGGCAAGTCGTCCCTCGTCAACGAGATCATCCTGCCCATCCTCTCCAACCGCCTCGGCGGGGCGCGCCTTCCTTACGGGAAGTCGGGCTCGTACACGGGCATCGAATATTTCGACAAGGTCATCGCCATCGACCAGTCGCCCATCGGCCGCACGCCGCGCTCCAATCCCGCGACGTACACGGGCGTCTTTACCCCCATCCGCGAGCTGTTCGCGGCGACCCCCGACGCCAAGACGATGGGCTTCAAGGCGGGGCGCTTTTCCTTCAACGTCGCGGGCGGGCGGTGCGAGAACTGCTCGGGCGACGGCATCATGAAGATCGAGATGCACTTTTTGCCCGACGTCTACGTCCCCTGTGAAGTGTGCGGCGGCAAGCGCTACAACCGCGAAACGCTCGAAGTGCGCTACAAGGGCAAGACCATTGCGGACGTCCTCGACATGACGGTGGAGGAAGCGTGTGACTTTTTCCGCCCTGTGCCCTCCATCTACAACAAGATCTCCACCCTCAACGAGGTGGGACTCGGCTATATCAAACTCGGGCAGAGCTCGACGACGCTCTCGGGCGGCGAGGCGCAGCGCGTGAAACTTGCCACGGAGCTTTCTAAGCGCTCCACGGGCAAGACGATGTATATTTTGGACGAGCCCACGACCGGCCTTTCGAGCTACGACGTCGAAAAGCTCGTGCGCATCCTTTTGCGCCTGCGCGACGGGGGGAACACCATCCTCGTCATCGAACACAATCTCGACGTCATCAAGGTCGCGGACTATCTTCTCGACCTCGGCCCCGAGGGGGGCGACGGCGGCGGCACCATCATCGCGGCGGGCTCGCCCGAGGAGGTCGCCGCGTGCGAAAACAGCTACACGGGGCAGTTCTTAAAGAAAATGTTGTAAGGCGCGCGCCGTTTTGTGCGCGCCGCAGACAGGGCGCCGCTTCGCGCCCGCAAAATAAACGTTCGGAGGGAAACTTATGTTGAACAAAACGATGCAGAAATTGGGTGAGGAGCGCTCCGTCATCCGCGAGATCTTCGAGTACGGCAACCGCCGCGCCGCCGAGATCGGAAGAGAGAACGTCTTTGATTTTTCGCTCGGCAACCCCAGCGTGCCCTCGCCCGCCTGCGTGCGCGAGGAGATCGACCGCCTTTTGAACACCCTGCCCGCCGAGGTGCTGCACGGCTATACGTCGGCGGCGGGCGCGCCCGATGTGAGGGAGGCCGTCGCAAAGTACATTGAGGAGAGCTTCGGCGTGCCCATGAAGGCGGGGCTCGTGTATATGACGTGCGGGGCGGCGGCGTCGCTCACCATCACTTTGAATGCCCTCGCGGAGGAGGGGGATGAGTTCATCGTGCTCACGCCCTACTTCCCCGAGTACCGCGTCTTCATCGAGCGCGCGGGCGCCGTCTGCCGCGAAGTCAAAACGGACGAACGCTTCCACCTCGACCTCAATGCCATCGGGGAGGCGATCAATGAGCATACGAAGGGCATCCTCGTCAATTCGCCCAACAACCCCACGGGCGTCGTCTATGACGAGGAAGAGCTTAGGGCGCTCGGCAGGCTCCTCGAAGAAAAGAGCAAGGGAAGGCCCATTTTCCTCATCGCCGACGAGCCCTACCGCGAGCTCACCTACGGCAAGGACGTGCCCTATCCCATGAACGTGTATCAAAATACCATTCTCTGCTATTCCTTCTCCAAGTCGCTCTCGCTGGCGGGCGAGCGCATCGGCTACATCGCCGTCAGCCCCGCCTGCACGGGCGCGAATGACCTCTTTGCCGCCGTCTGCGGCGCGGGCAGGAGCCTCGGGTACGTCTGCGCGCCCGCCCTCTTCCAGCGCGTGTGCGCCAAGTGCCTGGGCAGGAGCAGCGACATCGAGGAGTACCGCAAAAACCGCGAACTTTTATACGGCGCGCTCAAGGCGGACGGCTTCGAGTGCGTGGAGCCCGACGGGGCGTTCTACCTCTTTGTGAAGTCGCCCGAGCCCGACGCCAAGGCGTTTGCCGAGCGGGCGAAGAAGTATGAGCTGCTGCTCGTGCCCTCCGACAGCTTCGGCGCGACGGGCTATGTGCGCATCTCCTACTGCGTGGCAAGGAGCACCATTGAAAACAGTCTTCCTGCCTTTGAAAAACTTGCGAAGGAGTATTTCGGCTGATATGTGTTGCGGCGCGGCGCGCGGCGGGAACGCCGCGCGCCGCGCCGTTCTTTTGGTTGCACCGCTTTTTTGCGCCGTGCGTGCGCCCGAACGGGCTCAACTTGTCGTTGAGCGGGCCAAATTCAACTGCCTCTCGATTGTTTTCGGCGCGCTTTTATGCTATCCTCATGGCAGGAGGGGCAGGAAAGCCCCCGCAAAGGAGAACGATATGTTTGATACCGTGAAAGTGGGGAGGATCATCTCCCAAAAGAGAAAGGAGCGCAACATGACGCAGATGCAGCTGGCGGACGCCCTCGGCATCAGTTTTCAGGCGGTGAGTAATTGGGAGCGCGGCAATTCCATGCCCGATATTTCCAAGCTGCCCGAGCTTGCAGAGCTCTTTGGCTGCTCCATCGAGGAGCTGCTGGGCGGCGGCGCTCCCGCGGGCAATGTGGAAAAGCTCGCGAAGGGTGAAGGGGCGGGGCTCTCGCTGGGCGAGCTCGCCGAAGTTGCGCCCGTCCTCACGCCGGAAGTTTTGGACGAGGCGGTGGAAAAAGCCCGCCGCAGGGCAGATACTCCCTCAGCCCCCTGCGGGGGCAGCTCCCTCCCTGAGGACGCCGAGGAGGGGGACGTTTCCTCTTGCCTCCCTTCCGAGGGTGAGCAAGTGCTTTCTTGGCAAAGCCCCGGTGGGGCTTTGGCCACTTGCGAACTTGGAAATTTCCCATTGTCGGGAAATTTCAGGGCTCCCGCGCAGATGCGCAGCAGATGCGTGGGAAGTGAGCAGCGCGGGTTCTACCGCGCGAGACGGTGCCCCGAAGGGGCGGAAGGAGTTGATGAGGACGGCGGGCGCGGGCAGCGCGCGTTCGGCGGCGGGGAGGAAGCAAAGGAGAAAAAGGCAAAGCTAAGACGCATCGGGGAGATCGCGGCACTGGCGCCCTTTCTCTCGTCGGCGCGCCTGCGGGAACTCGTCGGCGAGCTGCGCGGAGAGGGATATGCGCTCTCCGAGCTCGTGCCGCTCGCGCCCTTCCTCGAAAGCGACGACCTCGACGCCCTTGTAAAGGACGCCGAAGACGACGGCGAGATCGTGGCGCTCGCCCCGTTCCTGTCGCAGGAGGCGCTGGAAGAACTCGCCCTGCGCGGCGGCATCGGGGGCAAGCGGCTCCTGCCCCTTGCGCCCTTTTTGTCGCAGGAGACGCTCGATAGGCTCGTTATCGGGGCGCTCGAACGCGGGGAGCGCATCCCGCGCGGGCTGTATCCCTTCCTCTCCGAGTGCGCCGTCGTGGAGATCTTAAAGCAAAAAAGATAAGCTGCGGCAGCGCAGTGAGGGCGGCGCGGGCCGAGGCATTGCCTCGGCCCGCGCCGCATTTTGGCGAAAAACAGGAAAAATTTTTTCCGAAATCTGTTGACAAGTGAAGATTTGTGTGATAATATAAATATGTCCACGAGGACACAAACAAAAAATTGTGATTTATTTTCAATAATATTGTCAAAGTGGCGGGGTTCTCATGAGCGGCTCTTGGTGGGCGGCTCTTGGTGGGCGGCTTTTATGAGCGGCTCCTATGGGGCATCCCCTGCGGATGCGGGCGCTGCCCGCAGGATGCGCTTTGACGACGGGAGGAAGCATGACGACAACTGCGGACGCCGCGCTCATGCTGCGCGAACTTATCATACCGAGGTCGATCGTCCGCGTTGCGGGTGCCGTGGAAAATGCAGAATACCTTTTGCAGAGCCGCGCCGGGCAGGTGGGGCTGAACGAGACGTGTTTCACCCGTCTGTGCGGCCGCTGCGGCGTCCTTCTCGACTTCGGCAGGGAGCTGCACGGGAGCCTGCGCATCGTCTGCGGGTTCGGCACCAACGGGGCGCGCATCCGCATCCGTTTGGGAGAATCGGTGGGGGAATGCCTCTCCGAACTCGGCGAGCGGGGCAGCACCAACGATCATGCGCTGCGCGACGTCACGCTTCCCCTTCCCATGCTTTCGGACAGTGAATTTCTGATGAGCGGCTTCCGCTTTGCGCACCTCGAGCTGTTGGAGGAGGGGGCGGAAGTGCGCATCAAGGCCGTCAATGCCGTCTTCGTTCACAGCGCCCGTCCGCAGGTCGGTCGCTTTGTCTGTTCGGATGAGCTTATCAACCGCATCTACGATACGGCTGCCTATACCGTGCAGCTGTGCGCGCAGCAGTATATCTGGGACGGCATCAAACGCGACCGCCTCGTGTGGATGGGCGATCTCTATCCCGAGATCGCGGCGCTCTCCTGCGTGTGCGGCGATGACGGGTGCATTGCGCGCAGCCTCGATTTTGTCAAGGCGGAGACCCCCCTCCCCCGTTGGATGAACAATTACCCCATGTACAGTATGTGGTGGATCATGAATGTGTGGGAATACTATCTCCGCTCGGGAAACGGCGCCTATCTGAGCGCGCAGCGGGAGTATTTTTACGGGCTCCTCGAGAGGATCGACGGCTGCATCGCCGAGGACGGCGCCTTTGATTTCGGCATCAACTTCATCGACTGGCCGACGCACGGGCATCGGGATGAGGCGGAAGGCGTGCGCTGCCTTGCCAAACTGTGCGCCAAGAGCGCAGCGGCAATGGAAGCGTGGTACGGAACGGACGGGGCGCTCGCCGATAAGATCTTGCAAAAGCTGTGCAGGCGGGATGCGCCCGTCACGGAAAAGAAGCAGATCGCTGCCCTCAAATGCCTTTCGGGCACCCCCCTTTCCCGGCAGGAGGAGCGCCTTTTGACGGAGGGCGGGGCAGAGGGTTTTTCTACCTTCATGAGTTACTTCTTGCTGAAAGCGCAGAGCCGCCTCAAAGGGAACGGCTATGCGCTCGAGGCGTTGAAAGAATATTACGGCGGTATGCTGCGCCTCGGGGCGACGACCTTTTGGGAAGATTTCGATATTGCTTGGGGAAAGGGCGATGTCTGCCCCGTCGACCGCCTCCCCCGCGCGGGGGAACGCGACGTGCACGGCGATTTCGGCCGCTTCTGCTATGCGGGGTACCGCCACAGTTTGTGCCACGGCTGGTCGGCGGGCGTCATCCCCTTTCTCGTGGAGGAGGTGCTCGGCGTCACCGTATCGGAGGCGGGCTACCGCAAGGTGCGCATTTCGCCCAAGCTCGGCGGACTGCGTTTCGTGCGGGCGGATCTTCCCACGCCGCACGGCGTGCTGCACGTCGAATGCCGCGCGGAAGCGGAGGGGACGGTCACGGAAGTGAAGGCGCCCGACGGCGTGGAGGTCATCGGCTGAACGCCGGGGAGGATGCCTATGCCGCAGAACATTTTGCAGTTTCTTGAAAAGGCGCCCGTCGGCGAATACCGCCCCGTCGTATTTTGGAGCATCGATTCGGCGTTGGACGAGGGAGAGATCTGCCGTCAGGTCGCCGAGATGCAGTCGTTCGGGTTGGGAGGCTTTGTCTTTCACGCGCGGGCGGGACTGAGGACGGAGTATCTCTCGGAGGAGTGGTTTTACTACGTCGGCATTGCCCTTCGGGAGGCGGAAAAGCGGGGCTTGCACGTCTGGCTGTACGATGAATTCGGCTGGCCGAGCGGCTTTGCGGGCGGCAGGCTCCTCGAAAAGGAGCAAAACCGCGCCTGCTATCTCGAATATGCCGTGCGGGAGACGTACGACCGCGCTGCCTATGCCGTATATGCGCTCGAGGACGGCGTTCCCCGCCTTCTCGGCGAGGGCGAGCGCGCCGACCGCTATCACACGCTCTATCTCCGCGTCTCGGACGCCTATGCCGATATCCTCGATGCCCGCGTGACGGAGCAGTTCCTTGCCGTCACGCACGAGCAGTACTATGCACGGCTGAAGGGGATGTTCGGCAAGACGCTCCTCGGCTTCTTTACCGATGAACCGCAGTACTATCGCTATGCGACGCCCTTTTCGCACGCCGTGGAGGAGGCGTACCGCAGGAGCTGCGGCGGCGATGTGAGGGAGGGCCTATTGTGGCTGTTCTTAAAGGACGAGCGCGGCTATCCCTTCCGCATCCGCTATTATCATTTGCTCAATCGGCTGTACTGCGAAAATTATTATCAAAAAGTCTATACCTGGTGCGAAGAGCACGGCTGTATGCTCACGGGACACAGCATCGAGGAGAACGCGTTCTTTACCCAGATGTGGGGCGGGGCGGACTGCGCGACGAGCTATCTTTTAGAACACGTCCCCGCCATTGACAACCTTGCCCGCCATTCCGATCCCTTCATCGCGGCAAAGAATGCCGCCTCGGTGGCGGCGCAGACGGGGCGGAGGCATGTCCTGACGGAGACGTTCGGCTGTACGGGGTACGGCATCACCCCGCGGGAGCTCAGGCTCATCGCGGAAAGGCAGTATGTCTGCGGCGTCGATACCATGTGCCAGCACCTCTATAACTATTCTCTGGCAGGGCAGGGCAAGACCGATCACCCCCTTTCCTTCGGCCGCGCGCTGCCGTGGATCGCGGGCTATCCCGCTTTCAATGAATATTTTGCCAAACTCGGCTGTCTTTTGGGCAGCACGCAGGAGGAGGCGCCCGTGGCGGTCATCACCCCCATGGAGAGCGTCTATCTCGACTATATCCGCTCCGACGAGAGCGGCGTGATCGAGGAGGTGGACGGCGGCTATGCCAAGATCGCTTTGCAGCTGCGCCGCGAAGGCATCGCCTATCACCTCGTCGATGAAAAGGTGCTTTCCCTTCTCGGCCGCGTCGAGGACGGGAAGCTCTGCGTCGGCGGGCGCCGCTATGAGGCGGCCGTGCTGGCGAACTGCCGCGAACTGATGTCCTCGACTGCCGAGCTGCTCTATCGGTTCACGGCGGCGGGCGGCAAGCTCAAGACGATGGGAACGCCGCCGCGCTATCTCGACGGAGAGCGGGCGGAACTTGGTGCGCTGGTGCAGGACTGTGCCCTGCCCCGCCCCGAGGGCGTCGTGCAGGCGGATACCGCCTATACGCTGCGCAGGATAAAGAGCGGCAGGCGCATCCTCTTTGCCGTCAACGACGGGGAGGAAGAGCGCACGCTCCGCGTCTTTGGCAATTTCTGTGCGGTCGACCTCGTGCGGGGCGTGGGGTATGAGCCCCGCTCGGACTATACGCTTCCCCCGCATTCCTCCCTGCTTCTGGAGGAGGAGGGCGGCTATACGGAAAAGCCCTTTGCGGAGGCCGCGCGCAGGACGTGCATCCCCGCGTTTATCGGGAGCGGCGACAACTGCCTCACGCTGGAGTGCGCGCGCGTTACGCTGGCGGACGGCACCCGCCTGGAAGGCTACGTTTACGGCATCTTCGAGCGCCTCGTGAAGACGGGCTATCGCGGAAGCATGGACGTGGAGTTCGCCTTTGACAGCGAAGTGCAGCTTCCCGCGCGCTTGACGGCCGAGCGGCAGCCGCTCACCGATCTGCGCTTCAACGGCGAGGCGCTGCAATGGCACGGCTGTGCGCTCGACTGCAACTTCCTGACGGCGGAGGTGAGCGTCCGCCGCGGGAAGAACGCGCTTACTTACCGCGCGGAGTGCGGGGAGCTGGGGGCGCTGAAGGAAGTGCTCTTCGGCAATACGCCCGAAAGCCTGCGCAACTGCGTGAGTTATTTTACCTGTTTAGAGCCCGTCTGGCTGGAGGGTGCGTTCGACAGCCGCGCCTTCACGCTCCTGCCTCCCTCCCCCAAAGCGGCGGGAGATCTTACCCGCATGGGCTATGAAAATTTCTGCGGCAGCGTGCGCTACCGGGTCACGGTGCCGGGCGGGCATCTCCGCCTGCGGCCGCTGGGCGACTTCGCGATGTGCGTCTTTTCCGTCTGCGGCAGGAAGGAGGCGGTGCTCTTGAACGAAGCGGCGGAATTTACCCTGCCCGCGGGCGAGCATCCGTGTGAGATCGAATGCTTCTCCACGATGCGCAACCGCTTCGGCCCCTTCCATTGCGCTTGGCGGGAGGAGGATGGCGTCTCGCCCGATCACTTCACGCTGCGCGGCGGCTGGACCTCGACGGGAGAAAATCTCGCCTATGTTGAGGCGCGCAGGCTCGTTCCCTTCGGGCTGCACGCCGTCGAGATCGCAGTCGGCGCGGAATAAATTTTGCCCCCTATGTCGGAGCGGGGGCGGCGGGTACGCCCGCGCCCCCTTCTTCCGATGAATTTGAAGATGAAAATTTCCCCCGAAGCATTGACAGAAATGTAAATTTGTGTTAGCATATGTGTGCATAATAAAAGTTTCTTGTGAATGTTTCACAAAAAATTTGAGCTCGGACGCGCTCATTTATTTTTGAGAAATATGTCCACGAGGACACATCGGAGGAGAATATGGTAACGAAACAGGATGTAGCGGAGCGCGCGGGCGTTTCCACGGCGACGGTGGGAAGGGTACTGAGCGGCAAGGGATATGTCTCGGCGGAGGCGCGTGCCAGGGTGGAGGAGGCGCTCAAGGCGCTCAACTACCGGCGCAACAATCTTGCCGCCAATCTGCGGAAAAAGAAGAGCAACGTCATCGCCGTCCTCGTCGAGGACCTGCTCAACCCGTACTATATGCACCTTGCCGAGGCCATGGTGGAGCACGCCAAGGAGAAGAACTGCATCGTGACGCTGTTTGCGGTCAAGGACAGGGATGTGAGGCGGGTGCTTGACGACCTGCTCTCCAACCGGGTGTGCGGCATCGTCAATCTCGCCATGTTCACCTGCGATTTCTCGTGGTACGATATTTTCCTGGAAGAGGGCATCCGCCTCATCAACTGCACGGCGACGGGCCCCAAGGTGATCGTCGATTACACGCAGGGGATGCGGCAGGCCATGGTGAGCTTGCAGCGGGCAGGCAGGAGCCGCCCCGCGTTCCTCGCCGGGATCGAGTCGTGGCTGGCGCCGAACGATCTGCGCGTGCGGTTTTTCCGCGAGAACGCCGAAAAATACGGCATGACGTACGACCCTGAGCTCGTCCTCTGCGGCAGCTATCCCCTCGTCAAGGCGCACCATGTGGGCTATGACCTATGCCGGGAGCTCATCCGCTCGGGCAAGCCCTTCGACTCTCTGTTCTGCATGACGGATATGATGGCGCTCGGGGCGCTCAAGGCGCTCTTCGATCACGGCCGCAGCGTGCCGCGGGAGGTCTCCGTCATCGGCTGCGACGACCTCGACTTCACGGGCTTCTTCCAACCGGCGCTCACCACCATCGCCGTGGATAAGCGGGCGGAGGCGTACGCCTATGTCGACCTCATCCTCGACGATGACGTCAACGAACAGGATACGCGCATCATCGGAACGCACCTCGTGGAGCGAAGCAGTATATAAAAAACTGAAAGTTTTGAAAAGGGGCATGCCCCTTTCTTCCTGCCGCTGGCAGGAAGAAAAAAACAATTAATGGAAATCACGTTCGCGGTACAACCGCCGGACGAAGAAGGAGGAAACTATGAAGAAGTTGATCATGACCGTAGTGGCCGGATTGGCGGCCGCTTCCCTGGCAGCGTCGATCGGGATCACGGTGAAGTCTGTCTTCGCGCTCGAAGTAGGCACTGCCGACGAAAATGGCTGGGTGCAGAACGCCAACATGGATCCGATCTCCCTCAATGAGGAAGGCGCATCCGTCATTGCCACGACTGCGGGCGGCGTCACGACGTACAATGCAGCGGCGCTCGATGTGAGCGAGGATAATTATATCACTTTCCGCTCCGCGGGCGAGAATTGGCTGGGCGTCTATCTTGTTGACGACGTTTCGAGCGTCCTTGCCGGGGGAGAGCTGTACTCCCCGGGCCCCGCACAGGTCAAAGTCTCCGCGATCATGCAGAGCGGCTCCATGCAGCTCGGCAGCGGCTATTCGGAAAGCGGGATGACCGGGACGGATGCGGGAACGCCTGCCGATATTTCGCAGTACACGACGGTCAAATATCACATCGGCACGGGTGCGGACGATCCCTCCTATATGGAGATCAACGGCACGCGCGTCGTCGGGCAGGCGGGGGCGGAGCTCACCGTCACGCAGTCCGACTTTGCGGACGGCAAGGCATACCTCGTCTTTCAGACGCTCGGGGTAAGAACGATCTATGCGATGGCGCCCAATGAAGACCCCGCCGTGATCGAGAGCGTAGAGTTTTTCCCCATGGGCACGGGTTCTGCCGCCAACGCGGGCTTTATGCTCAATAAGAATATCGAGGGCATCCCTGCCGAGGGCTATCAGATCACGGGGGAGAAGGCTGTTGAGAACGTGCTCGTCAACGGCAAGCCGCTCGCCGAGGCGGGGGCTATCCTCTATGTGTTGGAGGGCGAAGTCGAGGGCTTGGGCCGCATCCAATCGCTGGGGCTGCTGCCCGCCGAGGGCAACGCCTTTTCGTGGGAGACCGGCGATACCGTCACCTTCTTAGAAGGGTTCACCGTCTACGGCCCCGCGGGGAATGCGCTCTGGCAGGCCAAGCGCGACTTCGGCTTCTATGTCGACAGCGCCGAGGGCGGCACCTGTACCTTTGCCGCGCAGATCGGCCTCGGCTGGAACGGCAACGCCGGGGATTTCGTCAACCTCAATTTGAGTTACAACGTCAACTGTGCGGCGCCCGTCGCGCTCGACCCCGTTCCCGCCATCACGCTCAACGGCGAGCCCCTGAACGAGCGCGGCTACTTTAACCTGGCAACGCCCGGGATCGTGCAGCTTTTGTCCCGCGAGGGCGACTGGACTTGGCAGGAAGGGGACGTCATCGTCCTTCCCTACGGGTTTACCTTCAAGGACAGCTCCGGCTTCACTTATGCGCTGGATGCAAATTATACGCTCACCTACAGCGGCGGCACTTTCACGATGACGAGAACGGAGGAGGGCGAAGCGCGCCCCGTCTCCGTGAGCGGGATGCAGCTTGGCCACTATGATGCGGCGCAAAACCGGTACGGTATGCAGATCCACTTCTCCGAGGCGGTGCGCGGCAGCATCGAGGAGAACGCCAACGTCGCCTCGGAGCCCTGGCTCAATGAGTTTATCAGAGTGAACGGCATGACGCTCGCCGAGATCGCACAGATCTCCGTGGGCACCGATGCCGAGGGCGCGCCCATCTATGCGACAGTCGAGGCGATCTTCGAAGGGAAAAATTTCTTTACCGTCTGGATCGACGGCCGTGCGGGCGTCGTGGAGGCGGGGAACAATGCGCTCGGCGACGGGACCGTCGTCACCGTGCTCCCCGGCCTGCAATTCCCTGCCGGCTTTGTCACGGCGGAAGAGCAGTCCTTTGAGTGGGTCAACCCCGCATGGCGTCCTACCGTTGTCCTTCAGCAGTTTGCGCTCTCGCTCGAAAACGGGCAGGAGATCGAGGGCGGGATCGAGCCGGGTACCGGCAACGCGTTTGTCAATCTCCCCGCGCCGCTCTCCTCTTTGACCGCCATCCCCAGCTTCCCCATTCAAGATTCGGCGGAGGTCAAAGAGCACGTCATGATCAACGGGCAGCTGCTCTCGCAGATGGCGTCCTCCGCACCCCTGATCCAAGTCAATACGGCGGATACTTTGCAGGTGCAGGTGCCGCAGGCGCAGTGGAACGTGGGGGACCGCGTCGTGCTCCTCAAGGGCATGCCGCTGTACAACGATATCCCCTCTTCCCCCAACGCGCAGAAGGTCGCAGAGCTTGCGCACTACTATATCTTTGACTGCACATCGACGGATGGCAAGGTCGTGCTCACCGTTACCGTGACGGACAGCTACGAGGCGGACGAGGATATCGATCTCGCCTTTGCGGGGATGCAGCAGTTCACCTATGACGCAAACCGCGACGCTTACGGTTTCGATCTTACCTTTACCAAGAACGTGCGCGGCGATGTTTACGACAAGTTCGCCGACCTGACGGGCGAAGATTGGATCAGAGATTTCATCACCATCAACGGCAGGAGCATCGAAGAGCTCCTTTCCGCCACCGATGCGGAAGGGAATGCCATCCCCAAGGCGGTGGAGATCTTCTTCGGCGACGATGACTATCTTTCCATCTATGTGAGCGCCAAGGTGCCCGCGGCGCAGGGCGGCGTGGTCAATGCGGACGGCTCCCTCATCGAGACGGTGCGCGTGGCGATCGCCGACAACTTCGAACTGCCCCGCGGCGGCAAGATCGCCATGGGCATCTCCTACAAGTATGAGTACGGCAGCTGGTGCAGGGATATCGACCTCTCCGAAGTGGAATATCAGCCGCTCGCCGTCTCCAGGATCGATAACCCCGTCTCCGTCGATACGGACGGCAACATCGCCTTCAAGATCTATTTCGATAAGAACATCACGGATGCAGAGTACCTTCATATCAATGCGGGCGCCGAATGGCTCGCGGGGGTCGATCTCGGCTATACTTCGGCGACCATTGATTATCTTGCAAGCTACGGCTTCATTCGCGACTGCCTGACGAAGATCGAATTCAACGGCATGACGGTGGAGGAGCTGATGGATACGGAAAAAGATCCCGCCTTCCGCCCCGTCAACGTCATCATGGTGCACTATAAAACCAACGAGATCCAGCTCGTCTTCCGCACGACCAGCGTGAACGAAAACGACGGCACGCTTGGCCAGCCCGCGCCCTATGCCATCAACATCGGCGATCCCGATCCCCATTGGACGATCACCATCCGCGAGGGCTTCACGGTGCCTACCCTCTGCAAGACCGACCGCGACTACACCTATACCTTCAACAAAGAGACCAACCGCTTCGAGGAGGTCATCGAGGAGGAGGTCATCTCCGAGATCGTCTTCGAGGCCGTCTCCTACGACGGCACCATGATCGAGGAGAACGGAACGCTGACCGTCAAGGGAATCACCGAGCTCAATAAGGATCTCTTCACGATCGCCTTCAAGGACGGCGTGCAGCCCGAATGGACGATCGAGGGCAACTCGCTCAAAGAGGGCGCCAACACGGTGTCGCTCGTCGCCGAGACGACGGACGGCAGCGGCAAGACCGTCTCCTTCACCTTTACCGTCAATGTCGAAGCGGCAGAGCAGCCGGAAGGCGGGGAGACGGGGGATACGGAGCAGAGCAATACCGGCCTTATCGTCGGCCTCTCCGTCGGCGGGGCGGTCGTCGTGATCGCGGCCGTGGTCATCGCCGTGCTCGTCATCAAAAAGAAAAAGGCAGGGAACTGAGTTATGAGCGCAAAGAAAATTTTATGTCTATGCTGCGCGGCCGTCATGCTGTGCACGGCGGCGGGCTGTGTCGGGACGCTGCCGGATGAGCCGTCCTTCAGCGGGGACGACTACACCTATGAGCGGGAGCAGGGCACTTCGACGATGTTGAAGTTCTCCTCCTCCGACGAGTCGCTCGATGATTTCCTCAACGACTATCTGCACCGCCACCTGCGCTACGACGATATGCGCATCGGCAGCCTCTCTCTGGGCGCGTCGGTCATGTTCAATAAGGAGTGGGAGGCGATGAGCCTGATGTACTTTGACTCCGAGACTTCCGTCTCCGACGACCGCTATGCCATGATCAGAGATTGGACGACCAACGTTCCCGTCGATAAGTACGGCTATGTCTGGTCGAACAAGGAGGAATTGCAGCCCAACTATTTTACGGCGGCGACTTACTTCGGGCAGGGCTGGCCCTTCCCCGACTACACCCTCTCCGGCGGCGACAGCCAGGGCTGGAATTGGGACGATGCGGGCAGCACCGAGGGCTGGACGGTGGCACTCAACGGCAGCCAAGTGACGCCCGACGTCAACTCCGGGCTCATCTCGGTGGAAAATTCCCGCATCGAGACGGTGGAGTTCACTTCCGATCCCTCGTCCACCTATATGGTCCCCAAGCATACGCCCTTTTTGGAGATCGATATCCGCCTCAACGATTTTTCCAACATCGGTTCGACGAGCGGATTTGACGACATCACCGTCGAGTGGAGAAAGGACGACACCGACGAGTGGTATTCCGTCAGCTATAAAGATTTTGCGACTTACGTCACGAACATCGGCGCCACGTTCAGCAAGAAGATCTATTTTCCTATGTATCTGCACCCCTATTGGGGCAGGTCGAACGATCCTTCGGAGGCCATCCGCCAGCTGCGCATCACGGTCAAGACGAAGGAGGGGGTCAAAGTCAACGGCGGCGTCAAGATGAACTACGTCCACGGGCAGTACGACACCCGCCAGACCAACAACAACGCGCTCCTGCTGCGCGCGGCGAAGCTGTACTACGAGTTCACGGGCGATAACGAGTATCTCGCCGAAAATCTCGTGCGCTTCCGCAAGGCGGCGCAGTTCCTCATCGGCGTCTGCGGCGGCGAGGACGGGCTCATCTCCATGAAAGATTTCTTCGTCGGCCACGAGGGCGGCACCAACAAGGAATCGTACGAGGCCAACAGCATCGGCAACGGCTATTGGGATATCGTCTCCTGCGCGCCCGACGGGCTGTACACCAACATCTATTATTATAAGGCGATCGAAGCGATGCGCGATCTGGAAGCGATGGCGGCGGCCGCGGGGATCACGGCGGAGATGCCTTCCGTCGCCAACGGCGACTATTCCTCGGGTACGGAGGGCAGCAGCACCTATGACGAGACGGCTCAGTCCCTCGATGCCCTCCTCGGCACCATCCGCACCGCCATCCAGGCGCCCGTGGACAGGGCGCAGAAGACGGGGTTCTGGGATGAGGAGAAGGGCCGCTTTATCGAAGGGTTCGACCGCAACGGCGAGGTCATCGACTACGGCTTCATCATGTTCAACCTCGAGGCGGTCGCGGCGGGCATCTGCACCGAGGAACAGGCCAAAGAGATCATGGATTGGGTGAGCGGCAGACGCATCGTAGAGGCGGACGCGGAGAATGCGCCCGGCGCCACTCCCGAAGCGCAGGAGGGCAACTATGCCTCAGGCGTCAAGGGGACGCGCGTCAATGAGGACGGCTCGTTTGCCGATGAAGGCACGCTCGGCATCTATGACTTTGAGTTCGCGCCCCGCTCGACGACGGTCAAAAACCTCTCGCAATACGTCTGGAATTGGGCGGGCAACAACGCCTTCGGCGGGCAGGTGCAGGACGGCGGCGCCATTATGTATCTGAGCTATTACGACCTCATGAGCCGCCTGTCGGTCTACGGCGCGGATGATGCGTTCGAGCGCCTGCAGGGGATCCAGGCATGGTACGAGAAGGTCAAGGCGGTGGCGGATGACGCGAACATCGATGAGACGTCGCCCAAGAATTTCTACCGCGAATATTATTCCAAGCTCGGCATCGTCATGCAGGGCGCGGGCACGGCGGGCGGCATCGGCCTCGACGAGGAGTTCCTCGAATCGGCGCTCGTCCTTGCCGCCATCCCCTACGGCTTCTTCGGCATCGGCAGCGACAGCTATAACGTCCTTTCCGTCGCGCCCGAGCTCCCTTCCTCCCTCGATTGGTGGAAGATGGAGAATCTGCGCTTCCACAATGTCAACTATGACCTCAGCGTGGGCAGAGATTTTGTACAGATCTCCTACGTCAAGGGCTTCCCGACGGGGCTTTCCGTCAGCGTGACCCTGCCCATTGAAGAGGGCGAGAAAGTCTATGTGGACGGCGCGGCGGCGGAGGGCGTTGTCAAGGACGGGAACGTGACGGTGACCGTTCCGTTCAAGTCCTGTAAGATCCAGGTAAAGTAAGGTGATACGATGAAAAGATTGATGGGAATTTTGATGTCGGCAGTTCTGCTCCTGGGACTGACCGCCTGTACGAACCCCTTCGAGGAGGAGCCCGTGGACGAGACGGGAAAGGTCACCATCGAGGTGGGCGTGCTCGGCAGTACGACGGAGCAGGAGATCTTCCGCAAGTATAAAAACGGTTTCCAGGAGAAGTATCCCGATGTAGTCTTGCAGCTCGAGGCCATCCCCGGCGACTATGCGACGGGCATGAACAACTATGTCCAGAACGCAAGTTTCCCGGACGTCGTGTTCGCTCCCGGCGATCAGCACGCCGCCTATTCTTCGCGCGGGCATTTCGTCGATCTGCGCAAGTACGACGAGGCGGACGATACCTTCTCCTTCGATGACATCTATCCGGAGCTCATTGAAACGACGCATTACAGCAGCGAGGACGAGGGCATTTGGTTCATGCCGCGCGATTACAATAAGGTAGTCACCTTCGTCAACAAGACGATGCTCTCCTATGTTCCCGGCGAGAACGGGCAGATGTTCGCGGGCTACGGCTCTTTCGAGGCGCTCAAAGAGGCGTGGGATCTCGAAACTTTCTATGAAGTGTGCGCCGCAGTCAAGGCGAAGGTGGACGCCAACGCCGCCGACCCCGCCTCCGTCCCGCAGGAGGAAAAGCTCGCAGGGCTCATCCGCGGCACGGTGGCGCTCGATGCCAGATATAATTGGTATCCCGCTTACGAGCCCATCCTGCGCCATTACGGCGGCAGCATGATCGACCTTTCCAAGGCGGGCAGCGGCGAGGTGCCCGACTATGAAGCGATGCTCAGCGTCGATGCGGACGAGACCATGCAGGCGTACCGCTCCTTCTACGAGGAGCTGGCAAAGCCGGGGTATGTGCGCGATTCGCTCTCCTCTACGGG
The DNA here is from genome assembly GCA_944363045.1 of uncultured Clostridia bacterium. Taxonomy (GTDB): domain Bacteria; phylum Bacillota; class Clostridia; order Christensenellales; family Borkfalkiaceae; genus Gallimonas. The sequence goes on along the minus strand of CALVTT010000025.1, from coordinate 3,711 downwards.
CGCGGCGGCTTTCCCCAATTCGCAGGCCGCCATGTGGTTCACCACCCGCCCTTCGTGGGGAGAGGTCAACTCCTACAATGCGACCTTCGAGGTTGATTTCCTGCCCTTCCCCTACGACTATGTGGGCGTCGGCTGCACGGGGTATGCCATCACCACGGCGGCGGAGACGCGCGTCTCCGAGAACGCGGGGACCAAGGAGGGCAGCGGCGAGAAGATGACGAATGCCGACTACGCCTGGCTGTTCCTCAAATATATCGTCAGCGAAGAGGGGCAGAACGACATCGGCGAGACGGGCATGGGCGTGCCCTCCCTCATGTCGATGAAGGACAAGGGCAGCTGGCTCTCCTACGGCGGCGAAGGGATCAATCACGAGGCCTTCGTCGAGGAGCGGGAAGGGCAGACGGCGATGGCGGTGAACGATATTTACTCCTTCCCCGCCACGGCGCAGAAGACGATCAGCGATAACTGCATCTCCATCATGACGTATGTCGTCAAGAGCGAGTTCTGGCCGGACGATCTGTCGCTCCCGCTCGACCGCACGAATTATGCGCAGATCTACTCCAAGGTGGATGAATACAAACAGGTGATGATGGTCCGCATCAATGCGGCAAACTGAAAAAAGGACAAGGCTTCGCGGCTTTCCTCGGGCGGTACCGCCCGAGGGGGAGCGCGGAGCGGGAGGCGCTATGCAAGCTACAAGCAACAGAAGGAAAATACGGCAGGCAAGGGAATGGCTGAGTTCGTTCGCCTTTATCCTGCCCGTCATGATCGGCATTTTGGTTTTTACCCTCTTTCCGATGGTCTCGTCCCTCGTCTACAGCTTCACAAGGACGTACACCACCGTGCGGGGGACGGGCGAATGGGTCGGCCTGCAAAATTATGCTGCCATCTTCAATGAATATTGGCCGGAGATCGGCAGGTCGCTGGGGATCACCTTCCTCTTTACGGTGATCTCGCTGCCGCTCACGCTCATCCTCTCCTTCGGGCTTTCGCTGCTTCTGACAAAGGACATCAAGGGCATCAAAGTCTTCCGCGTGATCTACTATCTTCCCGTCATGATCCCTACGGTGGTCAGCGGCATCTTATGGTCGATGCTCGCCAACGGATCGGATATGAGCGCCTTCAACGTCATCCTGAACGCCTGCGGGCTGCCCTCCTTCCCTTTCTACGATTCGGACAAGACGGCCATGTTCACCTTCATCGTCATGGGGCTGTTCACGATCGGCAGCAGCATGATCCTCTGGATCGCGCAGATCAAAGCGGTGCCGTCGACGCTGTATGAGGTCGCCGACCTCGAGGGGGCGGGCGCGCTTGTCAAGCTCGTCAAGATCACCATTCCCATGTGTACGCCCATCATCTTTTATAACCTCATCATGGGCATCATCAATTCGCTGCAGGTCTTTTCCAACGTCATCACGCTCAACATCGAGCCGAGCGGGAAAGAGGCGCTCGATTTCATCGTCGTGCAGATATATGACTTCTATAACAGTACCGATCTCTCGATGGCGTGCGCCTTGAGCTGGATCCTCTTTGTCATCATCGCCCTCATCTCGGGCCTGACGTTCAAATTCAACAAGTGGGTCTATTACGGGGAGGACGTATGATGCGATCGATCAAAGCGGCTAAGTTTGCGGGCGAGGCGGTCAAATACATCGTATTGACGCTGCTCGCGGTCATCTTTCTCTTCCCGGCGCTGGAGATGGTGCTGAAATCTTTCATGAACGACCTCGATATCCGCTTCGGGGCGCTCTTCCCTTCCGTATTCACCCTGCAGCCCTACCGGGATGCGCTGGACGCGCAGTACTTCTGGTGGCTGAAAAATACGATCATCATCGGCGTCATCAATATGGTGGGCATCACGCTTTCGTCCAGCCTCTGCGCATACGGCTTTTCCAAACTGCGCTTCAAGGGCAGGGAGCTTTGCTTCTCCCTCGTGCTTGCGACGCTCATGCTGCCCGCCATCTGTATGCAGATCCCCCTCTATAAGATGTACTATGCGATGGGCTGGACCAATTCATGGCTCCCTCTCACCGTGCCGGGCTTTTTCGGCGGCGGCGCGCTGAACATCTTTTTGATGCGGCAGTATATGCGAGGGATCCCCGATTCCATCTGCGATGCCGCCAAGATCGACGGCGCCAATAAGTTTGTCGTCTATGCGGCGATCGTCATGCCGATGTGTCTGCCCATCGCGGGCTATGTGATGCTGACCTCCTTCCTCGGCTGTTGGAACGACTTTATGACGCCCCTTTTGTATATCAACGAGCCCGCCATGTACAATCTTTCGCTCGGCCTTTACTACCGCTATGTGAACAACGCGGGCGGGATCCCTCCCGCCAACGTGCAGATGGCGGCGGCGACGGTCATGCTGATCCCCTGCGTGGTGCTGTTCTTCTTTTTCCAGAAGGTGCTCATCAACGGCGTGTCCGTCGGCGCAGTCAAAGGGTAAGGCATCCGCCTTCGGCGCGGTCAAAGGGTAAGGGCATCCGCCGTCGGCGCGGTCAAAAGGTAAGGCATCCGCCTTCGGCGCGGCCTGCGCCGAGGCATTCACAGTTTTGCTTTCCTCCATCTACCTCTATATATATGCAAAAGAGCTGCTCGTTTCGGGCAGCTCTTTTGTGTGAAAATGAGTCAGGCGGCGCGGCGGCAAAAATATGGCAGTGCGGCGGCAAAAAATCGGCATGAAAGCGGTATTTCTCAACAAATTACATCTTGACAAAATAAGCATTTCGTGATAAGATTTTTTATGAAAATCGGCGCGTGAGCCGAAACAAAAAATAGGGGGAGTAATGATATGAAGAGTGCAAAAATGCGTGCTCTTTTTTGTTTTCTCGCGGCGCTTGCGGTGAGCTGTTTTACTGCTGCCTGCACGGAAACGCACACGCATGAGTACGAAGCTGTTGTAACGCCGCCCACCTGTACGGAGCAGGGCTATACCACCTACACCTGCCCCGAGGACGGGGATAGTTACATCGATGATTATGTCGATGCGACCGGTCATACGCCCGGAACGGCGGTGAGGGAAAAAGAGATCGCCGCGACGTGTACGACGGAGGGCTCATATGATGAAGTCGTCTATTGCACAGTCTGCGATGAGGAGATCAGCCGCGAGCAAGTGACGGTGGATAAGACCGGTCATACGCCCGGAGAGGCGGTAAGGGAAAAAGAGATCGCCGCGACGTGTACGGCAGAGGGCTCGTATGAAGAAGTCGTCTACTGCACGATTTGTGGAGAGGAGCTCAGCCGCGAAACGGTAACGGTAGATAAGACCGGCCATACGCCCGGAACGGCGGTAAGGGAAAACGAAAAGGCCGCGACTTGCACGGCGGAGGGCTCGTACGACGAAGTCGTTTATTGCACGGTCTGCGATGAGGAGCTCTCGCGCGAAACGGTGACGGTAGAAAAGGCCGCTCATACGCCCGTGGCGATCCCCGGGAAGGCGGCGACCTGTACGGAGACGGGCCTCACGGAGGGCAGCGTGTGCTCCGTCTGCGGCACCGTCTTGGAAGAGCAGGAAGTAATTTCCGCCTCGGGGCACAGCTGGGGCGAATGGACGCAGACAAAGGCTCCCACTTGCACAACAGCGGGCGAGGAGCAGCGCGTTTGCAACAACGATCCTACGCACGTTGAGACGCGCGTAATTTCCGCCGCAGGACACAGCTGGGGCGAATGGATGCAGACGAAGGCTCCCACTTGCACAACAGCGGGCGAGGA
>CALVTT010000024.1 GCA_944363045.1 uncultured Clostridia bacterium | reverse complement strand
CGCACAATGCACCGTTTCCAAGTTCGCAAGTGGTCAAAGCCCCACCGGGGCTTTGCCAAGAAAGCACTTGCTCACCCTCGGGGAGGGAGCCAAGGGGGAAATGTCTTGCCTTGCGGCGACGAGGAGGCACGGAAAATGCGCCTTGCGGCGACGCGGGAGGTGAGGGGAAGGCGCTCGTTATGAGATAGACGGCGGGTGGTCGTTATGAGGCGGGGGTCACTTTGACGCTGCCGCAGAGGACTTCCGCATAGGAATAGCTCGTCTTGCCTAAAAAGCGCTCGTCGTCGGGGCGCACGGTGAAGAGGGCGGGGTACACCCCCGAGAGCTCTCCGCGGTAGGAGAGCACTTTGTTGCGGCCGAGGTCCACGGTGACGTCCACTTTGGCGCGGAGGCAGCCTCTGATCGCCCGCTTGACGGCGGCTAAGTCTCTTGTTTGGCGTATCATGCTCCCGTTCTTCCCCTTTTTGCCGCAAAATATACCTGTTTTCCCCGCATAGCCGTCCTATGCCCCTCATATGATAGAGGGAACAAGGAGGACTTTCATGCAGATCGAGACGCAGCGCTATCGGGGAACTACGAGGACGGGAACGCTCTCTGCGGAGACGGCGGTGGAGTGCCGCTTCGGCGGCGAGGTGGAGACGGTGCTTTCGGCCTGTGCCGAGCTCATGCCCGTGCGGGCGGAGGCGGAGGAGGGCGGCGTGCGCATCTTGGGGCGGGCGCGCTTTTCCCTCGTCTATGAGAATGCGGAGCACGGCGTGTGCCGCGCCGAAAAGGGGGCGGAGTTTACCCTCCGCGCGGCGGGGGAGTGCTGCTCTGCCGCCTCGCCCCGCGTGCAGCTGAAGGCGGAACAGCTCTCCGTGCGGCGGGAGGGGGCGAGCATCTATCTCACCGCGCTCGTCTCGGCGCAGGCGGAGCTCTTTGAAGAGCAGGAATTTGAATACCTGACGGGCGGGGAGCTCGTGATGCGGCGGGAGGGGCTCACCCTTTGGGGCGCACATCTCCTCAGCGGCGAGACCGAACTTTCCGACGACTTTGAAACGGACTTTTTGGACGACATCTTGCTGCATACGTCGGGGGCGCTCGTCACCTCTGTGCGGGCGGAGGCGGGTAGCCTGCTGCTCGAGGGGGAGGTCAACCTCTGCATCCTGGCGCTGAAGGGCGGCGAGCCCGTCTCTTTGGAGCGGCTCATCCCCTTCCGCATCGAGCTTCCCGCGGAGAGCGCCGGCGCGGGTGCGCCCGCCGAGGGGCGGGTGAGCGTGAAGGACGTCTATCTCCATGCCGACGCAGACGAGGAGCAGGGCAAGTGCAGCCTGCACGCCGAGCTCACCCTCTCTGCCGAGGGGTGCGTCTACCGCGAGGAGACGGCAGACGCCGTCACCGATGCCTATTCGCTGACGCACAGCGTGCGGCTCGGCTTTTCGCAGGCGGAGACGAGCTGCGCGGGGGAAATGCTCTCCTTTACCGAGCGCATCACGGGCAAGGCCGCGCTCTCCTCGCCCATCGACTATTCGGATACGCTGCTCGCCGTCATTTTGCAGCGGGCGGAGGTCGTACTCTCCCCCGAAGGGCGGCGCGCAGAGGGCGTGGCGGCGGCGACGCTGCTCGTAAAGGGCGCGGACGGCGGGCGCAGGGGGGTGGAGATGAGCTTCCCCTTCTCCGTGCCCGTTCCCTGCGAGGGAGAGTGCAGCCTGTCTCTCCTCGTCTGCGGCATGAGCGCGCGGCAGAAGCAGGAGGGGGAGATCGACGCCGAGGCGACGCTCAAATTCTCCGCAATGCCCCGCCGGAAAAGCACGGTGCGCGCCGTCTGTGCGGCAGAGGAGGGGGAGCCCCTCTTGGAATGCGATGCGGCGGTGAGCGTCTATATCCCGCGCGCGGGCGACGGGCTGTGGGAGCTTTCAAAGCGCCTCAAAAAACCGCCCGAGGAGGTCTTAAAGAGCAATCCGGAGCTTGAATTTCCCATCCGCGAGGGGGAGCGCGTCGTCATCTACCGCAAAAAGAGCCTGCCTGTGAGCTGACGGGGTGAAATATGAAAGGGTCCGCCGCGCCGCGCCCGTGGGGCGCGGCGCCATTTCCCGCGCATCTGCTGCGCAGCTGCGCGGGAGCCCTGAAATTATCCCACAAAACTCGCTGACGCGACTTTTGCGGGAGCCCTCGTCGCAGCGGAGCAAATTTCGCAAGCCGCTCGTTGTTCTCGCGGCTTTGCTTTGATGCTCGCGGCGTATATCTTCCCACAAATCTTTTGCTTCGCAAAATCTTTGCGGGAGCCCTATTTACTCCCTCAGTCATTCCGCCGCAGCAAGCTGCGGACAGAATGACAGCTCCCCCGAGGAGGAGCTTACAATAAGGAATTTTAACAAATTTAGAAGGTATTTGCTCGCCCCTCGAGAGGGCGCTTAAAGTAAGGTAACTCCTTCCGTCAGCCCTGCGGGCTGCCACCTCCCTCGGAGAGGGAGGCAAGAAAAGCAGTTGCCTTGCGGTGACGCGGGAGGCGAGAGGAGGGAATTTACTCCCTCAGTCACGGCACCGAAGCAAGCTTCGGATGCCGCGACAGCTCCCTCGAGAGGGCGCTTAAAATGAGGATAACTCCTTCCGTCAGCCCTGCGGGCTGCCACCTCCCTCGGGGAGGGAGGCGAGGGAATAGACTTTACTCCCTCAGTCACGACACCGAAGGAAACTTCGGATGTCGTGACAGCTCCCTCGAGAGGGCGCTTAAAATGAGGTGACTCCCTCAGTCACGGCACCGAAGGAAACTTCGGATGTCGTGACAGCTCCCCCGAGGAGGAGCTTATAATATGGAATTTTACTCCTTCCGTCAGCCCTGCGGGCTGCCACCTCCCTCGGAGAGGGAGGCAAGAAGGGCGGTTGTCTTGCGGTGACGCGGGAGGCGAGAGGAAGGCGGAAGCTCCGACGCGGTGCGAAAGAAGGATATTTTGTGAAATCTCCGCTCTTTGGGGCGGAGAGTGCGCGTGTTTCTTGCAAATGCCGTCAAATTGTGTTACAATGGCGGTATGGAGCGCGTTCAAGTCAATGCCCATGCCAAACTCAACCTCACGCTGGAAGTCACGGGGCGGGAGGGGAATTTCCATACGCTCGATTCCCTCGTCTGCGCCCTCGACCTTGCCGATACCGTCACGGCGCAGCGGCGCACGGACGGGCGCATCGCCGTTCAAATGCACGGCATGGGGTGCGAGGGGCTGCCGCCCGAAAGCAATATCGCCGTGCGCGCGGCAGAAGCCTTCTTTGCCTCCTTCCCGGCGGGCGGCGCCGTGAACGGCGCGGAGAGCGCGCGGGGCGCGTTTTCTTGGGGCGCGGACATCGACATCGAAAAGCATATCCCCGTCGGTGGGGGCTTAGGCGGCTCCTCGGCGGACGGGGCGGGCGTTCTTCTGGCGCTCGGCGCCCTGTACGGCGTGCCGCGCGAGGCGCTCTTTCTTCTTGCAAGCGGGCTCGGCAGCGATACGGCGGCGCAGCTCACCTGCGGTTTTCAGCGTATGCGGGGCAGGGGGGAGCGGCTCGCCCGCCTGACGGGGCTCCCCAAACTGTATTTTGTTTTGCTCTGCCCCGAGGGGGGCATCTCCTCCGCCGACTGTTACCGCAAGTTCGATGCGCTCGGCGGCGCATCCTGCTGCCACGGGGCGACGGAGCGCGCCATCGCCGCTCTTGCGGCGGGCAGTTTTCGGGCGGGAGCGTTCTCAAACGACCTTCTGACGGCGGGAGCGTTCCAAAACGACCTTTTGACGGCTGCCTGCGCCCTCAACGGGGAGATAAGCGAGGCGATGGCGGCGGCGCGGGCGCTTTTTCCCCTTGCGGCGGGCATGACGGGCTCGGGCAGCACCGTCTTCGCCCTCTTTTTGGAGCGGGCGGCGCGCGATCGGGCGCTTCTTTTGGCAAAGACAGGAAAATTTACGGCGCTTGCCGCCGAAACGGTAGACATTTAAGGAGAACTTATGGAAGAGAGGATCATTGAGGACGAGGGCCGCATCATCAAAGTCAAGCGCAACCGCGCGGGCGGCATCGAGGACGTGACGGAGGACGCGCTTGCGCCTGCCGCACCTGCCGCGCCTGCCGGTGAGGCAGCCGAGGGTGAGAGGGAAACCCCCGCACCTGCCGCACCTGCCGCTCCTGACGGCGAGGCAGAAAACGGCGAAGCGGAGACCCCCGCTCCCGCGGCGGAGCCTGCCGAGGACGGGGAGGAGGTGGAGATCGCCTTCGACTACCCCGACGAGGAGTACGACGAGGACATGGTCGGCCTCACCCCTTCGCAGCTCAAGCGGGCGCAGGAGGAGCGCGAGCGCGCCAGAAAAGAGGCCGAGGCGGAGGCGGAAAAGCTCGCCGCCGAGGGCAAAAAGGCGCTTCTTTCTGGCGACTATGCGGCGGCGGAGGGCTTCTTCTCGCAGGCGCTCGCCTACAACGAGGAGCATCTCGGGGCGCTCGAGGGCGTGTGGGAGAGCCGCACGCAGGGCTTTGAGGACATCGCTCCCTTCTTTGTCCCCGAAAATGCGGAAAAGTTTGCAGGTATGCCCGAGGAGGTGCGCTCCGCCATTTTGGAGCGCGTGGGCGAGCGGCTCAAAGAGGAGAGGGCCGCCCTTCTCGAGGAGATGCGCCCCTTAAAGGCCGCCGTCGGGGAGGCGCGGGAGGCAAGGCGGGGCGCCCTTTCAGACAATAAGCGCTACTATCTCGTGCGCACGGCCCTCTTCGGCGGGGCGTTCGTGCTCTTCCTCGTGCTCACGGGCGTCTTTTCTGCCTTCCTGCTGCGCACGCCGGACAGCTGGCCCGTCATCTGCATGGGGGTCTCGGGCGTGCTCGCCCTCATCGCCTTCATCTGCCTTGTCCTCTTTTTGCGCGGGCTCGTCTTTGCCATGCGCCTTGCCGCCGACAACGAGAAGAACGAGGGCACCGAGGACGGACGGCGGCTCGACGTCCTGGAAGAGGAGCTCTACTGCCTTACGGAGGTGCTCGGGGAGGACACCGCGCCCGCCATCGACGGCGGATCTTGAGTGCGTTCGCCCGCGTTTAGCGGCGGATCTTGAGCGCGTTCGCCCGCGTTTAGCGGCTGCCGCGAGCGCATCTGCCCTAAGGCGGCGCTCCTTTGTAAAATTTCTGCAAAAAAAGAGAGATTTTTTCAAAATAGGTCTTTACTTTTGCCGCGAGATAGGGTATAATACTATCGCGAACGCGGGGGGCGTGTGCTGCGCGCCCAAAACGGGCGCGGCGGCTGCCCCGGACGGCGGCTGTACTTTGATATGGGAAAATCTTGCGGGATAGATCCCCGCTTTTATGGAGGAAAATTATGGAACTTATTTACGAACGTGTAGGCAAAAAAGTCTATCGTGACGGCGATCGGCTCATCAAGTCGTTCGACGAGAGCTACTCGAAGGCGGATATCCTCAACGAAGCGCTCAACCAGGCGCGCGTCGAGCAGACGTCTTTGAACATCCCCAAAATTTTGGGCGTCTCCGTCGTCGACGGCAAGTGGTCGGTCATCTGGGAGTTCATCGAGGGCGAAACGCTCGAAAAGATGATGAAGGACAACCCCGAGAAGGAGGACGAGTACCTCGACTTCTTCGTCGACTTGCAGATCAAGATGAGCAAGGAGAAGGTGCCGCTTTTGGGGCATCTGCGCGATAAGATGCACGCAAAGATCTCCGCAAGCTCTTACCCTGCTTCCGTGAGATACGATCTGCACGTCCGCCTCGACGGCCTGCCCCGCCACACCAAGCTGTGCCACGGCGACTTCCAGCCCAGCAACATCATCATCACCAAGGAGGGCACGCCCTACATCATCGACTGGTCGCACGCCACGCAGGGCAACGGCTCCGCCGATGCGGCGCGCACCTACCTTCTCTTCAAGCTGCACAAGCAGGACGAGCTCGCCGAGAAGTATCTCCGCCTGTTCTGCACCAAGACAGATACGGCGATCCAATACGTCCAGCGCGTGCTGCCCATCGTTGCGGCATCGCAGTCGGTCAAGCATAAGCCCGAAGAGGCAGAGTTCCTCGCCAAGTGGGTCAACGTCTGCGACTGGCAGTAAGGTTTTTGCAAAGTTTTGCCCCGCGCAAAGTGCGCGGGGCGTCTTTTTGAGAGCGGCGCTTTGCGCTTTGGCGCGGGCTCTGCGGCGTGCTTTGGCGGGCCGGGCGGCGCGGCGGCGGAGTAACGTTGGGGGAGCGAATGGAAGAAAAGAAAATTGCGCCGACGGGGGCGTTTAATGAAGTCGTTGGCATTATAGAAAAAGCGCGGGAGAGAGCGTACCGCAAGGTCAACGAGGAGCTCATCCTTATGTATCGCGACATCGGCAAGTACATAAGCGAACGCGCGGAGAATGCAACCTACGGTGATTCCTTTGTGGACGGGCTTGCCGATTTCTTTGCGAAAAATTATCCCGACTTGAAGGGTTTCACCCGCCGCGGGCTGTATCGGATGAAGCAGTTTTATGAGCTCTACAAGGACGACGAAAAAGTGTCACCACTGGTGACACAATTGAGTTGGACGCACCATCTTATTCTAATGTCCGCCTGCAAGAGTGCCGAGGAGCGCCTGTTCTATATGGCATTGTGTATTAAGGAACGTTACAGCAAGCGAGAATTGCAGCGGCAGATCGACAGCGGGTATTACGAGCGATTTATGCTTTCGCAAAAGCCCACAACGCCTGCCGTTGCCGAGGCAAAGAGGGCGACGGGCAATGTGTTCCTCGATACTTACACGCTCGATTTCCTCGACTTGCCCGAAAGTGTTTCCGAGCGCGATTTTTCCTCGGCTATCGTCAATAACCTTAAAAATTTCATTCTGGAAATCGGCAAAGATTTTACCTTTATCGGCCAAGAATATCGCGTGCAGGTCGGCAACCACGACTATTTCATTGACCTGCTGTTCTTTCACCGCGGGCTTTCCTGCCTTGTGGCGTTTGAGCTTAAAATAGGCGAGTTCAAGCCCGAATATGTCGGCAAAATGAATTTATATCTCGAAGCGCTCGACAGAGACATCAAAAAAGAGAATGAAAATCCGAGCGTCGGCGTTATCCTATGTGCCAGCAAAGACGACGAGGTCGTTGAATATGCGCTCAGCCGTAGCTTGTCGCCGACGTTGGTTGCGGAATACAGACTCAAACTTATTGATAAAAAGCTGTTACAGCGCAAACTTAAAGAGTATGTGGAGCTGGCGGAAAATTCGTCAGTAGGCGGCGGTGAAGAGGAGGCGATATGAACGTCTATTTGGACTATGCGGCGACCTCTCCCATAAGGGAGGAGGTGCTTAAAAAAATGCTGCCCTGCCTTAGGGAGGAGTTCGGCAACCCCGACTCTCTCCATGCCTGCGGGCGGCGGGCTGCCTACCTCGTCACCGAGGCGCGCGACAAAATTGCCGCCGTTTTGGGGGTCAGGGCGCGGGAGATCTACTTCACCTCGGGCGGCACCGAGGCGGATAATTGGGCGGTGCGCTCGCTCGCGGCGGGCGCGCCCTTCGCGGTCTCTTCCATTGAGCACGCGGCTGTGATCGAGGCGGCAAAGATGAGGGGAGAGCACGCCCTGCTCCCCGTGGACGGGGCGGGCAGAGCGACGCTTGCGGGGGCGGAGGAGGCGCTCGAAGGGGGCGCGAAGCTATTGGCGCTCATGGCGGTCAATAATGAAACGGGCGTCGTGCAGCCCGTGGAAGCAGTGTATCGGGCGGCGCACGAGAGGGGGGCGCTCCTCTTTTGCGACGGCGTGCAGGCGGGAAGGAGCTGCAACTTAAAAGCGCTCACAAAGTGCTGCGACGCCCTCTCCCTCTCCGCCCACAAGCTGGGCGGGCCCAAGGGCACGGGGCTCTTGTGGGTGAGAAGCGGCGTAAAGCTTGCTCCCCTCATCGCGGGGGGAGAGCAGGAGCGCGCTCTTCGCGGCGGCACGCTCAACACGGCGGGCATCGTGGGCATGGCGGAGGCGCTCTTTCTTGCCCAAAAGGAGCGGGAAGAGTTCTCGGCGCACACGAGAAGGCTGCGCGATCTCTTTGAGGCGCATATCCTTGCGGCGCTCGGCGGGGAGGCGCGCATCGACGGGGCGGAGGCGGAACGCGCGCCCAACCTTTTGCACATCACCTTTGCGCGCGGCGGCGAGTGGCTGTTGAGCGCGCTCGATCTTCACGGCGTCTGCTGTTCGGGCGGGGCGGCGTGTTCGGCGCACGCGGCGCGGCCCTCGCACGTCCTCCTGGCGATGGGAAGGAGCGAGGAGGCAGCAAAGAGGGGCGTGCGCTTTTCCTTTGGCGGGGAGACGACGGAAAAGGAGGCGGTGTTTGCCGCCGAGACCGCCGTCGGGCTCCTCCGCGCGCGGGAGGAGTGAAGGGGCGAAAGGGCGCGGGCAAGCGCGCGCGAAAGAGGGGCGCGAAAGAAAAGCATAAAAGAACACAAAAGCCGCCCGCCGTCGACGCAGTTCGACGGCGGGCGGCGCTTCTATTTGGCAGCCATTCTGCATAGAGTATACCTGTAACTTTGTTCGCAAGGAGAATTGCCATGAACGATGAACTCAACTATGCCGAAATGCTGGAGATCCCCGTGGAGACGGTGCGCGTCAACAAGCGCGAAAAGCGCAAAAAGGGCGAGCCCGACCTCAAAGAGCAGCTCATCGAGGACGTCAACGAGCGTTTGAGCGCGGCGGAGGGCGATCCCGCCTATGCCGAGAGCACGCCCATCGCCCGCGCCCCCGCGGAGACGGCGCGCGAGAGGACGCAGCGGCGCATCCTCCTCGGCGAATTTATCGCCGCCTGCGCGCTGTGCGCCACCATCTTCTTTACCAACATCTTCCTGCCGGGGAGCGCCGTCAACACCTTTTTGCGCGGCCTCTTTGCGGGCGGCGAGGCGGAAGCTGCCGATACGCGCGTCTATACCGACTTCGCGCTCTCCCCCCTCGTCAATGAAGGGGTGGAGGCGGAGATCGCCGTCTCCGAAACGGGCGTCCTCTCCTTTACGGCGGAGGCGAGCGTCTATCCTCCTGCCGACGGCACGCTGCTCGCCGTCAACGGCGACGCGGAGACGGGCTACACCGTGGAAGTGGGGCATTCCGACTCCTTCTCCACCGTGGTGAGCGGGCTTTCCGCCGTCTACTTTGCGGCGGGAGACGCGGTCAAGGCGACCATCCCCCTCGGCTTTTCGGACGGCGAGGGGGAGGTGCGCGTGATGTTCTATGCGGACGGTTCGCTCATCGACGGCTGCACCGTGAGTGAAGATGGGCTTGCCTGGAGCTGACCTTGCCGCGCTCAAGGCTGTCGTGAGATCGGGCGAACGGGCGGCTTCGGCGCTCTCCCCCGCCTCGGCGGGAGGGGGCGGAGGGGCGTTGGAGAAGGGCGGGAAGGGCAGGCGCATCGGCGCCTTCCGCGTGCGCGTGCATCCGCTCTTTCTGGCGGCGGGGGTCTTGTCCGCCTTCACGGGGCAGCTGCTCCTCTTTGTCTCGGCGGTGCTGGCGGCGCTTGAGCACGAGTTCGCCCATTCCCTCGCCGCCCGCAGCGAGGGGTACTGCCTCGACCATATCTTACTCATGCCCTACGGGGCGGTCATTTCGGGCGACCTTCAGGGCATCCCGCCGCGGGCGGAGGTCAAGGTGCTCGTTGCAGGGCCGCTCATAAATGCCGCGACGGCGCTCCTCTTTGCCGCGCTGTGGTGGCTGCTTCCCGAGAGCTACCCCTACACCGAGGCGGCGGCGGAAGTTTCCCTCTCCCTCTTTCTCGTCAACCTGCTGCCCGCCTATCCCTTAGACGGCGGACGGCTGCTCCTGCTCTTTCTGCGCCCCTTAGGCGAGGCGCGCGCCCGCCTTCTTTCCCGCCTTGCCTCCTTTTTGACGGCGGCAGGCATCTTCGCGCTTTTTTTGGCGAGCCTGTTTTCCGCGCCCGAGCTCTCCCAAGCCAACTTTTCGGCGCTCGCCTTTTCGCTCCTGCTCTTTGCGGGGAGCTTCGGCGGCGGGAGATACAGGCGCATCGCCTTTTCGCGCGGGCGCACTTTCGCGCGCGGCGTGGAGGAAAAGCGCATCGTGCTCTCCTCGGAACGCACAGCGGGCGAGTGCGTGCGCTACCTGCGCGAGGATCGCTATCTCGTGCTCATCGTCTATGAGGCGGGAGAGTATCTGGGCGAGCTGACGGAGGGAGAGCTGTTTGCCCTCCTCGAGGCGGGGGAGTACGGCATGACGCTCAAAGAGGCGCTCGAAGCGCCGCCCGATGTAATGCCCGCGGCCGACGGGGAGGAGGGCAAAAAATCGTTCGCAAAGTGCCCGAAAGTGCCTGTAAGGGGCGAAAAAATGCCGTTATCTGCTTGTAAATTGCAAGAAAATGTGATAAAATAGGGCAAATACACAATTTTAAGGAATTTACTTTCGAGGAAGGATGAGCGGAAGTACCATGAGGAAGGAATGGTTTTTTGATCGCGTGTGCGGCGAGCAGATCGTCATCTATGCGGAGGACGGCAAACTCGTCGAGGTCGAGGGCGAGGACGCGCGCCACGGCGCGGTGCTCGGCAATATCTATAAGGGCAAGGTCGCCAACGTGGTGCCCGGTATGCAGGCGGCGTTCATCAACTGCGGCCTCAAGCGCAACTGCTATCTGCCCCTCGACGAGGGCGCGGCGCGCTTTGCGAGCTACGACGGTTCGGGCAATGCCTCTGTGCGCGACCTTCAGGAGGGCGACGAGGTCTTGGTGCAGGTCGTCAAGGCGCCGCGCGGCAACAAGGGCGCCAAGGTCTCGCTCGATCTTTCCATCGTCGGCAAGACGCTCATCTATCTTCCCCGCACCGACTTTTTGGGCATCTCCCGCAAGATCTGCGACCCCGATATCCGTACCGCCCTCTTGAAAGAGGCGGAGCGCCTGCGCCTGCCCGGCGAGGGCTTCATTTTGCGCACGGCGGCTGCCAACGCGACCAAGAGGCACTTAAAGACGGAGTGCGAATATCTGCGCAGGCTGTACCGTTCCACCCTCGAGGCGGCCGTGACCGCCCCCGTGGGCACCGCCGTCTACCGCGAGGCCGACCTTCCCTTCAAGGTGATGCGCGACAGTTTGGGCGACGGCGTCACCAAGCTCTATGTGGGCAACAAGGAGCTCTATGAGCGCATCCTGACGCTCGCCCGTATGCGCGCCGACCTCGGCGAAAAGCGCGTCGTCCACTATACGGGCGCCGTGAGCATGTACAAGCAGTTCGGGCTCTCCGAGCAGATCCACGCCCTCTCCCAGCCCATGGTGCGCCTCGAAAACGGCGCCTACCTCATGATCGACAGGACGGAGGCGATGACGGTCATCGACGTCAATACGGGCAAGTTCACGGGCGAGAACGACCTTGAAAGCACCGTCTTTGAGACGAATATCCTCGCCGCCCGCGAGATCGCCCGCCAGGTGCGGCTGAGGAACGTGGGGGGCATCGTCGCCGTCGACTTCATCGACATGACGGAGGAGGAGCACCGCACGGCGGTGAGCGAGGAGCTGGAAAGAGCGCTCTCTTCAGACCGCTCCAAGTGCCGCGTGCTGCCCATGAACGATCTGTGCGTGACACTGTTTACCCGCAAGCGCACCAACCGCGAAATTTCTACCCTCCTCTTGCAGCCCTGCCGCCGCTGCGGCGGACGCGGGGAGACGCTCTCCGATTTTTATATGGCGCTCCTCATCCGCAGCGCCCTTTTGGACTGCTTTGCCGAGGGGTACCGCTCCGCCATCGTCGAGCTCAATGCGGAACTTTTGAAGGCGCTGCTTTCAGACCGCTATTTCCGCGCCGACGTCATGGGCGTATGGAGAGAGAAACGCATCTATCTCATTCCGCACGACGATCTGTTGCAGGAGGACTTCACCGTCCGCGGCGACGACGCCGATACGCTGACTTTGCCCGATAATGCGCAGCTGCTCTACTGAAAATTTCGCGGAAATCTTTTTGCTGACGCAAAAATCTTTCCGCGAGGGGTACAGTTTGTTGATTTTAACCTACTTTATCGCCCGCGCACTTGTCTGTCTTTATTTTACAGTAAGCCTCAGGTATGAGGCAACTTGTGTCCCGCAGCGCAAAAGCGTGGTTTTGCTCGCGGAAATTATTTGAGAAGTAAGGGGGTTCGCGAAAATCTTTTTGCTGACGCAAAAATCTTCGCGGCGTTTTTTTATTTTGCGGCTAAAAATTTTTAACGGAAGCGGGGTGAACGATAAAACTTGTTGACCGCTTCCCTTGAAGGTGCTATAATAGGTTTCGCGAAAAGCTTTTTCCTTTGGAAAAACCTTTCCGCGAGGACCGAATGTGGTACATCTAATATACTTTTTTGCCCGCGCACTGGTCTGTCATTTTAAGAACAATAAGTACCAAGTATGGTACAAATTGAGTCCCGCAGCGCAAAAGCGTGGTTTTGCTCGCGGAAGTAATTTGGGAAAAGGTTTCGCCACGAAGGTTTCGCGAGGGAGGCAACTCCCTCAGTCTCATCAGCGGCGTTCGCCGCATGATGAGCCAGCTCCCTCAAGAGGGCGCTTATAATAAGGTGAACTCCTTCCGTCTGCTTCGCAGACACCTCCCCTTTCAGGGCTCCCGCAAAGATTTTTGCGAAGCAAAAAGATTTGTGGGAAAAGGGCGAGAAAGCGCTTTCTTGGCAAAGCCACGGTGTGGCTTTGACCGCTTTCGAGTTTGGAAACGGCGCATTGTGCGCGCCGTTTCCTGACTGAGTGCGGGCACTACCGCACGAGAAAAGCAGGCATCAAAGCCCTGCCCCGACGAAGGAGGGGCGGCGAGGTTTGCCTTGCTCCGACGCGGGAGGCAAGAAGGAAGCTGTCTTGCTCCGACGCGGGAGGCAAGGGAATGGAATTTACTCCCTCAGTCTTGCCATCGACGCTTACGTCGAATGGCAAGCCAGCTCCCCCGAGGAGGAGCTTATAATAAGGAATTTTACTCCTTCCGTCACGGCTGCGCCGTGCCACCTCCCTCAAAGAGGGAGGCAAGAGAATAGGTGCCCTGCCCCGACGTGGGAGGCAAGGGGGAGAGCGCTTTCCCGCTGTGCAAAGAGGGCATCATGGGGGAGGAGTACTCCCTCAGTCTCATCAGCGGCGTTCGCCGCATGATGAGCCAGCTCCCTCAAGAGGGCGCTTATAATGAGGTGAACTCCTTCCGTCTGCTTCGCAGACACCTCCCTCGGAGAGGGAGGCAAGGGGGGGAGCGCTTTCCCGCTGTGCAAAGAGGGCGCTTATAATAAGGAATTTTACTCACTTTGCCCAAGAGGGGTGAATGATAATTTTGTCAAAACTTCCACTCGAAAGGAGGATATATATGAACAACGAACGTTATGAGCTCAACAAAGGGCTCGCACAGATGCTCAAGGGCGGCGTCATCATGGACGTCACCACGCCCGAACAGGCCAAGATCGCAGAGGAGGCGGGTGCCTGCGCCGTCATGGCGCTCGAGCGCATCCCCGCCGATATCCGCGCGGCGGGCGGCGTCTCCCGTATGTCCGACCCCAAGATGATCAAGGGCATCCAGGACGCCGTCTCCATCCCCGTCATGGCCAAGTGCCGCATCGGCCACTTCGTCGAGGCGCAAATTCTGCAGGCCATCGAGATCGACTACATCGACGAGAGCGAAGTGCTCTCTCCCGCCGATGATAAGTACCACATCGACAAGACCAAGTTCTCCGTTCCCTTTGTCTGCGGGGCGAGAGACCTCGGCGAGGCGCTCCGCCGCATTGCCGAGGGCGCTTCCATGATCCGCACCAAGGGCGAGCCGGGCACGGGCGACGTCGTGCAGGCGGTGCGCCATATGCGCATGATGATGAGCGAGATAAGGAAGGTCGTCTCCATGTCCGAAGACGAGCTCTATGAGGAAGCCAAGCAGCTGCAGGTGCCCTACGAGCTTGTGAAGTATGTGCACGAGAACGGCAAGCTCCCCGTCGTCAACTTCGCGGCGGGCGGCGTGGCGACCCCTGCCGATGCCGCCCTCATGATGCAGCTGGGCGCCGAGGGCGTGTTCGTGGGCAGCGGCATCTTCAAGAGCGGCAACCCCGCCAAGCGTGCGCGCGCCATCGTGCAGGCGGTCACCAACTACGAGAACCCTGCGATCTTGGCAGAGCTTTCAGAAGACCTCGGCGAGGCGATGGTGGGCATCAACGAGCAGGAGATCGCGCTTTTGATGGCAGAGCGCGGCAAATAAGACCTCGGCCTTCGCGCCGTATTCATCAACCGAATGCTTTGTCGCCTTTGCGCACTCCTCGGTCACTTACGTCTAAGTAAGCTCCCGTCGTCGCTTACGCAGGCTCCTCGCCTCGGCCGCGACTTCGGCGCGAGGGGCGCCGTATTCATCGACCGAATGCTTTGTCGCCTTAGTGGATGAAAGGGCTCCCGCAAAGATTTTGCGAAGCAAAAGCTTTGTGGGAAGAGGAGGCATCGCGCAGAGAGCAGCGCCTTTGACTTGTCAACAGGCGCTGAAGACTGAGGCGAATGCCGACGAGCCGATGAATGCTGTTCACGCCTGATAAAAACAGTTACTATCTTATGAAGATCGGAGTTTTTGCGCTTCAGGGCGCCTTCATCGAACACGAACACGCGCTCCAAAAGCTGGGCGCGGAGGTCGTGGAGATCCGCCGCCTCGCGCATTTTTCGGAAAATTTCGACGGCGTCGTGCTCCCCGGCGGGGAGTCCACCGTGCAGGGCAAGCTCCTCCGCGAGGAGGGCCTGTTTGCGCCGCTCAAAAGCGCCATTGAGGGCGGGATGCCCGTGCTTGCCACCTGTGCGGGGCTCATTCTGCTTGCCGACAAGATCGAGGGCGGCGAACAGCCGCATTTGCAGACGCTCGACGTCACCGTGCGCCGCAACGCCTACGGGCGGCAGCTGGGCTCCTTCACCGCCGACGCGCACATCAAGGGCATAGGCGACTATCCCGCCGTCTTTATCCGCGCGCCCTATGTCGCCGAGGCGGGGGCGGGCGTGGAGACGCTCTCCGTGGTGGAGGGCAAGACGGTCGCCGTGCGGCAGGGAAAGATGCTGGCGCTCGCCTTTCACCCCGAACTGACCGACGATTTAAGGGTGCATGACTTTTTCTTAAAAGTGATCAAAGGCGAGGCATGAAAAGCATTCATCGGCCGAATACTTTGTCGCCTTTGCGCACAGCGGCGGTCACTTACGCCTAAGTAAGCTCCCTTGCTGTTTACGCAGGCTCCTCGTCTCGGCCGCGACTGCTTTCCATGTGAGACTTAATGGGGTATTTTGAAGTATGAACGCCGTCAATTACGACAAATTGATGCAGGAAGAGCTTGAGGGGGCGCAGAATAAGCGCCTCCTTTTGCACAGCTGCTGCGCGCCTTGCTCCTCGCACTGTCTGAGCGAGCTCGCGCCCCATATCAAGGTCACCGTCTTCTACTATAACCCCAACCTCGACTGCGCCGAGGAGTACAAAAAGCGCAAAAACGAGCAGATGCGTTTTTTAAGCGAGACGGGGCTTGCGGAGTTTTTGGACTGCGGTCATGCGCCCGAGGAGTATCTTTCTGCCGTGCGCGGGCTGGAGGGGGAGAGAGAGGGCGGCGCGCGCTGCTCCGTGTGCTTCCGCCTGCGCCTTTTAAGGACGGCGCGGGAAGCTAAGGCGCACGGCTTTGACTATTTTGCGACCACGCTCACCGTCTCCCCCCTCAAAAACGCCAGGCTCATCAACGAGATCGGCTTTGCCGTCGCGGAGGAAGCCAGCGTGAAGTACCTGCCCTCCGACTTCAAGAAGCGGGGCGGCTATCTGCATTCGGTGCGCCTTTCGGAGGAGTACGGGCTCTACCGCCAGGACTACTGCGGCTGCGCCTTCTCCAAAGCCGAGCGCGAAAAGCGGAAGGAGGAAAGATCATGATAGATCTGCACGAGTTTTGGCAAAAGATCGGGCTCTGTTCTCCCGTTTTGGCGCGGGCGGAGGAGGTGCTTGCGCAAAACGAGGAGCTGTTTTCAAAGCTTCCGCTCGATAAGTGGCGGCGCCTTCCTTACGAGGAGGGGCTCCGCCCTGAAGGGGGCGCTCGGCGAGGACGGGGACGGCATGAAGCTGTTCGCGGCGCAGAGCAAAGAGGCGCTGCTTGCCCTTGCGGAGTACGAAAAGCGGGGCATCGGCGAGGACGTCTTTCTCGCCACCATGGCCTTTATGGCGCGCTTTTCGGCGGAGGCATTTGCGCGGCGCGGGCGCGTCGAGTGGACGTGGGGCTGGTGGTTCCCCCGCCAGCTCGCTTTGAAGGAGTTCCGTTTGGGCTCGCTCGAGTACGAGATGACGGAGGGGGCGGCATTCGGGGGCGCTCCCGCGGGCGGGGAGGTAAAGCGCATCTTTTTGCATATCCCCGCGGATGCCGACCTTGCGGACGGGGCGGTGGACGCCTCGCTCGCCGAGGCAAGGGCGTTTTTTTCCAAGTACTTCCCCGAGTTTGCGGCGGCGGAGTATGTGTGCGAGTCGTGGATGCTCTCGCCCGCGCTCCTTACGATCATGCCGAGGACGAGCCGCGTGCGGCGCTTATGTGAGCGCTTTTCTATCGTGTTTTGGGAGGAGGACAGCCCCGCCTTCCGCGATTGGATCTTCCCCATGGCGGTCACTGCGCCCGCGGAAGAGCTGCCCGAGGAGACCTCTTTGCAGCGGGCGGTGAAAAAGCATCTGCTTGCGGGCGGCAAGGTGGGCTGGGCAGAGGGCATTTTGAAGGGATAAGCGAAAAAATGTGTGAACGCGCCGCGGGGCAGCCATTTGGCTGCCCCGCGGCGCTTCTTTTTGGAGGGCGCGCGCAAAGAGGCGCGCGGGCCCGCCTACCTTCCTCCGCCGCATGGGCGTTGGGCAGCAGTTGGCCGCCGTGAGCGCCTCTAAAAAGGGGCCCCTCCCTCGCAGAGAAGGGAGAGGCGGCGGCAGTACCCCGCCGCTTTCACTTTGGACACGCATATCCGTTTAACGGCTTCGAAGTCAACTTCCTTTTTTAAGAATTTCCTTGTCGTTCTTCTCCTATCGACAACTTCGTAAAAATCTGTTTTTATGACCACGCTTTTCTGCGAAAAGTACGAAATAAGCCGTATATTCTGCGGATATTTGATAGTTTTTGCCGTGCAAGGCCTGCTTTCGGTTATTCCACGGGACGGGCTGTGAGGAAGCTCAGGGAAAAATCTGCGGCGGGAAGGGGTTCGCCCTTGCGCAGGCATTCGCAGAAGAGGAGGGCGAGCCGCACGCTCTCGTCGCGGGCGCGGGCAAAGAGTTCGTCTGCGCTGCCGCCCCTTCCTTCGGAGAGGACGGAAAAGTCCTCCCGCTGCAGATAGTCGCGGTCGGGATCCTTGCGGGGATAGAGGCAGGAGAGATAGGGCTTTAAGCGGAAGAAGCGCTCTGTCTTTGCCCAGCCGCGCTGTGCGGCGTAGCACTTTCCGTGGAAGAAGACGAGATAGCGCCAGAAGTTTTTAATGCCGGCGTTGAATTTGCCGCGCTTGACTTCCTCGCGGCCGAGCTCCTCGGCAAGGCAGGCATAGAGGCGGGCGACCGCCCCGCTCGCCGTCACCGTCTTCGGGGAGAAGGCGCAGCGGAATTTTTCCGCCTCGCGCCCGCGGAAATGGCGCAGGAAATAGACGTCCCAATCGTTTTCGATGAGCTGATGTACGCGCTTGGCGCTCCCCTCCTGCTCCATATAGCGATAGACGAAGGGGTGGAAGGTGCTGTCCGCGGCATAGTGGGTGATGTACCCTAAGATGTAGGCAAAGATGCGCGTACGCCCCTCCTCCGAAAAGTGGGGGAAGCGGCTGTTCTGCTCGCCCGAGAGCAGGCGCGCGAACAGCTTGAACGTTTCGTACACCTTATGGCGGTGCAGGAATTTGCCGAGATTATATTCGCTGCGGCTGCCGATGCGGTAGAAGAAGAACATATCCGGCCCCTGACAGCCGAGGTAGTATTCGTCGGGGGCGCGCTCGATGATGTGCCGAAGGCCTTCGGGGAAGAGGGAGGCGGCTTCCTCGGCAACGAGCTGATGGGTGATGCTGGATGGCATAAGCTCTCTCCTTTTTAGGGTTTTATATTGAGGGGTGAGAACGCACGCGCGGCGGCTATCGTAAAAGAAACGTAAATTCCCGCCGCCTCACCGGCGAGGTGTCACTTGCCCGAGAGAAAATATTTGCGGGAGATTTCCTGAAAGCAACGTAAATTCCCGCTGCCTCACCGGCGAGGTGCTGCCTCACCGGCGGGTGTCACTTGTCCGAGAGAAAATATTTGCGGGAGTTTTCCTGAAAGCTGAGTAAATTCCTACTGCCCCACCGGCGAGGTGCGGGAGCCGAAGATGGCGGTGCCGAGGCGGATCATATTGGAGCCGTGTTCAACGCACAGCCGCCAATCGCCGCTCATGCCCATCGAGAGGTATTCGATGCCGGCATCTTCCGCCTTTGCGCGGTCGTAGAGGGCGCGCATCTCGTCCGTGAGGCGGGCAAGGAGCCGCTCGTCGTCCGAGAGGGGGAGCATCGCCATAAAGCCCTTGACGCGGAGCCCCGCCGTCTCTTTCAGACGCCGATAGGCAGCAAACGCCTCTTCGAGGGGATAGCCGCTCTTTGTCTCCTCGCAGCCGATGTTGACTTCGAGGAGGATGTCCGAGCGGATGCCCGCGCGCACAGAACGTGCCGCGAGTTCTAAGGCGAGCTCGTCGCGGTCGACGGACTCATAAAGATCGGTGCGGCCGATGAGGTATTTGACCTTGTTGAGCTGCAAATGCCCGATGAAGTGGCGGCGTCCGCCCTTCACTTCCTCGAATTTGGCGGTAAATTCCTGCACCCTGTTTTCGCCGATGTCGGTGATGCCCGCCTCGATCGCCTCGTTGATCTCGGCGGCGGTGCGCGTCTTGGTGGCGGCGACGAGCGTCACCTTCTCATGACAGCAGTTGCCGCCCTCCAGCTCTTTGAGGAGGGCGGTCACGTTTTCTTTGATCATATGCGTTCGGTGATGAGGCGGGTCATTTCGCGGCAGCCCACCTTTACTTTGCCTTCGCTCATGATGTCGGGCGTGCGGTATCCCTCCTCGAGCACGCGCTGCACGGCATTTTCGACGGCGGCACATTCCTCCGTGAGGGAGAAGGAGTCGCGCAGCATCATGGCGGCGGAGAGGACGGTGGCGATGGGATTGCAGATGTCTTTCCCCGCGATGTCGGGCGCCGAGCCGTGGATGGGCTCATACAGCCCGCGCGTGCCGTCGCCCAGGGAGGAGGAGGCGAGCATGCCGATGCTGCCTGTCACCTGCGCCGCCTCGTCGGCGAGGATGTCGCCGAACATATTGCTCGTCAAGAGCACGTCGAACTGCGCGGGATTTTTGACGATCTGCATCGCCGCATTGTCGACGAGCATATCCTCCACTTTGACGTCGGGGTAGTACTTCTCGGCATAGGCGTGCACGGTGCGCCGCCACAGGCGCGAGCTTTCGAGCACGTTGGCCTTGTCGACGGAGATGACGTGCTTCTTGCGCTTTCTCGCAAGCTCCAAGGCGATGCGGGCGATGCGCTCGATCTCGCGGGCGGAGTATGTCTCGGTGTCCCACGCCGTCTCGCCCATCCTCTCGTCCGTATAGGAGCCGCGCTTGCCGAAGTAGATGCCGCCCGTGAGCTCGCGGACGACGACGATCTCGATGCCGTCCTTTACAAGCTCGTGCTTTAAGGGGGAGGCGGCGGCAAGGGGCGCCCAAAGGCGGGCGGGGCGGATGTTGGAATAAAGGCCCATCGCCTTGCGGATGCCGAGAAGCCCCGCTTCGGGGCGCTTGTCGCCGGGCAAATTATCCCAGCGGGGGTCGCCCACCATGCCTCCGACGGCGCCGAGGAGCACGCTGTCCGAGGCGAGGCAGCGCTCCACCGTGTGCGCGGGGAGGGGTTCGCCGCACGCCTCGATGGCGCAGCAGCCCATGAGCAGGGGCTCGAAGGTAAATTCATGGCCGTACTTTTTGGCGACCTGCCGCAGGACGCAGACGGCGCTTTCGGTGATCTCGGGGCCGATGCCGTCGCCCGCGAGCACTGCAATGTGTTTGTTCATTTTAAGTTTCTCCGTAAATGACGATATCGTTCTTGTTGAGGAGGCCGTCGAAGGCAGGGACGCTTTTCGCGGCCTCGCAAAAGCCTGCGGGAAGGTACACCGTCTTCCCCTCGATGAGGGAGAGGGCGGGGTAGGCGATCTTCGTCTCGTACCGCTTCATGAGGGCGAGCTTCTTTTCTTCCGCTTCGGGCAGACCGAACCAGAGGTGGCGCTTTAAGAGAGCCTTGTCCACCGCGGGGGCGTAGACTTCGATGAGGTACTCCCGCTTGTGCGCGGAGGGCTTTTTGACGTGCTTCTCGCCGCCGAAGTAGGTAAGGTACACGACGCATTCCCGCTTGAATTCCGCGCGAAGAAGGTCCTCCGTCGTCTGTTCGCGCTTCTCCTGCCGCCTGCCGTGGACCATGTTGTATGCCATGTGGATGACGTAGACCACAAAGAGGGCGATCATGAGGTAGAGGAAGACGTCTTGTTTCAGCCAAAGCCAAAGGCCGAGCATCCCCAGGACCAGCACGGTGAGGGCGAACAGGATGATATAGAAGGGCGCTCCGAATTTTTTCATAGGCGGGTCAATAGCTCAAAACTTCGTTGTTCTGAAAGAGGCAGAGGCAGGCGGCGTTGCGTTCGACTGCCGCGCGGTCCTTTTTTGTGAGATACACCTGTTTGCCGCGGATGAGGCGCATTTCGTCGGGGTCGAGCGTAAATTCTTCCTCCGCTTCGCTGCGGACGAATTGCTCCTCGAACTGCCGCCGCGCCTCCTTCTTCATGCTGCCCGAAAGATAGGCGAGCACGGCGGCGCTGTCGTCCGTCAGAAAGAGGACGGCGCCGAAGAAAGGCTCGTCGCGCGAATCGCCCGTGTGGATATAGGTGAGGTCGATGCCCTTTACCTCGTCGCTCTGAAAGTACTCGATCCATGCCTGCCGCCGTTTGAGGTACGCCTGACGGCGTTCCTCCGCTTTGGCGCGCAGCTTTTGAAAGAGATTCATTTTTTCAGCGAGTTGATGAGGCCGCCCGTGTCGATGATGCGTTGGATGAAGGGCGGGAAGGGCTGCGCCTTGAATTCCTCGCCCGTCGTCTCGTTGCGGATGACGCCGAGGGAAAGGTCGCAGGAGACGGTGTCCCCCTCCTTGACGGCCTTGACCGCCTCGGGGCATTCGAGGATGGGCAGGCCGATGTTGATGGAGTTGCGGTAGAAGATGCGCGCAAAGGTGTTGGCGATGACGAGGGAGACGCCGCTCGCCTTGATGGCGATGGGCGCGTGCTCGCGCGAGGAGCCGCAGCCGAAGTTGTCTTCCGCCACGATGATGTCGCCCTTTTGCACCTTGTTTACAAAGTCCTTGTCGATGTCCTCCATGCAGTGGAGGGCGAGCTCCTCCGGCGAGGAGGTGTTGAGATAGCGCGCGGGGATGATGACGTCGGTATCGACGTTATTGCCGAATTTATGCACGGTGCCTTGCACTTTCATGTTATTTTACCTCCTGAGGGACTGCGAGGCGGCCGAGGACGGCGCTCGCGGCGGCAACATAGGGGGAGGCGAGGTAAATTTCGCTCGTGATATGCCCCATGCGGCCGACAAAGTTGCGGTTGGTGGTGGAAACGCAGCGCTCGCCGTCGGCAAGGATGCCCATGTGCCCGCCGAGGCACGGCCCGCAGGTGGGCGTGGAGACGACGGCGCCCGCCCTCACCATGTCGGCAATGAGCCCCTCTTCAAGAGCTTGAAGATAGATTTCCTGCGTCGCGGGGATGACGATGCAGCGCACGCCGTCCGCCACTTTCCTGCCGCGCAAAATTTCGGCGGCCTGGCGCAGGTCGGAGATGCGCCCGTTGGTGCAGGAGCCGATGACTGCCTGCTGGATGGGCAGCTCCTCCCACTCCGTGCGCGTGTTTTCGGGAAGATGAGGGAAGGCGACGGTGGGCTTCAAGGCGGAAAGGTCGACGGTGTAGGTCTTTTCGTACTCTGCGTCCGCGTCCGCCGCGTAAATTTTGGGGGTGCGCTCAAAGCGCCCTTCCATGTAGGCGAGCGTCTTCTCGTCCACGGGGAAGATGCCGTTCTTGGCGCCCGCTTCGATCGCCATGTTGCAGATGGTGAATCTGTCGTCCATCGAGAGGGAGGAAACGCCCTCGCCCGTAAATTCCATGCTCTTGTAGAGGGCGCCGTCCACGCCGATCGTGCCGATGATGTGGAGGATGAGGTCCTTGCCCGTGACGTAAGGGGGAAGGCTGCCTTTGAGCTCGAAGCGGAGCGCCGCGGGCACTTTGAACCATGCCTTATTCGTCATCATGGCGGCGGCGAGGTCGGTGCTTCCCACGCCTGTCGAGAAGGCGCCGAGCGCGCCGTAGGTGCAGGTGTGGCTGTCTGCGCCGATCACGCAGTCGCCCGCGCCCACGAGCCCCTGTTCGGGCAGCAGGGCGTGTTCGATGCCCATTTTGCCCACGTCGTAAAAGTGCGTCACCTGCTCTTTCTTGGCGAATTCGCGCGTCTTTTTCACCTGGCATGCCGCCTTGATGTCCTTATTGGGGGTAAAGTGATCCATCACGAGCGCGACTTTGTCGCGGCACTTGACGCAGCCGCCCGCCTTTTCCACCTCGTTGATGGCGACGGGGGCGGTGATGTCGTTGGCGAGCGCCAAGTCGAGCTCCGCTTCGATGAGCTGCCCCGCTTCCACGCGCTCGAGCCCGGCGTGGGCGGCGAGGATCTTCTGCGTCATCGTCATTCCCATAGCAAAAGTCTCCTTTCTGTATTTGACAAAATTATATCACATATGCTATACTTTCGTCAATCATATAAAAAACGAATTATAAAATAGGAGTAATCGATTTTTCACATCAATGGATACCGAAAATCTGCGCACCTTCTTGCTGGTGGTGCGCGTTCATAACTTTACGCGGGCGGCGGAGCAGCTGTTTGTGGCGCAGTCCACGGTGACCAACCGCATCATGGAGCTCGAGCGGGAGGCGGGCGTCAAGCTTTTGCGGCGGGATACGCGCAATCTTTCCCTCACCGAGGAGGGCAAGCTGTTTCAGGAGTATGCGCAGCGCATCGTCGAGCTCGAGGACGCCTTGAAGAGCGTCGTGCGGGGCGGCGAGCGGCAGCTGCGGCTGGGCGCGACCAACGCCGTCTACGAGGGGATGCTCAAGGAACTTATTTTTGCGGGCATCGCGGCGGGCGGGCGCTACCGCGTGACGCTCGGCCATACGGGGGAGCTTTTGGAGCAGCTGTGGAGCGGTTCGCTCGACGCCGTGTACGGCTATCAGCCGGTCAAGCGGGCGGGATATTCCTGTACGCCCTTCTTTGAGGATGAGCTCGTCCTCCTGGTGCGGCGGGATAAGAACGCCTTCCCCTGCGGCGTGCGGAAGGAGGAGCTGAGGAGGCTCCCCTGCGCCATGTGCAACTTTTCCCTCGAGGAGATCGGCGCCTATCTTCGCGAGCTCTTTCCCGCCGGGCAGCAGTTCCCCTTCGAGGTGGATAACTCCAACAAGGTCAAAGATTTTCTGGCGGCGGGGCTCGGCTATGCCTTTCTGCCGCGCGGGATCGTCAAAAGTGAGCTCGGGAGCGGACAGCTCGTCGAAGTTGCGCCCATCGGCTTTTCGCGCATGAAGCTCAAGAGTTACCGCATCTGCCGCGCGGGCGAGGAGCAGCGCTTCTTTTAAGCGGGAAGAACGCGGAAAGGGCGCGGGAAAGGGCGCGGAAAGAACGCGGAAAGAGCGCGGAAAAGGGCGCGGGAAAGGGCGCGGGAAAAAATATGGCGGCGCAGGGCTCAACGCCCCGCGCCGCGCGGGAAAATGCTTTCGGCGGGGGTCCTGCCGCCGCAGCGTGCGCTCTCTTTGCGCCGCCTCCTCTATATCATATCAGGTCAATAGACCTAAGTCAATCTTTTTGACCCAAAATTCTGTATAATTTTGATATGGAAAAGCAGGAGACGGCGGCCTATATCGAACTTATCCGCGCCATCATGGCAGAGCGGCATCTTTCGCAGGCAAAGTTTGCGCAGGCGGTCGGCGTCAATCAGACGACGGTCTCGCAGTGGCTTCTCGGGCGCAAGAAGCCGGGGTATGACAGCATCGTCATGATCTGCCGCAAATTCGGCGTGACGCCCAATGAGTTCTTTGGGCTTTGACGGCTGCGGCCAAAGCAAATAGAGCGATATCATGAGGGAATAACTGCGCGCGGCGCGGGGCGAAGAGCCCCGCGCCGCGTGCGATTTTCTGCCCCACGCCGCGCTGCGTGCGATTTTTCTATTCCGCGCCGCGCTGCGTGCGATTTTTCTGCCGCAAAAGGTCGCGCCTCGGGTCGTGGGGCGGGGGGATAGGTACCTTGCTCCGACGCGGTGAACTCCTTCCGTCACGGCTGCGCCGTGCCACCTCCCTCGGAGAGGGAGGCGAGGGGACTCCCTCCGTCTCATCAGCGGCGTTCGCCGCATGATGAGACACCTCCCCGAAGAGGAGGTCAAAATGTGGTGACTCCTTCCGTCAGCCCTGCGGGCTGCCACCTCCCTCGGGGAGGGAGGCAAGGGGGAAGCTGCTCTGCTCCGACGCGGGAGGCAAGGGAAATGCGCTCTGCGGCGACGCGGGGGGCGTTTACAAAAAAAATCGCTCCCCGCGCCGTGGGGCGGGGAGCGAGTGGGTTAGAATTTCTTGAAGACGGCGCCGTCCGAGGCGGAGGTGACGAGGGCGCGGTAGCGCTTCAAGTACCCTTCGACGGGCTTCTCCTTAGGCACAAAGTTTTTAAGGCGCGCATTGATGACGTCCTCGGGCACTTTGAGGTCGATGGTGCCCTTCTCGATGTCGATCTCGATGGTATCGCCCTCTTCGACGATGCCGATGACGCCGCCCGCCGCCGCTTCGGGGCAGACGTGTCCGATGGCGGCGCCCCTTGTCGCGCCCGAGAATCTGCCGTCCGTGATGAGCGCCACCGTGTCGCCGAGGCCCGCGCCCACGATGGAGGAGGTGGGGGAGAGCATCTCGCGCATCCCGGGGCCGCCCTTGGGCCCTTCGTAGCGGATGACGACGACGTCGCCCTTATTGATCTTGTTGGAGGAGATGGCCTCCATCGCTTCCTCCTCGGAGTCAAACACGCGCGCGGGGCCCGCGTGGTGGTACATCTTGGGGTCGACGGCGCTCTTTTTGACGACGCTGCCTTCGGGGGCGAGGCTGCCCTTTAAGATGGCGAGGCCGCCGTAGCTCGAATAGGGGCGGGAGACGGGGCGGATGATGTCCTCGTCGAGGACGCGGGCGCCCTTCGTGCGCTCCTCCTGCGTCAAGAGCGAGCAGGTGAGCGCCGAGCCGTCGAAAAGGTTTGCCTCGATGAGGGAGCGGATGACGGCGGAGATGCCGCCCACTTCGTTGAGCTCCTCGATAAAATATTCGCCCGCGGGCGCTAAGCGGCAGAGGTTGGGCGTCGTCTTGGAGATCTCGTTCATCGTGTCGATGGAGAGCTGCTCCTTAGAAAAGCCCAGCTCGCTCGCGAGCGCCAAAAGGTGCAGCACCGAGTTGGAGCTGGCGCCGATCGCCATGTCTACGCGTTCGGCGTTCTTGACGGCGGCGGGGGTGAGGATGTCGCGCGGGCAGATATTCTTTTCGATGAGCCCCATCACCGCCGAGCCCGCCTGCTTGGCAAGGGCGAGGCGCGCCGAGTACACCATGGGGATGGTGCCGTTGCCCGGGAGCGCCATGCCGAGGGCTTCCAAAAGGCAGTTCATGGAGTTCGCCGTGAACATACCCGAGCAGGAGCCGCAGGTGGGGCAGGCGGTGCATTCCACGCGCTCGAGCTCCTTCTCGTCGATGTGGCCCGACGTGTAGGCGCCCACCGCCTCGAACATGGAGGAGAGGGAGAGCTTCTTCTTGTCCTTATGCCCCGCGAGCATGGGTCCGCCCGAGACAAAGAGGGCGGGCTTGTTGACGCGCACCGTGCCCATCAGCATACCGGGGATGATCTTATCGCAGTTGCCCACGAGGATGATGCCGTCAAAGGCGTGGGCGTTCGACAAAATTTCCACGCTGTCGGCGATGACCTCGCGCGAGGGCAGGGAGTACTTCATGCCCTTGTGGCCCATGGCGATGCCGTCGCACACGCCGATGCAGGGCACGATGACGGGCTTGCCGCCCGCCGCAATGACGCCCTCCGCCGCCGCACGGGCGACGTGGTCGAGGTACATATGCCCGGGGATGATGTCGCTCTGGGCGGAGATGATGCCGACGATGGGCTTGTTCATCTCCTCGTTCGTCCAGCCGAGGGCGCGCAGGAGCGAGCGCTGCGACGCCATATTGCTGCCGTTCGTAAAGGTATTCATGTTCTTACCTCTCTTTGTTTTGCAAAGATTTATGCGAAATGATTTTCAAAATGCACTGCTGCGAGGAGGGTTGCCCTCCGCTGCGGGAGAGACGATGAGGTGACTCCCTCAGTCTCGTCGCAGCGGAGCAAATTTCGCAAGCCGCTCACTTTGTTCGCGGCTTTGCTCTGATGCTCGCTGCTCCTCTTCCCACAAAACTCGCTGACGCGACTTTTGCGGGAGCCCTATTTACTCCCTCAGTCTTGCCGCCTCGATAAATCTTCGGACGGCATGACAGCTCCCTCGAGAGGGCGCTTAAAGTAAGGTAACTCCTTCCGCCTCACATTCGTTCGGCACCGTCTCGCGCGGTGGAAACCGCGCTCGGTCAGGAAATTTCCCCACAATGGGAAATTTCCAAGTTCGCAGGCGGCAAAAAGCCCACCGGGCTCTTTGCAAGAAAGCGCCTGCTCACCCTCAAAGAGGGGGCGAGAGAATTAACGCTTCTCAAACAACTTCCGCGAGCAAAACCACGCTTTTGCGCTGCGGTTTTTTCGGGAGGTTTTTACTCCCTCAGTCTCGTCGCAGCGGAGCAAATTTCGCAAGCCGCTCATTTTGTTCGCGGCTTTGCTCTGATGCTCGCTGCTCCTCTTCCCACAAAACTCGCTGACGCGATTTTTGCGGGAGCCCTATTTACTCCCTCAGTCATGCCGCCTCGATAAATCTTCGGACGGCATGACAGCTCCCCCGAGGAGGAGCTTAAAGTAAGGTAACTCCTTCCGCCTCACATTCGTTCGGCACCGTCTCGCGCGGTGGAAACCGCGCTCGGTCAGG
>CALVTT010000023.1 GCA_944363045.1 uncultured Clostridia bacterium | reverse complement strand
TCATACGAACCTTGCTCCGTGCACGTCGCAGCCACTTCGTTCTCTTTGACTGTCTTGCCCGACGTATGGCCGAGAGCCGCAATTTCCACCGTCTTGCGGCTCATCTCGTCCCCGCAGACAGAGCAATAGACGACATACTCATACGAACCACTTTCCGTGCACGTCGCAGCCACTTCGTTCTCACGCACGGTCATTTCTTTCCCGTGCCCCAAAGCGGAGATCGATGACGTCTCCTTTTCGCCGCAGCTGCAGGTGCGCTCCAATTTGCCCTCTTCGGTGCAGGTGGGCTCGGTGACGACTTCCCACTCACCAAAGCTGTGCGTATGTACCGTATCGTCGGGCGTTTCACAGGCGGCAAGCGTCATTAGCCCGCAAACTGCAAGCGCTGCCGCAAGTATAAAGATCTTCATTTTTTTCATAAGAAGCCTCCTATTGTTTATGTTCGCCCACAGTATAGCACATCTGTTTTCAGAATACAATATAAATTCTTAAACTTGTCAGATACTGACAGTGGAAGAGCCCGCGACCCCTCGCCCGCCCCTCACGGGCGCGCGGCAGAAGGCGTAGAGGTGCGCCTTAAACGTAGGCGGCGGCGCCCGTTCGGGCGCCGCCGCCTTTCAAAACAAGCGGGCGTTTGCATCTTTGCAAACGCCCGCCCGCCGCTTTCTAACTGTCCTCCGCAGGAGGGCTCTTTAATACTTCCCGTTCACGCGCATGGCGTTGAGGATGGCGATGACCGCCACGCCCACATCGCCGAACACCGCCAGCCACATATTGGCAATGCCCACGGCGGAGAGGATGAGAATGGCGACCTTGACCGCAATGGAAAAGACAATATTCTGGAACACGATCGCCATCGTCTTCTTGGCGATGCGCTTGGCAAGCGAGATGCCTTTGAGGTCGTCCTTCATCAGCACGATGTCGGAGGCTTCGATCGCCGCGTCGCTGCCCACGCCGCCCATGGCGATGCCGATATCCGAACGCATCAGAACGGGCGCGTCGTTGATGCCGTCGCCGACGAAGCATACAACGTCCTTCTGCTTTTTTTGTGCGAGCAGCTTTTCAACTTCCTCCACCTTGTTCTGCGGCAAAAGGGAGGCCTTATAGCCCGTCAGCCCGATCTCGTTTGCCACATTTTGGGCGATGGATTCGTTGTCGCCCGTGAGCATGATGGTCTTGCAGTCCATGGCGTTGAGCTCGCCGATGACCTGCTTACTTTCCGGCTTCACCTCGTCGGCGATGAGGAGGGAGCCCACAAATTCGCCGTTCCTCGCCACATACACCACGGTGCCGATGCCCGTCTCTTTGGCGTAGGCAATGCCGTATTGCTGCATCAGCTTTTCATTGCCGCAGAGGATGCGTTCGCCCTCCTTTTCCGCCGCGATGCCGCTGCCCGCGATATTGGTGAGGGTATAGCCGCTCTCGCTCTCTCTGCCGTACCGCGCCACGATGGACTTGGCGATGGGGTGGTTGGAGTCGTGTTCGGCGATGGCGGCAAGGCGCAGCACTTCTTCGGCGCGCTCCGCGGGCGAAATTTTGGCGACGGCAAAGTTGCCTTTCGTCAGCGTTCCCGTCTTATCGAACACAAAGGTGTTGGCGGAGTTGAACTTCTCCAAATAATTGGAGCCCTTGATGAGGATGCCGTATCTTGACGCCGCGCCGATGCCCGCAAAGAAGGAGAGGGGAATGGAGATGACGAGCGCGCAGGGGCAGGAGACGACGAGGAAGGAGAGCGCGCGATAGATCCACGTCGACCAGTCCGTGGTGATGAGCCCGGGCACGACGGCGAGCAGCAGCGCCACGCCGCAGACGATGGGCGTATAATATTTTGCAAACTTGGTGATGAAGTTCTCCGCCTTGGACTTCTGATCGGCGGCGTTTTCCACCAGCTCCAAAATTTTGGAGACGGTGCTGTCGTAGAACGCTTTCTCGACGCGCACTTCAAGCTGCGAGGTAAGATCGACGCTGCCGCTGACGATTTCGCTGCCCTCCATGACTTCACGGGGGAGCGATTCGCCCGTCAGCGCTTTGGTATCGAGGGTGGAGGCGCCCTTGACGACGACGCCGTCGAGCGGCACCTTTTCGCCCGGGTTGATAAGTATGGTATCCCCGACCTTGACTTCGGAGGGGTCCACCCTTTCTACGGAGCCGTTCTCTTTGACGAGGTTGGCATAGTCGGGGCGGATATCCATGAGCGAAGCGATGGATTTTCTCGACTTGCCCGTGGCATACGATTGGAACCACTCGCCCACCTGATAGAAGAGGAGCACGGCGCACGCCTCGTCAAAGCCTTCGATCTCCTCGCCCGTCACGCCGCGGTAGATGGCAAGGGCAAAGGCGCCGAGGGTCGCCACGCACATCAAAAAGTTTTCGTCGAACACCTGCCCGTGGGAGATGTTGCGCACGGCGCGCCATAAGACGTCGTAGCCGATGATGAGATACACCACAAGGTATAGTAAGAAGGGGAACACCCAGGCGGCGGGGCCAGAAAACACGCCGCCGAGCCCGCCCGCCATCGCCTTATCCGTGATGAAGATGGCAAAAAAGAGGACGAGCGCGATGAGGATGCGGATAAGGTTTTTCTTGTCCTTGCGGCTCATAGAGGAACGTTTCATAAAAAACCTCTCGGGCTGTCGCCCTTTTTAACGGATGATCTTGCAGTCGGGCTCTACTTTCTTGCAGGTCTTTACGACCTTTTCCATGATCTCCTCAAAGCGGCTCTCGTCCGCATCGAGGGTCATTCTCTGCCCCATAAAGCTGACGTTCACTTCGTTTACGCCGTCGATCTTCGCCACGGCGCGTTCCATCTTGGCGGCGCAGTTGGCGCAGTCCAGATCTTCAAGCTTAAATACCTTTTTCATATCATATCTCCTTTTGCCCGCAAAGGGGCGGGCGCCCGTCTTTATTTATGAATAATTGCTTCTTTGAGCAATCGTTCAATCATTATCCAAAATAAAACAGGGCGGGTCAAAGGCCCTGTTCATTTCCCTTCGTTGACGTGGGTGAGGCCGCACTCCATGATCTTCACCACATGGTCGTCGTCCAGAGAGTACTTCACCTCTTTCCCTTCCTTCACGCCCTTCACGAGCTTTGCCCCGCGCAGCACCCTCAGCTGGTGCGAAACGGCGCTGTCCGTCATGTTGAGCGTTTCGGCAAGCTCGCCCACATACATATCCCTAAGCTGCAGGCAGCTCAAAATTTTGGCGCGGGTGGGATCGCCGAACATCTTAAAGAGGCCGGCAAGTTCGTAGAGCGTCTCGTCGTCGGGAAGGCGGTTTTTAATATCCGTCTTCGCAAGCTCTCTCTCGTCCATGACTGCCTCCTTTGCGCCGCGGGCCTCAGCCGCCCTGCGCCTCTCATTTGAACGTTTTCTCAAATGTTCAATGATAGTATAGCGCGGAAAGGGGCGCTTGTCAACTGTTTTTCGCAAAAAAAATTCCCAAAAATCAAAAAAACGGCCGCCCCGCAGGGGGCAGCCGCCAAAACGCGCTGTTTTACTTGTGATGGCGCACGAGGTCGAGGGCTTTGGCGATCTCCATGACGATGATGGGCACGATGGAGAGGGCGATGCCGATGACGTAGATCTCCCAGGGCAGATACGCGCTGCCGAAGCCGAACACGCTCATGACGCCGGGCGTGAACATGACGAAGGCGATGAGCGCAAGGGCGATGAGGGTGACGATGTTGAGCATCTTATTCGTGAAGGGCCCCACTTTGAAGAGGGAGTGCCCCGAGCGCATATTGTAGGCGTGCAGCGTCTGCGAGAGGGCGAGCACGAAGAAGGTCGCCGCCGAGCAGGCTTCCGAGCCGAGGCCGAAGCCGTAGCGGGCGATGCAGTAGCTGGCAAGCGCCAAGCCTGCGAACATACAGCCCTGCAGCACGATCTGTATCCCGTAGCCGTGGGCGAAGATGCTCTCGTCCTTGCGGCGCGGCTTGTGGTCCATGACGTCGGGCTCGAGCTTCTCCATGCCGAGGGCGATGGCGGGCAGCGAGTCGCCGATGAGGTTGATCCACAAGAGCTGGATGGAGATGAAGGGGGAGATCTGCCAGATGCACATGGCAAGGAAGACGACGATGACTTCCGAGATGTTGGTCCCTAAGAGGAAGCCCACGACCTTCTTGATGTTGGAGTAGATGCCGCGGCCCTCCTTGACGGCGTCGACGATGGTGGCGAAGTTGTCGTCGGTGAGCGTCATGTCGGCGGCGCCCTTGGCTACGTCCGTGCCCGTGATGCCCATCGCGCAGCCGATGTCGGCGGCCTTTAAGGCGGGCGCGTCGTTGACGCCGTCGCCCGTCATCGAGACGACCTGCCCCTTCTTCTGCCATGCCTTGACGATGCGGATCTTATTTTCGGGCGATACGCGCGCATAGACGGAGATGTGCTCGACTTCCTTGTCGAGCTCCTCGTCACTCATGGCGTCGAGCTCGGCGCCCGTGATGGCCCTGTCGCCTTCCAAAAGGATGCCCAGCTCTCTTGCGATGGCGGAGGCGGTGATGACGTGGTCGCCCGTGATCATCACGGGTTTGATGCCGGCCTTGCGGCAGACGGTAACGGCCTCCTTTGCCTCGGGGCGAGGAGGGTCGATCATGCCCACGAGCCCTAAAAAGGTGAGCCCGTATTCGAGCTCCTCGCTCGTGGGTTCGCCGTCGAGGGCGTCGAGTTCCTTGTAGCCGACGGCGAGCACGCGCAGAGCGTCCGCGCTCATCTCGTCGTTGACGGCGCGCGCCTTTTCGATGTCGCCCGCAACGCAGCGGGTCGCCATCACGTCGAAGGCGCCCTTGACGACGGCGATGAGTTTGCCGTCGATCTTGTTGACGGTGGTCATCAGCTTGCGGTCGGAGTCGAAGGGCAGGGAGGCGACGCGGGGGCAGCGCTCGTTGAGCGCCTCCTTCTCGTTGCCCAATTTGTGCGCGGCGAGCACGATGGCGGTCTCGGTGGGGTCGCCGAGGTGCACTTCCTTGTCGCCCTCGAATTCGACGGAGCCGTCGCAGCACAGCGTGCCCCAGGTGAGGAGCTGCGCTGTCTTCTCGCCGGTGTTTGCAGGGTCGAAGGCGGTCGCTTCGCTGCCGTCGACGTACGTCCTGACGAGCGTCATGCGGTTCTGGGTGAGGGTGCCCGTCTTATCCGAACAGATGACGGAAGCCGAGCCCAGCGTCTCCACGGCGGGCAGGCGCTTGATGATGGCGTTCTTTTTGACCATGCGCGTGACGCCGATGGAGAGCACGATGGTGACGACGGCGGGCAGCCCTTCGGGGATGGCGGAGACGGCGAGGGAAACTGCCGTCATGAAGAGCTCCAGCCAGTCGAGCCCCACGCAGGCGCCGACGATGAAGATGATGGCGCAGGCGGCGAGGGCGACGAAGCCGAGGTACTTGCCGAGCTGCGCGAGCTTATCCTGCAAGGGGGTGCGCACTTCCTTCTCGCCGGCGAGGAGGTTTGCGATCTTGCCCATCTCGGTATTCATGCCCGTGCCCGTGACGACGGCGGTCGCCGAGCCGTAGGTGAGCGAACAGCCCGAGAACACCATGTTGGCTCTGTCGCCCACGGAGGCGTTCTCCTTGATCTCGGCGCGCGCGTCCTTTTCGGCGGGCACGCTCTCGCCCGTGAGGGCAGATTCTTCCGACTTTAAGTTAGAGCTCGTCAGAAGCCTGGCGTCGGCGGGCACGAAGTCGCCCGCTTCCAGATAGATGATGTCGCCCGGCACCAGCTCGGAGGCCTGGATGAACTTCTCCTTGCCGTCGCGCAGCACTCTCGCGTGGGGAGCGGACATATTTTTGAGCGCTTCGAGCGCCTTTTCCGCCTTGCTCTCCTGCACGAGGCCCATGATGGCGTTGAGGACGACGATGAAGATGATGAGGGCGGGCTCCACGAACTCGATGGGGCTCTCCTCCCCCGTCACGAACACCTGATAGCAGATGACGCCGAAGGAGACGCACGCCGCGATGAGCAGGATGATGATCATCACGTCCTTGAACTGTTCGAGGAAGCGAACAATAAGGCTCTTCTTCTTCTGCTCGGCGAGCTTGTTCTCGCCAAAGCGGGCGCGCCGTTCCTGCGCTTCCGCTTCCGTGAGGCCCTTCTGCGCGTCCGTCGCAAGGTCTCTTACGACTTCGTCCTGCGGGCAGCTGTAAAACTCTTGTCTTTGCACTCCTTTACTCCTTTTTTTCTTATTCTTATTTTGTTATCTCAACGCAGGAATATTTCCTGCGGAATCTCCTTCTTTTGCGGGGCGGGCGGCGGTGCGCCCGCGGGACTTTATTCAATTCGCTCAAAAAAAAGATAAGAACTCAGGGACCCCCGAGTTCTTATCACTGGGCATATGGTTTTGGGGCTTGTTCCCCGGCCGTTCTGTTGTCAACGCGGTGCGTATCATATCGTTTATTTCGTGGCGAAGGCCGCCTCCTTCAGCGTATAGACGAGGGTGCCGAGCGATTGCAGCACGGGCACTTCCATCCTGAGGAGCACGTTGCGGTAGGTGTTGTCGGCAGGATCGGTCGTCGCGGCGTAGACGAGCGTCTGCGCCTGCCCGGAAGGGGTGCTCTGGTAGATGAGCGGCACTTCCACGGCCTCGAGTTCCTCCTTGACGGCGGTGCCGTCCATCGTAAAGTCCACGCTCTCCTGTACGGAGGTGTGGCCGGCGGCGTTCGTCGAAGTCGCGACTTCCGAAACGATGCCCATCACCGAATTGATGGTGCGGAAAGAGGCCGACGTGGTGGAAAGGTCGATGCCGCGCAGGGCAAAGAGGATCTGTTCGTTGTCGAGGAAGGTGGTATCCCCCTCGATGTCGTATTCGCGCGTTTGGGGAGTGCCTTCCCCGTCCGCCGTGAGGTCGGTATAAGTCGCCGTCGCCGTGGTGAGGGCGGCATCATATACGACGGAATAGGTATAGTGATAGGTCGTATAGGCGTTTTCGAGCGATGTGGGCTCGGAGAGGACGGGGGAGGTGGAGATGACCTCCTTTTCGCTCCCGACGGGCCGCAGGCCGTCCGGCGCGGGCAGGAAGGAGACGGTGGAAGTCACCGTATCATGAAAGGTCTCGCTCACCTCGCTGCCGAGGCGGAAGCGCCCCGAGAGGGAGAGCTCCGTCGTATAGGTATAGCCCTCTTTGGTGCTGCCGTCCTCAAGCGTCAGGTTTTTATTTTCCAGCTTCGTCTTATAGGTGCCCGTATCGTACTCCGCCGTGAGGGTGCCCGCAGTCGTTTCGGCAGGGGTGAAGGTCACTTCATAGGTGAGTTCTTCAAAGGTATCGTTGACGTTGCCGCCGAGCGCCGTATTGCGGTACCAATTTGCCGTAAAGGAGAGGGGCACGCCGCCGCTGCAAGCGCTTAAAATGGTGAGGGGGGCCAAAAGCAGGAGCCCCGCCAGGCGGATCTTCTTCATGGAAGCCTCTTTACAGGGAAAGTCATGACCTATTATAGCACATTTTTTTGCGTTTGTAAAAACAAATCGCCGAAATTAGGAGAAATTTTCATGAAAATCAGCGGGTAAATGTGGTATAATAGAGGAGCTGCGGGCGGTGCTGCCGCCCGAAGGAGGAAAAGATATGCCAAACGTCATCGGAGCGCCCACGCTCGACGATGCCCTTGCGGCGCTTTCTTCCGCCGTCGCCCAAAACGAGGCACGGGGGGAGGGAACGCTCGTCTTCTGCGAGGACAGGCTGACCCTGCTCGCGGAGCGCGCCGTGCTCGCGGGGCGGCGGGGCACCATGCTCACCGAGGTCACCACCTTCGCCCGTTTCCTCTCGCGCAGCCTCGCGGGCGGGAGGGCAGAGGTGAAGCTCCTCTCCAAGCAGGGCTCGGTGATGGCGGTCTCCGCCTTGCTTTCCGAGCACGAGGGCGAACTCAAATACTTCCGCCGGGGGGCGGCGCGCGCCGTCTACGAGACGCTCGCCCAGCTCTCTGCCTCCCGCGTGGACGAAGACCTTCTCCGCCGCGGGGCGCTCGAGGCGGGCGGGACGCTGGGCGGCAAGCTGGAAGATCTCGCCCTGCTCTTTGCCGCCTACCGTGATTTCTTGCGCCAAAAGGGCTTTACGGACGAGAGCGGCTATCTCTCTCTCCTGCCCGGGGCGCTCGCGTCGGGGCTTTCGGAGACGCACGTCATCTTCTTCGCCTTTCCCTCCTTCACCCGCCAGGCGCGGGAGGGCATCGAAGCCGCCGTCGATGCGGCAAAGTCGGTCACGGGCATCTTTCTCGCGGGGCGGGAGGGGCTGTTTACCAACGCCGCCGCGCGCCTCTTTCGCCTCGTCCTCAAAGAGCGCGGCATTGATGCGCCCGCCCAGCTCAAGAGCTCGTGGAACGAGGACGCCCGCCGCCTTGCCGAGGGGCTCTTTACGCCCGAAAAACTTGCGGAGCCTCCCCTTCCCACCGAGCGGGTGCGCGCCTTCACCGTGCTCGACGAGGAGGAAGAATTTTCCGCCGTCGCCGCCCTCATCAAAAAGCATATCGGGGAGGAGGGGCTGCGCTATAAGGACTTTGCCGTCCTCGTGCAGGATAAGGAGAGCTTCTCCCTCGTGCGGCGCGTCTTTTCCGCCTATCATATCCCCTATTTTGCCGATGAAAGGCGGCCCTTCTCCGAACATCCCTTCTGCATCTTCCTTTGCGACGTGCTCTCGGCGGCAGAGGGCGGGGCGCTGCCCGACGATGCGGATGCCGTTGCCTCCTCTCTCTACTTCGGGGAGGGGGCGGAGTACCGCAACTATCTTCTGAAATACGGCGGCTACCGCGGCGCGGTGCGCCGCCCCGTCAAGGAGGGCGATGCCGTCAAAGGCTACGACCGCGAAGCGCTCATGTCCTGCCGCGAGAGGATGCTTTCCATCCTCAAACTCTTTCCGCAGAGGGGGAGCGGCGCGCGCTATGCGGAGAGCGTGAGAGCGCTCATGGACCTCGTGGAGGCGGAGCGCGTCACGGAGGAGCTCAAAGAGCACTTCACGGGCGCGGAGAGCGCCTTTTTGGAGCTTGCTCCCCTCGAGGGCATCCTCAAAGAGATCGCCGCCGTCGCCGAAAACACGATGACGCTGCACGAATTTTCTTCCCTCTTAAAGAGCGGGCTGGAAGCCACGGAAGTGGCAATGATCCCCCAATCGCAGGACGCCGTCTTTGTGGGCGATGCGACGGAGAGCCGCTTTCAGCGCGTCAAAGTGCTGTTCGCGGCGGGGCTGAACGCAGGGCTCCCCCGCGCCGCGCAGGATACCGCCGTCATCTCGGACGGGGATATCTCCCGCCTTTCCGAGCTCGAAGTCGTCATCGAGCCCGCCATTGCCGAAGTCAACGCCCGCGCCCGCGAGGGGCTGGCGCTCGATCTGTGCTCCTTCGAGGAAAAACTGTATCTCTCCTGCCCCTTGCGGCGGGGCGGCGAGGACAGCGAGCCCGGGGAGATCTACCGCACGGCGGAAAAGCTCTTTCAAATGTCCCCGATGCCCGATCTCTTCCCCTATGACTGTTCGGAGCGTATGCCCGCCGTCCGCGGCCTTCTCCGCCGCCGCCATGCGCAGAGCGAATGCGAAAGGGGGCGCTTTTCCGCCCTTGCCGCTTTTCTTGCGGAGCAGGGGGAGCCCGTCGCCCGCCTTTTGGGCGAGGATAAAAAGCCGCGCGTGCCGGGCGAAAAGCTGTATTTCCGCGGCAAGGTATCGCCGACGCTGTTGGAAACATATTTCGAATGCCCCTACAAGAGCTTTGCCGCGCGCGGGCTCAAGCTTCAGGAGCGCGAGGAGCGCAGCGTGATGGCGACGGATACGGGCACCTTCATGCACGCCGTTTTGGAGAGGACGTCGCGCCGCTTCGGCGAACTCTCCTCCGAGGAGGAGTGCCGCGCCCTCGCCAAGGAGACGGGGGAGGAGCTTTTGCAAACGCCCCGCTTTGCGGCGCTTGCCGATACCGAGTCGGGCGTCTACACGGGGGAGCGGCTCGTCGCCGAGGGGCAGGAGGTCGCGGCGGCAGCCTACCGCCAGCTCGCCGCCTCCGATTTTTCCGTCCTCAAAACGGAGGCGAACATCGCCCTTCCCGAGCTCTCCCTCGAGGGCAAGACCGACCGCGTGGACGGCGCGGGCGACTATATCCGCGTCATCGACTATAAGACGGGGGAGATCGAAGATACCGCCGTCGCCTACTATACGGGCAGGAAGCTGCAGCTCGAACTCTACTTAAAGGGCGCGGCGGAGGGGCGTGCGCCCGCGGGAGCCTTCTACTTCCCCGCCGTGAGCGACGTCTCCACCCCCGAGGACGCCAAAAAGCGCTTCCGGATGCGCGGCTTTTTCAGCAGCGACGAGGAAGTCGTCCGCCGCATGGATAAGACGCTCGAAAAGGGCAACGAGAGCGCCGTCTTCGATTACAAATATGACGGCAAGGAGCATGACCGCGCCATGAGCGGGGAGGACTTTTCTGCCTTCCTCGACTATGCCGTGCTCGTCTCCGCGGGAGCGGAGCGCGAGATGAAGGAGGGCAACATCGCCCCCTCGCCCTATAAGGGCGCGTGCCGCTTCTGCAAATTCCGCTCCCTCTGCGGCTTCACGGGGGAGGAGCGCAGCGAGAGCAGCGTCAAGTGCAGCGACATCACCAAGATCGTCAAGAAGACAAAGGGGGAAATATGAGCCCGAGACCCACACCCGAACAAGAGGCCGCCCTCTCCGCGCGCGGCAAGGTCATCGTCTCCGCCTCGGCGGGCAGCGGCAAGACCTTCGTGATGATCGAACGCCTCGTCGCGCTCATCCTGCAGGGGGTGGACGTGAGGGAGATGCTCGCCGTCACCTACACGCGCAAAGCGGCGGCGCAGATGCGCGAAAAGCTGCGCACGGCGCTCGTCAAGGCGGTGGGGGAGACGAAGGACGCCGCCCTGCGCGCCCGCCTCAAGGAGCAGATCGCCCTCCTCCCCCTTGCCGACATCTGCACCATGCATTCCTTCTGCGCCCGCCTCATCCGCACCTATTTCTATGTGGAGGGCGTCGATCCCGCCTTCCGCATCGCAAAGGAGAAGGACTCGGAGATCGTGAGCCTCTCCGCCCGCGCCCTCGACGAGACGTTCGAGGAGGCATACAAGACGGGCGGGGAGGAGTTCCGCGCGCTCCTTGCCTTCTATTACCGCAAAAAGAGCGACAGGACGCTGCGCGAAGCCGTCTTTAAGATGGCAGGCCAAGCGGAGGACGGCATCGATCCCGACGCCTGCCTCGAGAGGGCGGGAAAGCTCACCTTCGAGGAGCTGTCCGCGCGCATTTGGCAGGGCTTTTCTGCCAAGTTCTCCCTGCTCCAAAGGGAGCTTTTGGCGCTTGCCCCCGCCTTTTCGGGCAGGGCGGGCGAAAAGCTGTGCTCCGCCCTCGACGGGCAGCTTTCCGACTTTTTGGCGGCGGAAAGACTGTTTGCGGCGGTCTCGCTCGCCAATGAGCGGGCGGGGGAACGCCTGCCCAACGCCCCGCCCTCGACCAAGATCGAGGGGGAGGAACTCGACCGCGTCCTGCGCTTGAAGTCGCTTTCGGAGGCATTCAAGGAGCTTAGAAAACAGCTGAAAGGCTTCGGGGAGGAGGAGACGGAGCGCCTCCGCCACGAGGACGCCTCCGCCCGCGCCCGCGCCCTTGCGTCGCTCGCCTTCGATTACCGCGCCGGCTTTCTTGCTCTCAAGCGCGAGGCGGGGATCATGGACTATCCCGACCTCGAACACGGCGCCCTGCGCATCCTGCGGGAGGAGGGGATATGCAATGCCGTCAGGCAGAAATACCGCTATGTGTTCGTGGACGAATATCAGGACGTCAACCTCGTGCAGGAGGAGCTCCTGCGCCTTGCGGGCGGGGAGGAAGTGTTCCTCGTCGGCGATGCCAAGCAGGCCATCTATGCCTTCCGCGGCAGCCGTTCGCAGTACTTCCTCGAAAAGACGAGGGAGTATCCCCTCTCCCTCACCCTGAGCGAGAGCTTCCGCTCCTCCCGCGCCGTGCTCGATGCCGTCAACCGCGTCTTTTCCTACGCCATGACGGAGGAGACGTGCGGGCTCGACTATGCGAACTGCGCGCGTATGAAGGGGGGCGTGCGCTACGGCGAACACGAGGGCGAAGTGCATTTTGTGCTCGCGCCCGCAAAGGAGAAGGCGGAGAAGGGGGTGCACGGCGTCTATTCCGTGCTTTCTCCCCGCGCCGAGGGGGAGGAGGACCGCCTCGCCCGCACCGTCGTGCGCCTGATCCGGTCGCAGCTGGGCACCCCCTGGTTCGACGCCGACGCAGGGAAGGAGCGCCCCGTGACGTACGGCGACATCGCCATCCTCGTGCGCGTCAACAGCGGGACGGGGGCGCGCACCGTGCGCGCTTTGAGCGATGAGGGCATCCCCGTGGCGGCCACGGCGGGCGTCAACGTCTGCGATTTCTGGGAGGCTCGCCTCATCCTCGATTGGCTCTCCTTCCTCGACAACGGCGAGCAGGATATCCCCATGGCGGGGGCGATGCTCTCCCTTATCGGCGGCTTTACGGAAAGCGACCTTGCCGCCGTGCGCACGCGTTTTCCCTCGGCGGTCACCTTCCGCGCCGCCTGCCGCGAGTACATGGAGAAGATGTGCGACGCCCTCTCCGCCAAGCTCAAAGATTTCTTTGCCCTTGCCGAGCACTACCGCCTGCTCTCCCGCGTGCGTCCCGCGCGCGAGATGATCGGCCTCCTGCTTGCGGACGGTCTCGAAGGGGAGATCCTCGCCAAGGAGGAGGGGGAGCTGCGCCTGCGCCGCGTGCTGCGCCTCATGGAGGAGGCGGAGGGGAACATCACCGCCTTCCTGCACCGCTTGAAGTCATC
Organism: uncultured Clostridia bacterium; assembly: GCA_944363045.1. GTDB lineage: Bacteria > Bacillota > Clostridia > Christensenellales > Borkfalkiaceae > Gallimonas. The sequence continues at coordinate 15,406 of CALVTT010000023.1, read as the reverse complement.
GGGATACAGCGTGGACTTCCGCGAGAGCGGCGGCGAGAACGCCGTCAAGGTGCTCACCATGCACGCCTCCAAGGGGCTCGAATATCCCGTCGTCATCCTGCTCGATATAGACCGCAAATTCCACGGCGCCGAAAAGGACGAAGTGCTGTATTCGGACGCCCTCTCCTTCGCCCCCAAGAGCTTCGATCGGGAGGCGCGCGCCTCCTTCTCCACGCTGCACCGCTATGCCATCGCCCTCGAGCAGGCGGAAGAGGACCGCAAGGGGGAGCTCAACCTCTTGTACGTCGCCATGACGCGCGCCAAGTATAAGCTCTTCCTCGTCTTTTCGCAGAGCCCCTCCGCCGAGCCGCCCGCGCTGGCGCGCAGCTTTGCCGCCTTCATCGGCCCAGACTGCTTCCGCAGCTATCTGTGGGAGCTGCCCGAGGAGGAGCGCGCCGCCCCGCCGCAAGAGGCGCTGTCCGCCCCCCGGGAGGAGAGCGCGCTTGCTGCCGTCTACGGGCAGCGCTATCCCTTCGAGGAGAGCACGCTCCTGCCCGTCAAGAGTTCGGCGACCGGGCTTTTGAACTTGCTCCGCGCCGAATGGCCCGCGGCAGTCCCGCCCGAGGAGACGGAGGGGAGATTTTCCGCCGAGGAGGGCACCGCCTATCACGCCTTTTTGCAAAACGTGCGCTTCGGCGCACCCGTCAAAGAGGAGCTTTCCCGTATGCGGGAGGAGGGAGTGCTCTCCGAAGAACAGCTCGCCCTTCTCGACGAAGACAAGCTGCGGGCCATCCTCGATCTGCCCTCTTTGAGGGAGGCGGCGGCAAGCGGGCGCATCTTGCGCGAACAGACCTTCCTTCTCGTCCTCACCGCGCGCGAGGCGGGCCTTGCCGAAACGGACGACGAGATCGTCTTCCAGGGCGCCGTCGACCTGCTCGCCGAGACGAAGGAGGGCTGGCTGCTCCTCGACTATAAGCTCTCCTCGCACGGGAAGGAGCGCCTCGCCCGCGACTATGCCCCGCAGATCGCCCTCTACAAGAGAGCGGCGGCGGCCGCCCTGCGCCTCTCGCCGCGCAGCGTGCGCGCGCGCATCCTCAACATCGCCCGCTGCTTCGAAGTGGAGATGGACGGCTGAATTTTCGGCAGATCATGCCTTGTGCCTGCAAAATATGACAGCGATCGCGCCCCTGTGCAGGGTATCATCGCAAAGGAGTATCTTATGCTATCATCGATCATTATGGACATCAGAGACGTTTTGGCGGAGTTCGCGCGCCTGCCGGGCTGGCTGCTCTATTTCGGCGTGCCCGTGCTGCTGCTCGTGGCGGGGCTCATCCTCGCCTTTGTGCACGCCGACCGCGCCTATCCGCCCGTCGCCCTCTTTCTGGGCGGCGTGGGGCTCTTCCTCATCGCGAGCATCGCCGAGAGCCTTGCCGACTACGCGGTGTGGGCGGCGCTCTATCTCGCCGCGGCGGCGCTCGCGCGGCTGCTCTTTTTCATCCCCTTCCGCCGTCGGGTGAAGGAGGACCGCAGCGAGGAGATCTACGAGGCGTTCCATCTCCCGCTCGAGGAGGAGGCGCCCGCCGGGGAGGCCCCTCCCGCCATGAGCGCCGAGGAGGGGGAGCTGCAGCTCGCCCACGTCGATCAGCTCATCGAAAAACTGAGGGCGGCGGAGCTCGACCCCGCCGACAGGCTGGAGCTCGACGCCGTCGCGCGTACGCTCGAAGGCTGCCGCGGCAAGGCGCTCACCGCAGGCGAACAGCGCACCCTCAACGACTGCCTCTCCGCCGTTCTGAAGCTGACTGCCAAGTACAGCTTATAATATTGCGATAGAAAGCGAAGAATGGGGCGCGGCCGGCGGGGCGCGGCGGTTTTTTCGGACGCCCCACCCTGCCCCGAAATATAAGCCCGCCCGCCGCGCAGTTTGCGCGGCGGGCGGGCATTCCTATTTCAAACCTTATGCTTTCAGCTCGACGGAAACGTCACCGTTGTTGCAGTCGACCAAAAGAGCGTTCTCCCCGTCCTCCTTGTAAGCGGGCAGGCTGCTCTCCCCCTTTTTGACTGTACAGCGGATGGAAAAATCGTCCCAGCCGCCTGCGATGCGCCCCGTGATGCTGCCGTTCTTGGCGAAAAGGCTTATCTCGCGGGCAAAGAGCCCCTCAAAGCAGATGTCCCCGCCGTTGTTTTCGAGCGCAGCGCGCTCCGTGCAGGCGAGCGGGTCCAGCGTGATGTCCTCGTTGGTGGTCGCCGCCGTCAAGGAGCGCAGGCCGTCGGGGAGAAAGAGGCGGAGGGTGCGATAGCGCACGTCGGGCTGAACGCCGAAAAAGTTCCCGTCCGAGGCGAGGGTGACGGTGAGCGTGCCGCCATTTAAGGCGATCTCATAGCGGCGCGTCTCGCTCTCGAAATACTCGAGGCGGAGAACGTCCTCCGCCGGGACGATCTCGAGGGCACAGCCGCGGACGTCGACAGAGACGCTCTCCACGCTCTCCCTTTCGCACACATAGCACTTCTCGCTAAAATTCTCGCTCTTGCAGCCTCCGAAGAGGGCAAGGCAGCAGGCGGCGCAAATAAGCGCCGTCAAGGCAGCAAACATTTTTTTCATAAAGGTACCTCCGTGTTTGACATTTGGTCTTTTTCTTGCTATCATAAGCATAAACCTTTGTGTTACACAAATGTCAAGGGAAAGAGGCAAATTTGATGGAAAAATTTTTTACGGTGGGGGAGGCGGCGGCGCGCGCGGGCGTGACGGCGGAAACGCTGCGCCATTACGACCGCATCGGGCTCGTCGTGCCCTCGGCGACCGATCCGTGGACCAAGTACCGCCGCTATACGGAGGAGGACATCATCCGTGTAAGAACGGTCTCCGCGCTCAGGAGCATGGGCTTTTCGCTAAAGGAGATCGGGCTTCTTATGGGAACGGAGGACATCGGGGTGCTCATCGGCGGCTTCGAGCGGGCGCTGCGGCAGGCCGACGAGAAGATCGCGGCGCTCGAGGAAGCCAAGCGGCGCATCGGGCGGGTCAAGGCGCACTACGAGAGCAAGCGCTTCGAACTGCCGCAGGGCATATCTTTGCGAAAATTCCCGCCGCGGGCGATCCTCCTTTCCAAGCTGCCCCTTGCCCCCACGGTCGAAACGCTCCACGACTATCACCGCCACTTCTATGCGCAGCTGGGGGAGCGGCGGGCGCTCTACTCCTTCGAGGACACGGCAGGCATCTTAGAGGAGGCGGGAAAGAGCACCATGTTTGCCGTCTGCACCCGTCATCCCGCGGACGGGGAGGTAAGGACGCTGCCGGGCGGGGAATACCTCTCGGCGGGCTGCACGGAGGAGTCGCGCGAAAAGACGCGGACAGCGCTCTTGGCGCGGCTAAGGGCGCGGGGCGCGGGCGAGCCGCCCTTTTCCCTCTGCCTCATCCGCCTGACGGGGCTTTTGAGCTGGGAATACGAATGGCAGCTGCCCGTCCTTATGTGCGCGCAGCCGGCCGGGGCAGAATGATGCCCTAAAATATACGCCCGCCCGCCGCGCAGTTCGCGCGGCGGGCGGGCGTTCGGCAGCAGGCTCCCGCCTGCTGCCGAACAAAGGGCGCGCGGCTCAAAGCCGCGCGCCCCGTCATGCAAATTTTCGCGTCAAGTTTCCGCTCAGACGATATACGCCTCGTCGCTCGCCGCTTGGTCGAGCTCCTTCTTCTGCTCTTGATAGCCGGGCTTGCCGAGGAGGGCGAAGGTCGCCTTCTTGCCTGCCTCCACGCCGGGCTGGTTGAAGGTGTTGATGTTGAACATCGCGCCCGCGTAGGCGGTCTGCAGCTCAAAGAGGAACAGGAGCTGGCCGAGGGTGAACTCGTTGACCTCGGGCAGAGTGATGGTGTAGTTGAGCCTGCCCGCCTTGGTGAGGGCATACGCCGTCGCCTTGTTCTCCGCCTGGATGAGCTCCTCCATCGTGTGCCCGCCGAGGAAGCCGACGTCGGGGATATCCTCGCAGCCGTGGGGGATGGGGAACTTCTCCTTATAGCTGCCCACGGAGAGGAAGGTCACCACCTTGTCGTAGGGGCCTTCGGTATAGAGCTGTACCTGCGAGTGCTGGTCGGTGACGCCGAGCGCCTTGACGGGCGTCTGGCCGACGTTGCAGGGGGTGCCGTCGAGGGTGACGTTCTTGCCCAGCGACTCCGCCCACAGCTGCGCGTACCAATCGGAGACGGTGCGAAGGTTATCGGAATAGGGCATGAGCACGCCGATGTTCTTGCCGTCGTTCATGGCGATATATTGCAGCGTGGCGCAGAGGAGCGCGGGGTTCTTTTTGAGGTCGGCGGTCTTGCACAGCTTGTCCATGTAAGCCGCGCCCTTCAAGAGCAGTTTGATGTCGATGCCGAGCACCGCCGCAGGCAGGAGGCCGACGGGGGAGAGCTCGGAAAATCTGCCGCCCACGCCGTCGGGCAGCACATAGCTCTTGACGCCGCCCAGCTCGTTGGAGATCTTCACGAGGTTGCCCTTCTTGGCGTCCGTGGTAAAGACGACGTGGTCCTTGACGTTCTCGCCCGCCTTTTCGAGCAGGTCGGCGATGATGAGGTACTGCGTCATCGTCTCGCTCGTCGCACCCGACTTGGAGATGACGTTGAAGCACGTCGTCTTGACGTCGATGACGTCTAAAAGCTCCTTCATGCGCACGGGGTCGACGTTGTCCTCCACATAGAACTTAGGCCCCTTGCGCTTGGACTTGGGCAGATCGTTGTAGTGCAGGTGGCAGAGGGCGTTGAACGCCATGATGGGCCCGAGCGCCGAGCCGCCGATGCCGAGCACCACGAAGTTCTCGAAGTTCCTTCTGATCTTCTTGGCCTCTTCGAGGATGTCCGCCACGATCTCGTCCTGATCATAGGGGAGCTCCGTCCAGCCCATGAAGAGCGCGTCATTCCCCCTGTTTTCCGCCACATAGGCGTGCGCCGCTTTGGCGAGCTTCTTGTGCGCATCCAGCGTCTTCTGCGAGATGCCCTTATCGCCGAGGTACTTGTCCGTCATGTTGGTGTAGTCCACCCTCACGCGGAGCGCCTTGCGCAGTTCGTCCGTCAGTCTCATACAAATTCCTCCGTTTCCGGCATGGTCGCCGTTTGTTCCGCAGCATATCTGCCGACTGTTATATATTGTAGAACACTTTCGCGCCCTTGTCAATAGTACGTCCGCAAAAAGAGCGCCGAAAGGGCAAATTTTTTCTCATTTTCCCCCTTGCGCGGCCCTCGGGCGCGCTTTGTGCGCGCGTGGGAGGAAGCGCCCCGCAAGCGCCTGAAAGCGCACGAGCCGCAAAAGCCGCATGAGCCCCGCCTCCGCCGCCGCCACAAAGAGGAAGGTGAGAAGGAGGGCGGGGAAAAAGCTCAGGTGCAGGAAGAGGAGGGGGCGCAGGGAAAGGCCGAAGAGCAGGGCGCTCCCCGCCATGATAAGCGTTTTAAGGGCAAACTTTCCCGAGCGCAGCCTGCCCGTCTTTTTCTTTAATACGGCGAGGGAGAGCAGGGCGGAGAGCGTGTACTCCGCCCCCATGCCCAGAAGCAGCGCCCCGCCCGCGAGCTCTCCCGTCAGGAGCAAGACGCAGAGGAGCATCGCGCCCGTCCCCGCCAGGAAGATGAAGAGGGCCTCCTTTTCGCAGTGCAGGGAATTGAGGAGGCTCCCCGTGATGAGGGTGAGGCTCATGGGGAGGAGCAGCAGCGAGCCGAGGGCGATGAGCATACCGCTCCTCGCGCTGTCATAGAGCAGGATGCCGATCTCCCGTCCGCAGACGGCGTAGAGGGGCAGGAGCGCCCCCGCGGTGAGGAGGGCGGCGTTCAAGGCCTTTGCGGTGAGGGCGGAAAGTTTTTCCTTCTCCCCCCGTGCGGCGCATTCGGAAAATTCGGGCACGAGCACGAGCGCCAGGGCGCTCAAAAAGGCGGAGGGGATGTGCATCACGGGCAGCACCATGCCGCAGACGATGCCGTATTCCGCCATCGCCGCCGCGGAAGAGGCGCCCGCCGCCGTCAGGCGCAGGGGAAAGAGCACGGAGACGAGCATCCCCGAAAGGGAGGAGAGCGCGCGCACGGCGGTCACGGGCAGAGCGGCGGCAAAGAGCGGCCCAAGCTGTTTCCCGGGGGCACAAAAGCGCCCCTTCCGCGCCCAGAAGCAGCCGAGGGCGAGCGCAAAGGAGACGAGGTGGGAAAGCAGCACCGCTCCCGCGGCGAGGTTCTCTTTGGGCAGGGCGAGGGGGGAGAGCACGAGGAGCACGACGCCCGTCACGATCATGGCGGTCTCCTCGGCAAGCTCGGTGAAGGAGTAGATAAAAAAGCGCTTTTCCCCCCAGAAACTGCCCCGCAGGACGGCGTAGACGGCGGTGAAGGGCAGCCCCGGGAGGAGGATGTAGAAGAGGCCCGCCGCGCCCGCATCGGAGAATGCGCCCTTCAGCAGGGGGCGCAGCGCAAAGAGCAGCAGCGTGAACGTCAGCGAGGCGATCAGGGCGAGGAGGACGGCGGCGGAGAGGGCGGCGCGGGCGGCGTTTTTCTTCCCGCGCGCGTAGTGGGAGGCGAGCGTGCGCGAGAGCGTGACGGTGAGCCCGCTCGCGGAGAGGGTGGAAAAGACGGCAAAGAGGGTGAGCGCCATCTGGTACCTGCCCAGCCCTTCGGGGCCGAGCGTGCGCGAGAGCAGGATGCGGTATAAAAAGCCGAGGCAGTGCTCGGCGGCGGAGAGGGCGGTCACGAGGGCGGAAGTGCGCAGAAGGTCCATACCCTCTATTGTATTCGCCCCCGCCCTCCCGATATGTGCGCCGCAAATGGGAGCGCCCGCCTTTCCCGTCCGCCTTTCCCGCCCTCCCGATATGTGCGCTATAAGCGGGAGCGCGCTGCCGCCGTGTGCATTTTGCGGGGCGGCGGCATATAATACGGTATGGAATATGCGCTCACATTGCACCGTCCCGCCCGCTGCCGCGTAAAGCGCGGCCAAACGCTTGTTTCGATCGCCCGCGCCTACTTTTTGCCGCCCCGCGTCCTTGCCGCCGCCAACGCCCTCTCGGGGGAGCCGGAGGAGGGGGAAGTGCTCTTCGTCCCCGGGGGCGGGGATCTCTACCGGGTGCAGGGCGGGGAGACGAAGGAGCTGCTTGCGGGCAGCGGGCGCGCCTTCGAGCAAAAAAACTGCACAAAATGGCTGTATCCCGGGCAGGAAGTGCTGCTCTGACCGCGCAAAAGGGCGCCAAAAACCGCCCAAAAGGGGCGAAGTTACCCATAAAAAGCGCTCATTTTTGCCATATTTGCGCGGCACTTTCTTTTTTTGGGCAAACTATACAGTCTCATGGTCAATCTTTGTTACGATTGCCTATTGCAAAATCGGACAGTTTTGTGTATAATATCCTCAAAACATGATTTGGAGGAAACTATGTCCGGTCTTTTACTCAAAGGCATCAACAAGATCTATCCCGGCGGCAACCAGGCAGTGTTCAACTTCTGCCTCGATATCAGGGATAAGGAATTCATCGTGTTCGTCGGCCCCTCCGGCTGCGGTAAGTCCACGACGCTGCGTATGATCGCTGGTCTCGAGGAGATCTCCTCGGGCGAGCTGTACATCGACGGCAAGCTCGTCAACGACGTCGTCCCCAAGGACAGAGACATCGCGATGGTGTTCCAGAACTACGCACTCTATCCTCACATGTCCGTCTATGACAACATGGCATTCGGTCTCAAGCTCCGCAAGGTGCCCAAGGAAGTCATCGACGAGAAGGTCAAGGCCGCGGCAGAGATCCTCGGCATCACCGATTACCTTTCGCGTAAGCCCAAGGCTCTTTCGGGTGGTCAGCGCCAGCGTGTCGCGCTCGGCCGTACCATCGTCCGTGAGCCCAAGGTCTTCCTTCTCGACGAGCCTCTGTCCAACCTTGATGCAAAGCTCCGCGCTCAGATGAGAACGGAAATTTCCAAGCTCCATGCCCGTCTTGCCACCACCTTCATCTACGTCACGCACGACCAGATCGAGGCTATGACGATGGGTACCCGCATCGTCGTCATGAAGGACGGCTTCATGCAGCAGGTCGATACCCCTCAGAACCTCTACGACTATCCCATCAACCTCTTCGTCGCGGGCTTCATCGGCACCCCTCAGATGAACTTCTTCAAGAACTCCACCCTCACGCAGGAGAACGGGAAGGTCTATGTCAACTTCATCGGCGGCAACAAGATCGTGCTGCCCAAGTCCGTCGTCTCCAAGATCAAGAACGTCGACGAGTATATCAACACCGGTAAGGTCGTGACGCTCGGCGTCCGCCCCGAAGATATCCACGAGGACGACCTCTTCATCTCCAACTCGCCCGAGACCATCGTCAAGGCGAGGATCGACGTCATCGAAAAACTCGGTGCCGAGACGCAGATCTACTGCGACCTTGAGTACGAAAACGATAAGAACACCATCGTCGACAACGCCGCTCAGATGATCGCAAGGATCAGCTCGCGTGCCGTCGTCAACCTCGGCGAGATCGTCGAGCTTGCCTTCGACGCCAAGCACATCCACCTCTTCGATGGCTACACCGAAGCGACGATGCTCGAGCGCGATGAGCACTACGACGTCATTCCCGAGAATGCAGAGGGCGCGGCATTCGTGCCTCCTACACCTCAGGAGATGCAGGCTCAGATCGACGCTGCGAGAGTCGTTACCAAGGAAATGAAGAAGCTCGAGAAGCAGAACGCCAAGATGGAAAAGAAGAAGGCTGCTGCTGCCGAGAAGAAGGACGAGCAATAATTCTTTCACCTCTCATATGCTGCTAAAGAAACGCCCGAAATTTTACGGGCGTTTCTTTTTGGCAACAAAGCCCCGCCGTTAGCCCGCCCGCCCCAAAGAACTTCGGCGTCGAAAGACGCCTCCATATTATAAGCGCCTCCTCGAGGGGTGAGCAAATGCTTTCCTTTTTTCTTGGCTCCCTCCTCGAGGGAGCTGTCACGACATCCGAAGTTTTCTTCGGTGTCGTGACTGAGGGAGTTCACCTAATTTTGACCTCCTCTTCGGGGGCGAGCAAATGCTTTCCTTATTTTAAGCGCCTCCTTGGGGGAGCTGTCATGCCATTCGACGCAAGCGTCGATGGCATGACTGAGGGAGTCACCTGATTTTGCCCTCCCCATGCAAGGGTCGAGCAAATAGTTTCTTGATTTGTAAAATTCCTTATTATAAGCGCCTCCTTGGGGGAGCTGTCATGCCATTCGACGCAAGCGTCGATGGCATGACTGAGGGAGTAATGGTCGGGATTCCCCCCCTTTCCTCCCCCCCCCTCGCCGCACGGCGCAAGGGAGCGCTCGCTTTGCACGGCGCAAGGGAGTGCCCGCTTTTTTGCGCACCCTGTGCGAAAAAATTGACAAACGGGGGGAAAAGGGCTATACTTTCTTGCGTCACGGGCGCGGCGCACCGCCCGCCCCATTGCACAAGGAGGCTCACGCTTGCTCGACGTCATCCTCGATTCCCTTTTGGATACGCTCAAGATGTTCCCCTTCCTGTTCGTGCTCTATGTGCTCATCGAACTTTTGGAGCACCGCACGCGGGTGGGGTCGCCTTCGCGCGCGCTCACGGGCAGGGCGGCGCCCCTCATCGGCGGTGCCACGGGGCTCATCCCCTTATGCGGTTTCTCGGTGATGGCGGCAAAGCTCTTTGAGCGCGGCCTCATCACCCTCGGCACTCTGCTCGCCGTCTTCATTTCGACCAACGACGAGGCGCTCCTTGTCCTCGCCCTCTCGGAGCTTTCCTGGCAGCAGAGGCTGCTCTCCATCGGCCTCCTCTGCCTTATCAAGCTCGTGCTTGCCGCAGCGGCGGGGTACCTTGCGGACTTCTTCCTGCGCAGGAGAGCGCCCACCCCCGCCCCGCTCCCCGTCCCCGCCGGGCACGAACACACCCATGAGCCCGCCGAACACGCCCACGCGCCCGCCGAACACGCCCACGCGCCCGCCGATCACACCCACGAGCCCGCCGAACACGCCCACGAGCCCGCCGATCCCACCCACGAGCACGCCCATGAACATGAGCCCACTCACGCCCACGAACACGCTCACGCTCACGAACACGAAGAATTCCACGTCTGCGAGCACAAGCACGAAGGGGCGCTGACGCTCTATCTTCTCTCCCCCCTCGTGCACGCCCTGCAAGTGGCGGCTGCCATCCTTGCCGTCAACTTCGCCTTCGGCACCCTCTTTTTCCTCGTGGGGGAGGAGAACGTCGTCGGCTTTTTGGAGGGCGCGGGCTATTGGTTCCAGCCCCTCGTCTCCGTGCTCATCGGCATGGTGCCCAACTGCGCCTCGAGCGTGGTGCTCGCCGAAACGTACGCCGTGGGCGGCCTGACGTTTGCGAGCTGCCTCGCGGGGCTTATCACCAACACCGGCCTCGGCATCCTCATCCTCTTCAAGAACACCGCGGCATGGAAGCGCAATTTAGCCGTCTTTGCCGTCCTTGCCCTGCTCGGCATCGCCGTCGGCTATGCGGGCAACGCCCTCACGCTGTTATTTTAGGAGAACGCCATGAATTTTTTGAGCCGACGGGCGCGCGCCATCGCCCCCTACACGGCGGGCGAACAGCCTGCCGACAGGAAGTACATCAAACTCAACACCAACGAGAACCCCTACCCCCCCTCGCCGCGCGTTCAAGAAGTCCTTCGCGCCTTCGATGCGGGAACGCTGCGCCTCTATCCCCGTCCCGATGCGGACGGCCTGCGCGCCGCCATCGCCCGTGCGGAAGGGGTGGAGGAGAAAAACGTCTTCTGCGGCAACGGCTCGGACGAGGTGCTGGCGCTCTCCTTCCCCGCCTTCTTCGACGAAGGGGGGACCGCCTGCTTTGCCGACCTTACATACAGCTTTTACGAAGTCTTTGCCGCCTTCTTCGGCGTAAAGACGCACATCGTGCCCTTAAAGGCCGACTTTTCCTTCGACCTTGCGGCGATGAAAAATGCCGACTGCGCGGGGTACTACCTCTGCAACCCCAACGCGCCCACGGGCATCGCCCTGCCCCTTTCCGCGGTGGAAAACTTCGTCGCCTCGGTCAAGGACCGCATCGTCATCGCCGACGAGGCGTACATGGACTTCTTCGGCGAGAGCGCCGTGCCCCTCACCAAGAAATATAAAAACCTGCTCGTCGTCAAGACGTTCTCCAAGAGCTATTCCTTAGCGGGCATCCGCTGCGGCTACGCGGTGGGGGACGAGGCGCTTATCTCCGGCCTTTTCCGCATGAAGGACTGCTTCAATTCCTATCCCGTGGACGCCGTCGCCCAGGCGGTCTGCACGGCGGCGGTGGAAGATAGGGACTACCGCGAACAGACGGCGGCGCTCGTCAAAGCGGAGCGCACCCGCCTTCGCGAAGAACTGCTCGCCCTCGGCTTTACGGTGCCCCCTTCGGGCGCCAACTTCCTCTTTGCGGGAAGGGCAAAGAAGAGCGGCGGCGAACTCTACCGCGCCCTCAAAGAGGAGGGCGTCCTCGTGCGCTATTGGGAGAAGCCCATCCTTAGCGACTTTCTGCGCATCACCGTCGGCACGCCCGAACAAAACGGCGTGCTGATCGAAAAACTTAAAAAAATCTTACAATAGGGAGTTTCCCTCATGCAGCTCATTTCTGCGTCCGTACCAAAGAGGAAGGCGCCTGCGGGCGCTGCGAGCGGCCAAAATGAGCTTTTCTTTATGGATGCCGCAGGGGCGGTCAGAGAGTGGTCTTCGCGCTTTGCGGGCGGCAAATTGGCGCTCGTGAGCGATGCTCCCCGCTTTGCCGTCTTCCGCGCCTTCGCGCTCTCCCCGCGCGCCATCTCCCTCATTTTGGAGGAGGACGCGCTCCCCCTCTTTTCCCTGCCCGAGGGCGTCTCCTGCGTGATGGCGGCGGGAGGGGAGGAGGTGCTCGCGGCTGCCCGCTGCTTTGCCGAGGTGCGCCGCCTGCCCTGCCTGCTGCTGCCCGCCGACGCGGCGCTCGAAGGCGCGCGCGAGGAGCGTGCCCCCGTTCTCATCGGGGGAGAGCGTGCCCTGCACCGTCTGGCGCCCGCCGCCATCTGCTGCGACAGAGCGCTGCTTGTTTCCTCTCTCGGCGAGGGATATTCCGCCCTCCTTCTCGCCCGCCTTGCCTCCTTCGAGGGCCGCGCTCTTGCTGCCCTCGGCGTGGGGGAGCGCGCTTCTGCCGCCTTCCTTCCCGCTCCCGCCCTGCCCGAGCCCGCCTTCGAGCCCGTCCTGCGCGCGCTCTTCTCTCTGCCGCGGGAGCTCATGCGGGGAGAGGGCTTTACGCTCGCCTCGCTCTTAAAACAAGACGGCGAAGGGGCGCCCCGACGGCGGGCGTATGTGCAGCTTTCGGCGCTCTATGCCGCCTTCTTTTTCAAGGGGCATCCCCGCCGCACCTTTGTGCCCGACTATGCCCGCCGCGCCGCTCTTGCCGGCACTCCCTTTGCCGCCGCCGTGCCCTCGCCCGAGGAGTACGCCGCCCGCGCCCTCGCGCTCGAACGCATCCGCGGCACCTTCTCCGCCGAGGCGCTGCGCTTTTTGGAGGAGCGCCCGCAGGAGGAGGCGCGCATCGCCGCCCTCTCCGCCGCCGCCGCGGCGCAGGAAAAAGCTCGTCCTTCGCCCGCCGCGGCGCAGGAAAAAGCTCGTCCTTCGCCCGCACTTTTGGGCGGCGGGGATACCTTCCGCCTCAAATATCTGCCCGAGCACGCGCCGCACGGCCTCAGTGCCGTCATCCGCGACTTCGGCCTCATGGAATGGCAGTTTTAACAAGGAGCCGACTATGACCAAGCAAACGCTGCTTGCCGACACCGACGTCTTTTTATTCGACCTCGACGGCACCGTCTATCTCGACGAGACGCCCATCGGCGACGTCAAGGGGACGCTCGCCCGCCTGCGCGCCATGCAGAAGGGCATCGTCTTTGTCACCAACAACTCTTCCAAGACGGAGGAAGAATACCGAGGGAAGCTCTCCCGCATCGGCATTTTGGGGGAGGGCGATATCATCTACACCTCGGCGATGGCGACGGCGGAGTACGTCTTAGAGCACTTTTTGAATAAGCGCGTGTACCTTCTTGCCACCGACGCCGTCAGGGCGGAATTTGCCCGCACCGTGCCCCTTTCGGAGGAGGCGCCCGAGGTCTGCATCCTCGCCTACGATACGACGCTCACCTTTGAAAAGATGAAGCGCTTCAACGAATTTCTGGCGGGCGGCGCGGTGTATATCGCCACCCATCCCGACGCCGTCTGCCCCACGCGGGGGGTGCCCATGCCCGATGTAGGCTCCTTCATCGAACTCTTTGCCCGCTCCTCGGGGCGGCGGCCCGACCTTATCGTGGGCAAGCCCGCCGCGGTGATGGGGGAAAGGTTAGAGCGCCGTCTCGGCGTTCCCCGCACGCGGATGTGCATGGTGGGGGACAGGCTGCACACCGACATCCGCTTCGGCAACAATTGTTTGATGCACACCGTGCTCGTTTTGAGCGGCGAGACGACGGAGGAGACGATGAAAAACTTCCCCGATGTGCCCTCCCTCGTCCTGCCCGACGTCAACGCCCTCATTTGAGTGTTTCATCCCCCTGCATTGCGGGGTATATTTATCTTAGAAGCTCCCGATGGGGGCAAGCGCCCGTTGGGCGCGGAGGAACGCATGAAAGAAGTCCAAGTTTTAGCCACTAAGCCCGAAATTTCCATCGCCCTTGCAGGCACGATCGACTCGGGCAATGCCGAAGAATTCGGCGCGGAGGTGCTCGCCGCCTACGACAGCGCCCCCGGTGACATCACCTTTGCCTGCGAGAAGCTGGAGTTCATCGACTCCACGACGCTCGGCACCTTTGTCAAAATTTTGAAGCACGTCAGGACGGACGGGCACAAGATGAAGCTTTCAGGCCTCAACGCCCACATCAAAAAGCTCTTCGTCATCTGCGCGCTCGACACCATCATGGAGATCGCACCATGAACGCACTCATCGACTTAAAAATTCCCCTTCAAAGCGAACTCATGACCACCGTGCGCCTTTTGACGGGCGGCGTCTGTTCCCTCGTCGGCCTCGGGCTCGAGGAGAGCGAGGACTGCAAGGTCTGCGTGACGGAGAGCCTGCTCCTTTTGAAGCACGGCGGCTTTTCATCGGCGCACCTTGTCTTCACGCGCGAGAGGGGCGTGCACGTTTTGATCGCGGGCGAGGAGGGGGGCGGCGAGGCAGTCTCCTCGCTCGAAGAGGAGATCTCCGTGGCGCTTTTAGAGGCGCTCGTCAAAGATCTTTGCATCGAAAAGACGGAAGCGGGGGCATCCTGCATTTCCTTTGGGTTTGAACTTTAATGGACGAGACGCAGCTCTTTGAAAAATACCGTTTGACGCACGACGTGAAGCTGAGGAACGAGATCGCCGAAAAGTATCTCTTCATCGCCTCGATGATCGCCAAAAAGTTCGTGGGGCGGGGGGTGGACTACGACGATCTCTATCAGGTCGCCTCTTTGGCGCTCCTCAAAGGCATCGAGCGCTTCGACGAAAGAAAGGGCCTCAAATTTTCCACCTTCATCACGCCCACCATCACGGGGGAGATCAAGAACTACTTCCGCGACCGCTCCCGCCTCATCCACCTGCCCCGCCGCGTGGCGGAGCTGAGGGTGAGCGTCAAGAAGGCGGAGGAGGAGCTCGCCCTTCAAAACGGCAAGCATCCCACCGCGGGGGAGATCGCGGAAAAATTGGGCGTTCCCGAAGAGGACGTTCTAAGCTGCATGGAGGCGGGCAGCGTCGTCTCTTTGGACCGCCCCGTGGACGGCGAGGAGGACGGCGCCAGCTTTTACGACGTCCTGCCGGGCGGCGAGGACGCCTTCGAACGCATCGAACAGACGGACGCCGTGCGCCGCGCCCTCGCTTCCCTTAGCGAGACGGAAAAGAAGCTCGTCTCCTACCGTTTCGGGCAGGAACTCTCGCAGGCGGAGACGGCTAAGCGCATGAACGTCTCGCAGATGTACGTCTCGCGCATGGAGCGTAAAATTTTACAGAAATTAAGGGAAGACTTAAAACAAGGCATGGCAGAATGATGTACTTCGAGATCGGCGATCACGCGGCGCTCCAGAGGGCGCTTAAAACGTTGTGTGCCCGCCTTTCGGAGGAGAACGTTCCCGAAGGCGTGGTGTTCGACAGCAAGCTCGTCGCCAACGAGCTTGTCATCAACGTGCTGCGCCACGGCGGCGGCAGGGCATTTTTCCGCGCGGAACTCAAAGGGAGCGAGCTCTCCCTCTCGGTGCGGGGGGAAAATTCTTTTTGCCCGCCCGCGACGAGCTGCTGTTCGCCCGTCAGCGAGGAATGCGGCCGCGGGCTCTTTCTCGTCGACGCCGTCTGCGCCCGCCGCGAGTATTCTCAGGAGGACGGCATCACCGTCTACCTCAAACTGAAATAAAAAGCCTCGGGAGCCCTTCATTTGAAGTGAACCCCAAAGTTTGGACAAAAAATATTAGATTGTTTGGGAATGAGTTCGGTACCCAACCGGGCTCATTC
>CALVTT010000022.1 GCA_944363045.1 uncultured Clostridia bacterium | reverse complement strand
CATAGGCGTTGTCGCTGTCGGGGCGTTTATCATGAACTGCATCGGAGCAATGATCTGTGCGATCACGGAATGAGAGGATACTATGGCAAAGAAAGAAGATACGCCGATCCGCCGCGCGCGCCGAAATTATGAGGCGCGGAATAAAGAGGAACGGGAGCAGGCGACAAAGCAATACAATACGCGGCTGCCGAGGGAGCTGCACGACGAGATCTGTGCCTTTCTCAAAAAGAACAGGATAACTAAGGTAGAGCTGATCGTTGCAGGGTATCAAGCCCTGCTCGATCACTACGGCCCGAAAGAACAACAAAATAAAGAGTAAAAGCGTGAGCGCAAGGACTACGGCCCTTGCGCTCCTGCTTTTATAGATAACTGAATATCAATGCAGAACGGCATAAGGAAGAAAACGAACATCAGGGAAGATGGAGCGTAACGGACTTATGTCGCCGCGCTTCATCTTCCCTTATCATATAAAACAAACAGATGAAACGGGAGGCGTTAGAATGTTGCGAAGCATAAAAAAAGTATTCGATATGGTCAAGCAGGAAGATCCGGATACGGCGATCACCGTACATACCATCCGTATGTGGTGTAAGGAGGGCAAGATAAAATACCTGACCGCCGGCAACAAAATTCTGGTTGATGTGCAAAGCTTGATGGACTATATCGCTATCAAGGAGTAACACAATGGCTTATTTCAAAATCACACAGAACAAAAAAGGAGAGCTTCAGGCAAAAATACAGGTCAGCGGCAAAGACTTATCCACAGGAAAAAGCAAGGTCTTTACCAAGCGCGTCTATAATACCGACGAATTGACCGAGGCGAAATTCCGCAAGCAAGTCGAAAAGACCGCCATCGCCTTTGAAGAGGAGGTTGCGCGCGCCTATCAGGACGGCAAAACACAGCTCCGCTCGAAGGTGTTGACTTTTGCCGAAATGATGCAGGAATGGAAGGGCAACGTAAAAGCAAATCTGTCTCTGAACTACTATGAGCGTGCAGAAGACCTTGAAGTGCTGTTTAACGCCTATCTCACGGAACGGCATTTAAACGACAAACCCATTTCCGAAATCACGGTGCGCGATGTGCAGCTGTTTTTCGACGAGCTTACCCGCAACGGTTACAGGCGAAGATCCACGGCAAAACTGAAAAAGCCGTTCCCCAAGACGGTAAACTATCGAGAACTGGAACGGGAAAACATCATCGACCGCTGCCGCTGCTATAAGCTCAGGCAGCAGGGATTAAGTATTAAAAAGGAAACGGCAGAAGCGATTTGCGCCCGCTACGGTCTTGATTACGCCGAATACTTTGATACGATAGACCTACGAAAGGCGTATGCGGCAGAGACTATCAAAGGTCATCGGCGCATTTTGCGGGCGGTATTCAATGAAGCTCTCCGGTACGACTGGATCAGCAAAAATCCCGTCTGCGCCACGAAAGTGGGAGCGGGAAAAGGCAATGTGTCTTTGCGCTCCGTTAACGAAAAGGAGGTTTTTTCCTTTGCGGAAGCGCGGGAATTTCTCGCAAAGCTCGATACCATCGCGTTGGATAATCTTCCCAAAAAGATCGCGCTCAAATTCATGCTTTTGACGGGCGTTCGAAACGGCGAAATGTGCGGACTAAAATGGTCGGATATCGATTTTGAAAGGAAAGTTGCCCATATCCGCCGCAACCGTATGTATTCGCACAAGTTCGGCATTTATGAGAAAGAGCCGAAAACGAAGAAATCACAGCGTGATGTACCGCTCCCTGACGCGCTCATCGCCGACCTCAAACTTTATATGGATTGGTTCCGCCTTGCCGATAAAGAGTTCGACGAGCATCTTGAACGGTATTATCTGATCGTCAAAGACTACCGCGAGCCGATACACCCGCACGGCATCGGACATTTCCTCACAAAGTTTGAAGATAAGCATGGATTCCGTCACGTTACCTGCCACGGCTTACGACATACTTATTGCAGCCTTCTGTTGGCGCAGAATGTGCCGATACAGACGGTAAGCAAATATTTGGGACACAGCGATTCGACGGTCACATTGAAGGTTTACAGTCACTTTATACCCGACACGCAGGAGCGCGCACTCAATGCTTTGGATAAGCTGATACCATGAAAAAAAGACCGGGAGACTTGCCATCTCTCGGTCTTTTTGGTGTTCCCGCCGGGAGTCGAACCCGAAATTGAGTCTTAGGAGGACCCTGTTATATCCATTTAACTACGGAAACATATTGAGTTTTACTGCACGGGACAAAAGATAATGCACGGAAAATTTTATACCAAAATTTATACCAATTTCTGTTCGCCCTGTAAAAAACGGCTGAAATTAAGCGTTTTTGCGCCAAAATCGTGTGTTTTCAGCCGTTTTTGACGGATAGACCAAACCCTTAGGAGGGGGCTGTTATATCCATTTAACTACGGAAGCATAGATTGTATGAGAAGGAAGGGCATCGCCCGTCGCTAAGCCGCAAAGGGGAGCCGTCCGCGACCGCGCCCGAATATATCGCGCCCGAACATATCGCGCCCGCACAGCCTTTCCAAGTATCCCTATTTTACAACTTTTGCCCGAAAAAGGCAACCGTTTTTGCGGGGCAAGTTTTGCGGGCAAGTTTTATAATGTCAGAGGGGTATCAGAACCCCGCCGCCGCGGCAAAAGACGATAAAAATATAACTCACGCTTATACTTCATATAACGAACGCGAAAAGGCGAACGCACTTTTTCGGGTGTAAAATCTTTGCGTTCGGCTCCATGATTTGCTATAATGACATTCGGACAAATCGCTGCGGCTCCGTCCGCAGGCAACAAGGAGTAGTATTATGGATTATGTAGAGAGAGTGCTTGCAGAGCTCAAGCAGAAGAACCCCAACGAACCCGAGTTCCATCAGGCGGCGACCGAGATCTTGAACGGTCTGCGTCCCGTCGTCGAGCGCCATCCCGAGTACGAGAAGGCGGCGCTTCTCGAACGCTTCGTCGAGCCCGAGCGCGTCGTCATGTTCCGCGTTCCGTGGGTGGACGACAAGGGCGGCGTGCACGTCAACAAGGGTTACCGTGTGCAGTTCAACAGCGCCATCGGCCCCTACAAGGGCGGCCTGCGCTTCCATCCCTCCGTCAATCTTTCCATCATCAAGTTCTTAGGGCTTGAGCAGATCCTCAAAAACAGCCTCACCGGTCTTCCCATCGGCGGCGGCAAGGGCGGCAGCGACTTCGATCCCAAGGGCAAGAGCGATAACGAGATCATGCGCTTCTGCCAGAGCTTCATGACCGAACTTTACCGCCACATCGGGCAGGATACCGACGTTCCCGCAGGCGACATCGGCGTGGGCGGCAGAGAGATCGGCTTCCTCTTCGGGCAGTATAAGCGCATCCGCGACGAGCACGTCGGCGTCCTGACGGGCAGGGGGCTTTCCTACGGCGGCAGCCTTGCGCGCACCGAGGCGACGGGCTACGGCCTCGTCTATATGACGGAAGAGGCGCTCAAATGCCGCGGCGACATCTTCGAGGGCAAGACGGTCGTCATCTCGGGCTCGGGCAACGTCGCCATCTACGCCTGCGAGAAGGCGCAGAGCCTGGGCGCGAAGGTCGTTGCGATGTACGACTCCAACGGCTATATCTACGACAAGGCGGGCATCAAGCTCGATGTCGTCAAGCAGATCAAGGAAGTGGAGCGCGCGCGCATCAAGGTGTATGCGGAGCGCGTCGAGGGCGCCGAGTATCATGAAGGCTGCAAGGGCATCTGGACCATCCCTTGCGACATCGCGCTCCCTTGCGCAACGCAGAACGAGATCGACGGCGAGTCCGCAAAGGCGCTCGTTGCAAACGGTGTGAAGTACGTCGGCGAGGGCGCGAACATGCCCACGACGCTCGAGGGCATCGAAGTGTTCCAGAAGGCGGGCGTGGTGTTCCTTCCCGCAAAGGCCGCAAACGCCGGCGGCGTCGCCACGAGCGCGCTCGAGATGGCGCAGTCGAGCGGCAGGCTGTTCTGGACGTTCGAGGAAGTGGACGCCAAGCTCAAGAACATCATGATCAATATCTACCACAACATGGACGACGCTGCCAAAGAGTACGGCTGCGAGGGCAACTATGTGGCGGGCGCGAACATCGCGGGCTTCAAGAAGGTCGCCGAGGCGATGATGGCGCAGGGCATCGTCTGAGCGGCATCTTTTTGGGAAAAGAAAGGGCGGCGGGGAAGACCTGCCGCTTTTTTTCACACTTTTTTAACCATTCTTCAAGATTTTAGGGTTGACATTTTCCGCATATGATGATACAATGATGCGGTATGTGATAGTAACGCGGCGTTTGCCGCGATAACGGAGTGTTTTGAATGGAACGTTATCAGGAAGAAGCGGTCCGGGCGATCTCGGACCTCATCAGGACAGACTCTTCGCTTACGAAGGGTACGCCAGAAAAGCCGTTCGGCGAGGGCGCAGCCAAGTGCCTTGCCGATTTCCTCGCCCTGGCGGCGGGCATGGGCTTCGAAACGCATAATTACGACAATTATGCAGGCGAGGTCATCTTCGGGGAAGGGGAGGCGTTTGCCGTCCTCTGTCATCTCGACGTCGTGCCTGCGGGCGACGGCTGGACGCACGATCCCTTCGGCGGCGAAGTTTCCGAAGGCAGGATCTGGGGGCGCGGCGCCACGGACGACAAGGGCCCCGCCGTCTGCGCGCTCTATGCCTTGAAGGCGCTTAAAGATGAAGGATTCATGCCCAAGAAGAAGATCAAACTCATCGTCGGCTGCAACGAGGAGAGCGGCCAGGCGTGCATCGAGCATTACAGGCAGTATGCCGACCTGCCCGCGTCGGGTTTTTCGCCCGATGCGGACTTCCCCGTCATCTATGCGGAGAAGGGCATCCTGCAAGTGCGTCTGCATTTTGATTTCGACCGCGCGCCCTTCCTCTATATGCAGGGCGGCACGGCGCCCAACATGGTCTGCGGCCGCTGCGAGGTACTCCCCCGCAGCATCCAGGCGTCGCGTGCGGAAAACTGCGGCCTTACCACGCGCGGTAAGAAGCTCGTCTCCATCGGCAAGAGCGCTCATGCCTCCACGCCCGAGATCGGCGTCAATGCCATGCTGCCCATCCTTCGCTATTTCGAGCGCGATGCGGGCATCCGCCGCGTCATCGACGTGCTCTTCAACGATGCCTGCGGCCTCACCATGTTGAAGGACGAGACGGGAAGGCTGACGATGTCGCCCACCATGGTCAAGTTCCGCAAGAGCCAGCTGCAGGTCGTCGTCGATATCCGCTATCCCGCGAGCATCCCCTACGAGGAAGTGATCGCCGCCCTCGGCAAGATGGGCGTTGTCTACGAAACGCTCAGCCATCAGCCGCCCCTCTATCACGAGAAGGACAGCGCGCTCGTGAGGACGCTTTCGGAGGTCTTTGCAGAGTGCACGGGGCAGAAAGCGGAGCCCATCGCCATCGGCGGCGGCACCTACGCGCGCGCCCTCAAGAACGGCGTCGGCTTCGGCCCCGAATTTCCGGGAGATGAGCCCGTCGCCCACCGGCCGGACGAATATCTCCTCGTCGACCGCGTCGGAACGCTCATCGAGATCTACAAAAAAGCCCTCGAACGTCTCACCCGATAATTGCATCAATGTGTATGCCCTCCCCTCGCGGGAGGGCTCATTTATTTTCGGAAGGCTTTTTTGCGCTGCGGGCTTGACGCTCTGCATAAAATATGGTAAAATATGATAGATGGGCGGGCTTTTTTCGCTCAAAGCGGACGCTCGCCCGGGTTGGCTGCCGCTTTTCATGCGGCCTTTGGGGCGCCGCCCGTTCCGCTCTTTCGCGCGGGCGGTACTCTTTATTTGCGGTACTATTTATTTACAGAATGGAACATAATGGAGGCGTGTATGCACGAGGGGCACAGGCAGCGTATGCTGGAACGGCTGAAAAATGCCGAGGGCTCGCTGCAGGAACATGAGCTTCTGGAGATCTTGCTCTTCAACGCTATCCCGCGCAAAAATACCAATGAGATCGCGCACCGCCTGTTGACCGCATTCGGCAGCATCCGCGCCGTCTTCAAGGCGGGGATCGAGGAACTTTCCGCCGTGTCGGGGGTGGGGGGATCTACGGCGGCATATCTTCGCGTCATCGGCATCTTTTATGAACGGGCAGAGCTCAAGGCGCCCGAACCTCCCGCCGCTTTCAGTTTCGCCGCCTTCTGCCCCTATCTTACGGAGCGTTTCCGGGGCGCTTCGGAGGAGTTCGTCGAGCTCTATTCCCTCGACGGTAAGGACGGCGTCAAGAGCGTGCGCCGTTTTTCTTCCGAAAAGCCCTTTCAGGCCGCCGTCGACCCCAAGGAGATCTCCCGCTTTCTCGTGGAGGTCAAGCCTTTGGCGATGGTGGCGGTACACAACCACATCGCGGGGCCGCCCACGCCCTCGCGCGAGGACGACGACTTCACCGCCCAGCTCGAGATCTTGTGTTCCATGCACAACGTAGCCCTGCGCGACCACGTCATCTGCAGCCCGGAGGGCGCGTACAGTTACTTCCTCTCCGGCAAGCTGAACGAACTCTCCGCCCGCTACAACATCGGAAATGTTTTGAGGAGGGAGCAGCCGTGACGATCAAGGAACGCTTAGAACGCAATCTGCTGCCCTCACAGAAATTTATCGCCATGGGCAAGGTGCTCATCTTTCTCGCCCTTGTCCTCGTCGTCATCATTCTGGCGGTGGACTGCCGCGACCTTTGGGTGGAGGGCATCCCGGCGCTCCTCGTCATCCTGCCCGTCTCGGCGGCGCTGACGGCGGAGAACGCCGTCA
Source organism: uncultured Clostridia bacterium (assembly GCA_944363045.1). Classification (GTDB taxonomy): domain Bacteria; phylum Bacillota; class Clostridia; order Christensenellales; family Borkfalkiaceae; genus Gallimonas. Next base: position 23,135 of record CALVTT010000022.1, on the reverse strand, counting down.
AACTGTTTGCCCTGCGCTCCTTCAAGCCGCGCATCGTCTGTTATGTCATCGACCTGCTGCTCCTTTTGGTGCTCACCTATTTTTCGGGCGGCAGGCTCATCTCGACGCTCTTCGTCGTCATCCTCTCCGAATTTTACTTAAGCCAGGAAAAACTTTCGGGCAACATCGCCATGGGCGTGTGCAGCGTCGTATTTTATCTGGGCATCGTCGCCGTATCGCAGCTGCTGCGCGATGAGCCCGTGGAACTCGACCTGCTCATCTCCAACGCCTTCAACGACCTCATCATCTTTGCGCTGCACTTTTTCATCATGAACTTTCTCCTCATCCTCTACCGCAAGAACGAGGAGATCGCGCGGAGAGTGAAGGAGCTCGACGAGAGCAACCAAAAGCTTGGGGAGAGCAACCAAAAACTTGCCGAGGCGATGGAAAAGCTCAAGGAAGTGACGGCGCTCGAGGAGCGCCAGCGCATCGCCAAGGACATCCACAATACGGCGGGGCATTCCATCACCACCGTCATCATGCAGACGGAGGCTGCCAAGCTCGCCCTGGAAAAGGACAGGGAGAGCGCCAAGCGCTCCATCGTGGCGGCAAATTTGCAGGCCAAGCACGCCCTGGAAGAACTGCGCGAGAGCGTCCATCTCCTTTCGGGCGGCCGCAGCTCCATGACGCTGAAGGATATGCTGCTTGCCATCGTGCACGAATCGACGGACGGCACGGGCATCGCCGTGCGCTATGACATCGACGACGTCGTCCTCTGCGACGCCAAGTGCCGCTTTTTGTGCAACACGCTCAAAGAGGGCATCTCCAACGGCCTCAGGCACGGCAAGGCGACCGCCTTCTATTTCGAACTCAGAAGGGAGGAGAAGGACGTCATATTTCTCCTTTCCGATAACGGCACGGGGATGGAGATCTCCGCGCTCAAAGAGGGGTTCGGGCTCAAGGGGATGCACAGCCGGGCAGCGAGCTTCGGCGGGACCGTTTGGTTCGAGACGGCGATCGACGAAGGTTTTGAAATACATTTGCGCCTGCCGCTCGACGGCGGGCGATGAGGAGGCTATATGATCAAAGTCCTCATAGCGGACGACCAGGCGATCCTCGCCGACGGCATCAGGAGCGTCATCTCGTCGGACAGTTCGCTTGAAGTGGTGGGCATTGCCAGGGACGGGGAGGAGGCGGTGCGCCTGACCGAACAGTTAAAGCCGGATGTCGTGCTCATGGATATCCGTATGCCCTTGATGAACGGCGTTATCTCCACGCAGCAGATCAAGCGGGCGCATCCCGAAGTCAAGGTGCTCGTCCTTACGACCTTTGACGACAGCGACTACATCCTGGGCGCCATCAACAACGGGGCGAGCGGGTATCTTCTCAAAGATACCTCCTCTTCCGCACTCATCGATTCCATCAAAAACGCCTACGCGGGGGATACCATCCTGCCCGCCAAGATCGCCCGCCACATCGCCGATGCCGCACGCATGGTGAAGGGCGACCGTGAACTCAAATTAAAGCGCGCCTTCTCCCTCTCCGACCGCGAGACGGAGATCGCCCTCATGCTCTTGGACGGTTTCACCAACAAGCAGATCGCGGCGGCTTTGAAACTTTCGGACGGCACGGCGCGCAACTATATCTCCACCATCTACGAAAAGACGGGGGCGGACGGCAGGGCGAGCGCCATCGCCGTGCTGCAAGAGGCGGCAAAGAGGGGCTGACCTTCTCGGCGGGAAGGGTAAGAGTGCGCTCCGCATCCGATCGGATGCGGAGCGTTTTCCTGCAAAGGGCGCGTGCGGGGTTGACGAAAGCGGAAAAAAACGGTATAATTGGCATATAAAACAAAAAGATATTAAAATATCGGAGAAGAAGAATGCAAACGGAACATGAAGAGGGAGTTACGATCGGCGAAGTCTGCCGTATGATCGGCAGGCATTTGTGGAAGGTGCTGCTCGCCTCCGTCGCGCTGGCGGCGGTGCTTGCGCTGCTCGTCGCCTTTGTCGTCAACCCGTTCAAACAGGAATATTCGATGGGATTTTATCTCACCTATCCCGGGAGCGAGACGATGAAATATCCCGACGGCTCCTCCTTTTCCTACCGCGACATCATCTCGGAGGAGGCGCTCTCCGCCGTGCAGGCCTCGGATGAGCGCTTCGGCTCCGTCGACGTGGGCAAGATGGTGCGGGAGGACGGCATCTCGGTGACGGCGGAATTTGTCGCAGTCAACGAAAACTACGTTCAGACGGGGAATTATACCGTTACCGTACAGAGCAAATATTTCTCTTCGCGCGATACGGCGCAGGCATTCATCCGCAGCCTGGCAGAGGCGGCGATGGAAAACGTGGTCGAACGGGCGGCAAGCATTGCCTATGTCATCGACGAGAGCGTGTTCACGGACGTCTCCTATGAGGATAAGATCGCCCTCATGCAGGAGCAGCGCGAGAATATCTTCGATGCCTACGACGAGTGGATCGACGAGTACCGCGCGGGCTATATGGTCGGGGAGAAGTCGCTCTCCGCCTATCGTGCGGAGGCCGCGGTCGCCTGCGGGCAGGGCGCGCTCGACGATCTGAGGCGGGAGCTGGAGTTAAACGCCTATGTGCCGCTGGAAGAGCGGGAGGAGCGCATCTTCGAGCTTCAGCGCGAGACGGTGCTCAACGAGGAGAAGATCGCCGCCCTCAAGGAGATCGGCTCGTCCTCGTCCGAGGGCGCCGCTTCGGAGATGATCGCCGAACTCGTCGTGCGCAACGTGCAGATCGAGAACGAGATCTCCAATCTGACCGAGGAGAACATCACCGCCTTCGATGCGAAGCTCCACGAACAGTACGCCGCCCTGCAGACGGCTGCCAACAACTTGAAGAGCGTTACCGTTCAGCTCTACCGCCAGGAGACGAGCGTGCATTTCACCACCAACCGCGCCGTCGTCTCGGGGGACATCGGGATCGCCGTCGTGGCGGTCGCGGGCTTTATCATCGGCTTCCTCATTGCGGGCGCCGTCGCCTGCGGCGTGGAATACAAGCGCTCCCTGCGGGCGCAGAAGGCCGCCTCTTCGGAGAGCGACGGCGATGGCGAGGCGTCTTGAGCGCTTTTATGCCTATCTGCTGCGTTGTGCGGACGGCAGCTATTACGCGGGCTTTACCACCGATCAAGAGCGCCGCCTTGCCGCTCACAATGCGGGGAAGGGAGCCAAATATACGCGGAGCCGCCTGCCCGTCACCCTCGCCTATCTTGAAGAATTTGAGAGCGAGCACGAGGCAAGGAGCCGTGAATGGCACTTGAAGCGGCTGACGCACGCCGAAAAGGCCGCTCTTTCCGCAGGATGGGAAAAGAGCGGGGAGGAAGGGAGAGCGCGTGAGCGCCCCGGCAAGCGCCCCTTAGGAGAGCGTTCCATAAGAGGGACTATGTTAAAACACCACGAAGAGAGCATAAAAAATCTTGTTTCCTATTACAAGGGCGGAGAGGGCGTCATCGCCGTCATCTTGGACGGCTCCATCGTGCACGGCAACGCGCGGCCCGATTCGGACATCGACGCCGTCATCGTCGTCACGGAGGAGGAATACGAAAGGCGCAAGAGGGAAAACCGCCTTGCCGAAGTCGTCACGGGGCACTGCACCTATGAGGGCGGCTATTTCGACATCAAGTTCAAGAGCAAGAAGGTGTTGGAGCTCGCGGCGGAGCGCGCCAGCGAACCCACCCGCAACGCCTATCTAGGCGCCCTCACCGTCTATACGGCGGACGAGAGCATTGAGGGCATCGTCGAGCGCATTTCCGCCTATCCCGAAGGGGAAATTGCCGCCAAAGTGCGCTGTTTCAACGGCAATTTGCAGCTCAACCGCGGCTATTTCCTCGCCTGCGTCAAGGAGGATAACGCCTATATGCGCGCCCACCTCGCGCAGGAGATCGTCTACTCCGTCTACCGGCTCATCCTCATCGAGAACCGCGTGCTCTTTCCCTGCAACCGCCGCCTCGAGGACGCCGTGCGCGCCTGCCCCCGCCGCCCTGCCGACATTTTGGAGCTGGGCGCCGCCTTTTTGAAGGACATTTCCATCGAGAAATGCGAGGCGTTCGTTACCGCCTTTTGGCAGCAGAGCGCGCTCCCCTTGACGGACGACGTGAGCGAAAACTGCTCCTCCTATGTGCACTACTACGAAGATTGGTGGATGGAGGAGCATCCGCCCTTCCCCAACGAATGGTGACCTTTGCCGCCCTCCGCTTCACGGAGGACGAAAACATCGCGGGCCGCGTCTATTGGTATTGCTGCCCCTTTGAAGTGAAGGCGGGGGAGCGGGTGCTCGCGCCCGTGGGCTCGCACGATCGATTGCAATGCGCCCGCGTCGAGCGCGTCCTCATGGCGGAGGAGCGGGATGCGCCCTACAATATGGCGCTCATCAAGCGCGTGGCGGCGCCCTTCGGCGCGCGCTCCTTTGTGTGGGAGGGGAGAACGTGCACCGAACTCGGCGGCGTGCGCTACGATAGTAAGCGCTTCACCCGCTTTCACGTCTTTGCCTGCCTCTTCGGCGGACCGCCGCAGACGGCGCCCGCGGGCTTTACCGTCGTGCCCGTTGCGGGCGGGGAGGGCTTCTTTGCAAGCGAGGAGACCTTCTCGCTCTTTTCCCGCCTTTCGGCAATGGAGGAGGGCGCGCTCCTGACGGGGGAGAGGGAGGCGCTCGTCCCGCTCTGCTCCGCCCTCTTGGAGCTTGCGGGGGCGAAAGTCAAACAAAGCGTCTCTCCCCTCGGCGCAGAGGGGTACCTTTCCGACCTCGGCTATCCCCGCGCCGTCCTCGAAACGCTCAAAAACAAACTGCGCTGAAGGAGGCATATGCCCTTGTTCCGCAACAAGAAAAGAATATTGATGATCGCCACGGGCGGCACCATCGCTTCCAAACCGACGGGGGAGGGCCTCGCGCCCGCGCTCACCTCGGAGGAGCTCTTGGAGTGCGTGCCCGAGATCGCAGAATTTTGCTCCGTCGAGACGGTGCAGCCCTTCAATCTCGATAGTACGGATGTTTACTTCCCGCATTGGCTTGAGATCGCCTCGATCGTCGAAGAAAACTACCGCGCCTTTGACGGCTTTGTCGTCACCCACGGCACCGATACGATGGCATATACGGCGGCTGCCCTTTCCTATCTCATCCGCGGGAGCAAAAAGCCCGTCGTCCTCACGGGCTCGCAGAAGTCCGCCTACCTTCGCGATACGGACGCCCGCCGCAACCTTTACGATGCCTTCCGCTTCTGCGCGGACGAGGGGGCATACGGCGTGCGCATCGTCTTCGACGGCAGCGTCATCCTCGGCACGCGCGCCAAAAAGACGAGGACGAGGAGCTATAACGCCTTCTCGAGCGTCGATTTCCCCGCCGTCGCCGTCATGCGCGACGGCGAGCCCTTCTTTTACCTCCGCGGCGAGAAGCCGCACGGCGCGCCCGCCTTTTTGCACGAGCTCAACGAGCGCGTGTTCGTCCTCAAAATGACGCCCGGCCTCGATCCCGCCGTCTTTGGCTGTCTCGAAGATAAGTGCGACGGCCTCGTTTTAGAGACATTCGGTTCGGGCGGGCTGCCCAATTACAAGGAAGACGCCTATTTTGAAGCCGTCAAACGCTTTGCGGCGGCGGGCAGGCTCGTCGTCATCACCACGCAGGTGGAGCGGGAGGGGAGCGCGCTGGCTGCCTATGCGGTGGGCAGAAGGCTCTTAGACTGCGAGAACGTCATCGAGGCGCGCTGTATGACCCTCGAGGCGGCCTATGCCAAGCTGATGGCGGCGCTTGCGGGCGGCAGAAGGGGGAAGGCGGCGGAGAAGTTCTTCCGCACCCCCGTTGAATATGACATCTTTTGAGCGGTGAAAGCGCGCGCCCCGCGCCGCAAGTTTTGCGGCGCGGGGCGCGCCCGTCTCACGAAAGAGCCCGCTCTTTTTTAAGGCCCGCATTCTGCGGGGAGGAGATACTCATGCGGCACATCATGGTCGGCACGCTCACCCTCTACGAGGTGTTCGCCTATTTCTTTGTCTATTCCTTCCTCGGCTGGGTGACCGAGGTCGCCTTCCACGCCATTACGCAGGGCAAGTTCGTCAACCGCGGCTTTTTGAACGGTCCCGTCTGCCCCATCTACGGCACGGGCATGGTCGTCGTCCTCCTCATTTTGGGCGAGTATATCTCCCGCTCATGGGCGGTCTTTTTGGTGGGCGTCGCCCTGCCTACCCTCATCGAGCTTGTCACGGGCTGGGTGCTCGAGCGCTTCTTCCACAACAAGTGGTGGGATTATTCTTCCCGCCGCTTCAACTTCAAGGGCTATATCTGCCTCGAATTTTCCATTCTATGGGGCGTTGCCGTGCTCTGCGCAGTGGAGATCGTCCATCCCGCCGTCGCTTGGCTTACAGGGCTTTTCAACGAATTCTGGGGCACGCTCGCAGTCTGCCTCTGCCTCGCCGCCCTCATCGCCGATGTTGTCGTCACCGTCTTGCAGGTCTTGAAACTCAACCGCATCCTGGGGGAGATCGACCGCGCCGCCAAGCGTATGCGCGTGGGCTCCGAGCTCATCGGCAAGGGAGTGGCGGATGCGACGCTCTATGTCGAGGGCAAGGCGAAGGACGCCCGCGAGCGCTTTGACGAGCGGCTGGATGCGCTCGCCGCCCGCCTGCCCCGCCGCTTCTTCCGCGCGTTTCCCGGTCTTCGCTCCCGCCGCTCGCCCGAGGCCGTCGACCTCGCCCGCCAGCGCCTTCTTCTCTTTCAGGCGCGCCTCAAAGAGCGCAAAGAGCGCCGCAAAGAGGAAAAGAGGGCAAAAAAGGGCGGCTGAGCCCCGCATATTTCCCCAAAGACTTGACAAAACGAAATATGTACGCTATAATGTACATAGAATAAGAGGGGAGGCTCACGATGTCCATCACCAACGCAACAACGCTCAGGAAGAACTTATTTCACTATCTGGATGCGGCGGCAGTCAACGATGAGACTGTCATCGTGACGACAAAAAACGGGAATGCCGCCATCGTCAGCGAGGAATATCTGCGCAGTCTGGAAGAGACGTGCTTCCTTTACTCCGTTCCCGGGATGCGGGAAAGCATCCATGAGGGCGCCGAGACGCCGCTTTCCGAGTGCAAAAAGATCGATTGGCGGGAGGCGCTCAAATGAGCTGGGAGATCGTCTTTACCCGGCAGGCGGAAAAAGACCTTTCAATGATCGTAAAGAGTCCGCTGAAAGCAAAGGCTTTTCGGCTGCTGTCCGTTCTGGAAGAAGATCCCTTTTGCCCGCCGTGGGAAAAACTCACCGATCTCGACCATGTCTATTCCCGCCGCATCAATTTGCAGCATCGCCTTGTGTATAAGGTTATGGAGGAGGAGAAGACGATCGTCATCATCCGTATGTGGACGCATTACGGAGATAATTGAATAATGATAATATATCCGCCGCGGGGCGCTTGCAAAATATGCAAGCGCCCCGCGGCGTTTTTACTCTGTCTCCCGCCAGAAAAAGGGAACCCGCCTCGGATGAGGCGGGTGAGGGAAATATGAAAAGGAATTGGCGTTCCTTATCAATCGTTGATGTTCTTCTGGATCTCGTTGATGAAGGGCGTGTTGTAGAGCTCGTCCTTGTTGAGCCTGAAGACGGGCGCATCGTTTTCGTCAAAGGTGAGCTTCATCACGTGCGCATGGCGGTTGTGGTCGTTGAGCGGGTCGCCCGTGATCTTTTCGTAGGAACGGAAGTGGAGAAGGGTCAGATGTTCGTTCTCGTCGCCGCGCACGAAGCAGTTGTGGCCGGGGCCGTACACTTTGAGCGTCTCATCCGTCTGCAGAACGGGCCAGCGGCTCTTTCTCCACGAGAGGGGATCGAGAAGATCGGAGTTGAGGTCGGCGGTCAGCATGCCCATGCAGTAGCAGGCGCCCGTCGCCGAGGCGGAGAAGGTGACAAAGACTTTGCCGTGATGTTTTAAGACGGCGGGGCCTTCGTTGACCCAGAAGCCGCCGTCGCGCTCCCAATCGTAGTCGGGCGTCGTCAAGAGCACCTGCACGGTGCGCAGTTTGACGGGGTTCTCCAGCTCGGCAATGTAGAGGTTGGAGATGCCGTTGACCATGCCCACTTTCTGCGCCCAGATGGTGTACCACTTGCCGCGGTGCTCAAAGACGGTCATGTCGAGGGAGAAATCGGTGAAGGAGTAGGGATCGCCCTCGGCGGCCTGCATCATGCCTGCCTCCACCCAGCTGTCCTCCATGGGATCGTCGCCCTCGCAGATGAGCGCATAGGGGCGGATGTCCCAGATGCCGGGCAGTTCGCCCGCCGCGAAGTAGATGACCCACTTGCCCATGATGTAGTGGATCTCGGGCGCCCAGATGTGCGATGCCATCTTGCCCGTGTTGTGGCGCACCCAAATGGTGCGCGGGGTCGCTGTGGCGATGCCGTTGATCGTGTCCGAACAGCGCAGCTCGATGCGGTCGTAGTCGGGGCAGGTGCCCGTAAAATAGTACTTTTTGTTAAATTTGTACAAGTAGGGATCGGCGCGTTGAAGCACCAAAGGGGAGAGATATTGCATTTTATCCACCATCCTATTTTGATCGTACTTATATTAACACCTTTTTGCGACAAAGTCAATAGGGTATAGTCAATTTTTTGTCTTCTTCGGCACAAGAAGTATATAAACCGCGCCGATACCCACGGCAATGACGCACAGAACGATGATGATGCTGATGCGCAGGGCGTCCTCGCCGCCCGCCTCGAGCATATCCTCCGTCACCTGTGCCGTATAAAGCGTGCCCGAATCGTCCTCAAAGCATACGTCGAAAGTGCCGTTTTCTGCCTCATAGATCTTTACCTGCGTGCGCTCGGTGACGCGGATGGTCTCGGTGCGGTCGTCTGCGGCATAGAAGGTGATGCCGCTCTCGTTCGCTTTGAGGTAGCCAAGGCGGTACTCGTCGTTGGGCGAGGGGAGGGGAGCGATCTTAGTCAGATAGTCAAGGAGGACATATCCGTGGCCGTCTTCGCCGTAGCGCACTTCGGCGAAGGCAAAGCCTGCGGCAGGGGAGATCTCCGCCAGCACGGTGACCTGCGTCCCGCGGGGAAGCTCCTCTTCGGTGAGCGAGTCCACGAGCAGGGGATAGCTCATCAGGGAGGCGTCGCTCGAAAGGAGGCGCTTTTCATCCGTCGCAGTGCATTCGCTGAGGACAGGCGTGCAGCTTTCCTCGGGCACGAGCATACAGACGTATTCGTGATCCCGATAGAGGGCGAGCAGCAGGAACTGCTCCGCTCTGCCGAGGACGAGCGCGCTCCCCCCTTCGATGCGGCGGTGGGAAGTATAGGCGAGGGTGCTGCTGTTTTCGTCGAGTGCGGAGAGGTCGACCGCGATGCCGACCGTTCCGTCCGCCGCGTCCACATAGGAGAGAGACTGCGCCGCGGGCGCCGTATGCAGCTGTTCATAGAGCCCCTCCGCCGGGATCGCCCCGAGGTTGGGGAAGGAGACTTCTGCCGTGAGCATGAAGTCGCCGTAGTTGAGATACACGGTGCCGTCTGCAAAGGAGAGGGCAAAGGAGACGGGGGAAGGGGCGCTGCCGCCCGTGCCGTGATAGAGCGCGGAGGAGGCATCGAAGGTCTCCAGCCGCACGCTGTTCCTGTAAAGGGCGCTGCCCAAGAGGTAGTAAAGGCTGCCCTCATAGTCGGCGCGGAGGGAGCGGAAGCCCGCAGGGAGCGCCCAGCCGTCGCCGACGGGGGTGCCCGAGGAGGCGTAGTCCAAAAATTCGCTCTCTGTAAAGCGGTTGACGACGGCGCTCTGCCCGGGCGCGGAGGCGCTCGCCACATAGATGTTGCCCATGAGGTCGGAGGTGATGGCGACGGGCACGGCGGTGTTGGGACGGGTAAATTCGCGTGCGCCCTCCTCGGCGACGCCGTAATAGCTGTGTTCGGTCACATAGTAATACGTCCCGTAGACGCAGGTGAGGCCGGAGACGGTGCTCTCCGCTGTGTGCGTATAGCGGGGGGTGCTTTCGCCGCGGCCGTAGATGAAGATACTGTCGCCGACGCTGACGGCAAAGCTCTCGCCGTCCGTCGCCACGCAGGCGGGCTCGCCGCCGAGGGGAACGGAGGAAAAGCTCTCCTCTCCGATGTCATAGACGAGCACGCGGCGGTTTCCTTCGTCCGCGATGACGAGCAGATCGCCCGCGCGCACCGTCTCGCCCGCGCCCGAGATGCGGTTGGGCGCGCTTGAGCCCGCGCCGATCTCATAGCCCGTTAATTGCGCCCCGTTTTCCGTCGAAAAGGCGCGCACCGAGCCGTTCTGCACGCCGTAGAGGGTGCCGTCATAGGAGAAGAGGGAGGTGAACCCGCTGCCTTCAAACAGCAGCTCGCTGCCGCTGTTGAGCACGGTGCGGTACAGGCCGTCCCTGTCGAGGGTGCCGTTGACGGCGTAGTAAAATTCCCCCTCATGCACCGTGAAGGCGGAAAGCCCGGAGGCGTCCGTCGAGGAGCCCGCAAGCAGCTGCGTGTTTATGGTGTAGCCTTTCTCGGTGGGGGTACAAGAGGTCACGAGATGGTTGAACGCGCAGTATAAAACGCCTTCTAAGAAGGCAAGGCGGGGAGAGGCGCCTGCATAAGAGGAGAGCTGATCGATGGTCTCCGCGCGGTCGAAGGAGATGGCGGCGCTGTCCGCAGGGATGGCATAGAGGGTCGTCGTACCGCCCGCGACGGCCGCCGTGTAGAGGGTGTTCCCCTCGATGAGGAAGGTGGCGCAGGGCACGTTGGTCTGGATCTCCGCCGTCTGCGTCGAGTAGCTGTATTGGTAGAGCTGGGCGTTTTGGTCGTTGAAGAACAGCCTGCCGTCCTCCGCGAATTCCACTTCCGCGAGGGCTGCCCTATGCGTATAGGCGGTGTAGGCGCCTTCGCTGCGGTCGTAAAGATAGAGGGTATTGCCGTCGGCAACGGCGATATAGTGCTCCGACATGGCGGCATCGGTAGGATATTCTAAGGGGAGATATTCCTCATAGCTGCCGGGGAGGAAGAGCGAGGGCACGGCGACCGCCGAGGCCTCGATGCCCGCAGGGGCAGTCAAAAGGATGCCGCCGCACAGTGCGAGCGTGAGCGCCCCTCCCAGGGCAAACATGGTTTTCGTGCGCGTATTCATAGAAACAATTATAACACGCGCGCGCGCAAAAGACAAGGAAATCAAAAGAAAAACCCTCCCATATTTTGCAGGCAGGGCATAAAACCCCGCGCTTTGCCGCTCTTGGCGCTTCGTTCGGGGGCAGAGACGGCCCGCCAAAAAAAATTTTTGCAAAAGTCAAAAAATTTTGGCATATTGGCGGACGGGTGCCACATTTTCGTGCTATCATAGAAATATAAACAAATGTTCGCATCTTGAGCGGTGCGAAAACGGAGCGAAGTGATGAACGAATATAACTATGTGCGGGCGCTGCTCTATGCGTACCCGCGTGCGGAGATGCTGGCGGAGGCCGTCAGGGAGGGGGCAAGGGTGCGGGCAGGGCTCTCCTACCGCAGCCCGCGCGATACGCTCTCTCTCATGGAGAGCATCGCGGCGGACATGGAGTATGCGGAAAGGCTGCTTTTTTGGAAGGCGCAGCTCGAGCGTGCGCTCTCTTACTGCGACGAGCGGGAGCGCTTCCTGCTCGAATATAAGTATTTCCGCCGCACGGGCGGGCAGGGCGGCGGGAGCGGCGGGCAGCCGTTCGGCTGTTCGGAGCGCAGCTATTTCCGCAAGCAGAACGCGCTGCTGAAAAAGATCGCTTTGAACCTTTGCTGCCGCGGCTGTTCAAAGGAGACCTTTTATGCCGACTTTGAGGGATTTTCTCCCCTCATGCGCATCCTCTCGGCGCTCGAGAGCGGCATGGAGCGGCGGCTCACCGACCGCCGCAGGGAGCGGGGCGTCTGCTTCTCGGGGCGTCAAAATTCCCCTTCGGAGGGCGCGGGAGATCTCCTTCCGCGCAGGACGAAGAAGGCGATGGCGGCGACGGCTGCCCCGCCCAGGACGAGCGCGGCGATCTGCCAGCCCGAGAGCGCGGCGGAGGGAGCGGGCTCGGAGGCGGGCGGCTCCTCGGGCGCGGGACCCGCTGTCTCGGTGAGGTAGTCGGTGTTGAGCTCATAGTTGACGTCGCGCGCGGCGGGGATGTAGTCAAAGACGCCGTCCGAGAGTACATAGAAGTAGCGCTGGGTGCCGAGATAGCTGGTGCCGTAGTAGTGGAAGGCGCGCTCGATCTCGTCGAAGGTGCCGTTCCCCATCTCGGAGGAGGTGCCGGGGACCGTATAGGTGACGGTGACTTCCAGCTGCAAAAAGGGGCGTTCGGGGATAAAGTCGACGAAGGTGAGCATCTCCGTCTTACAATAGCCTTTGACGGCGCGGTAGGGGGCGGCGTCCTCCCCGTAGACGACGGCGGAATACTCCTCCCCGCGCTCCGTCACGCGCACATAGTAGGTGTAGGGCAGGAGGAAGAGCCCGCTCTCCTCGTTCTCCTCGGCGTACAACCACACGTCGCCGCGGGCGGCGACGGCATACACCTCGGCGGGGGCGGGCGTCTCTTCGGCTGCGGCAGCGGCGCGCAGGGCGGGAGCGGGAAAGAGCAGGGGGATGAGGGCGGCAAGCAGGATGAATGGTTTCATAGCCGCTATCATAATGCAAAGCGGGGAGCGGGATAAGGAAGGTTTTGGCGAATATGAACGAAATCATCGACATGATCGCCGCCATCGAGGCGGAGCAGAGGCGGCGGGCGGCGGCGGATAAGCTCGCCCGCTACAACAAGGGGCGCCGCATCCACAAAAAGCAGATGGCCTTCCACAAGTGCAGAAAGCGCAACCGCTGGGTGTTCGGCGGCAACCGCTCGGGCAAGACGGAGTGCGGCGCGGTGGAGGCGGTGTGGATGGCGCGCGGCGTCCATCCCTACCGCAAGAACAGGCAGAACGTCTTCGGCTGGGTGGTGTCGCTTTCGCAGCAGGTGCAGCGCGACGTCGCCCAGAAGAAAATTTTGTCCTACCTCCGCGCCGATCAGATCGTCGACATCGTCATGCTCAGCGGCAGGAAGGACAGCCCCGCCTCGGGCGTCATCGATCAGATCGTCGTCAGGAACGAGCTGGGCGGCACGGGCGTCATCGGCTTCAAGAGCTGCGATCAAGGGCGGGAGAAGTTCCAGGGGAGCTCTTTGGACTTCGTCTGGTTCGACGAGGAGCCCCCAAGAGACATCTACGAGGAGTGCCTGATGCGCGTTCTCGACAGGCGGGGGGATATCTTCGGCACCATGACCCCCCTCAAAGGGCTCACCTTCCTCTACGACGAGATCTATCTCAACAGGAAGAACAACCCCGAGGTATGGTATGAGTTCATGGAGTGGGCGGATAACCCCTATCTTTCCAAGAAGGAGATCGCCCTTCTCGAAAGCACGATGGACGAGACGGCGCTGCAATCTCGCCGCTACGGCCGCTTTGCGGCGCGTGAGGGGCTCGTCTATCCCGAGTTCGATGAGAGCGTGCACGTCATCGAGCCCTTCGAGGTGCCGAAAGAGTGGCAGGACAATATCTCCATCGACCCCGGCCTTAAGAACCCGCTCTCCGCGCATTGGTATGCCGTGGACTATGACGGCAGCGTCTATGTCGTCGCCGAGCACTACAAGGCGGGGGAGGACGTCGACTATCACGCAAGGCGCATCCACGAGATCAGCGAGGCGCTGGGCTGGAAAAAGGACGGCGCGGGGCGGGTGCGCGCCCTCATCGACCCGGCGGCGGGACAGCGCACGCTCGCCTCGCAAAAGAGCGTCTCCGAGCTCTTCTATGAGCGCGGCATCCTCGTCGATCCCCGCGTCAACAAGGAGATGTTTGCGGGCATCGCACGGGTGAAGAGCTACTTGAAGCGCGGCAACGGCCAGCCGGATATATACATCTTCTCCTGCTGCACCAACCTCATCCGCGAGCTTAAAGGCTACTTCTGGGGCAAGGGGGACAACCCCGAAAAGAAGGACGACCACGCTCTCGACGAGCTGCGCTACTATCTCATGAGCCGCCCGCACCACACGGAGCAGAAAACGGTGAGCGACGTGCAGCGCGAAAAGGAGCGCCTCCTGCGCGCCCTCCGCCGCAAACCGAAGTTGAAGTGAGTTTGAAATGCTTCCGCGAGCACGGTCTCTCTGCACCGCCGCGGCGGAAGGAGCAAGAACTACGAAAAAAGGAGTTTGTTTTGGATGAAGAAGTAAGGAATGCGATCTTGAAGGTCGCGCTGGGGTGTTCCGTCGAAGAAGTGACGGAGGAATACGGCGTGACCGACGGACAGCTCACGCTCGTCAAGCGGCGGGAGACGAGGAAGGACATCCCGCCCGACCTCAAGGCCGCCCGCCTCCTCATGGAGGGGCAGGACTTTGCGGGCATGAGCGACGAACAGTTAGAGGCAGAGAAGAAGCGGCTCATCGTCCGCTTGAAGGAGGAAAAGGATGAAGGATGAAGCAAGTAAAACGCAGGCGCGCATGGAGGAGGCACGGCGGGAGGCGCTCGCCCGCGACATCACCGCCGACTTTCTGCGCCGGCAGGAGGAGAGGAGGACGCTCGAACGCGGCTGGCAGATCGACATGAACTTTCTCAGCGGCAACCAATACTGCGGCATCTCCCCGCTGGGGGAGATCGAGGACGAGGAGGCCGCCTATTTCTGGCAGTCGCGCGGGTGCTTCAACCACATCGCGCCCACGATCGACGCCCGTCTCGCCCGCCTTGCCAAGGTGCGCCCCTCGCTCACCGTGCGCGCCTTTTCGGACAGCCCCGAGGACATGAAGGCCGCCCGCCTCTGCTCCAACATCTTGAAGGCGGTCAGGGGGCGGCTCGATCTCGACGCGGTCATCGCAAGGGCGACGCTGTGGTCGGAGGTGTGCGGCACTTCCTTTTACAAGATCGTCTGGAACTTCGAGGAGGGGGCGCTCATCGGCGCGGAGGGGGAGAGGCCCGTGCGGGAGGGCGACGTCGGCATCGTTCCGCTCTCCCCCTTCGAGGTGTACCCCGACCGCCTGACGGCAGAGAGCCTCGAGGAGGTGAAAAGCCTCATCCATGCCAAGGCGGTGCCCGTGAGCGACATTTTGGAGCGCTTCGGCGCCGAGCTCCCCGGCCGCAGGGTGGAGGGGACCTCCTTCTCCCCTTATACGGCGGCGGGCGGCAGGAAGGGCCCCGGTATGGGGGCGCAAGCTCCCGCGCTCGAGGACGCGGAGATCCTCATCGAGCGCTACACCCGCCCCGACAGCGCCTATCCCGAGGGAAGACTGGAGATCGCGGCGGGCGGCGTGCTCCTCTATGAGGGTCCGCTCCCCTATAAGAACGGCGAGCGGGGGGAGCGCACCTTCCCCTTCGTGCGGCAGACGTGCACCGAGCTTCCCGGGAGTTTCTTCGGCATGAGCATCGTCGACCGCATGGTGCCCCTGCAGCGCGCCTACAACGCCGTGCGCAACCGCAAGCACGAATTTTTGAACAGGCTCTCGATGGGCGTGCTCGCCGTGGAGGACGGCTCTCTCGACGCCGAGGAGCTTGCCGAGGAGGGGCTGGCGCCCGGGCGCGTCATCGTCTACCGCCAGGGGGCGAACGAGCCGCACTTTTTGGACTTCGGCTCCCTTCCTTCCGATTTCCGCGAGGAGGAGGAACGCCTCGCCAACGAGTTTATCCTCGTCTCGGGCATGAGCGAGCTCTCGCGCTCGTCCTCATCCGCCTACCGCGTGACCTCCGCCTCGGGTCTGCAGCTTCTTTTGGAGCAGGACACCAACCGTATGCAGGCGAGCGTGGAGAGCGTGGAGCGCGCCGTCAGGGCGGCGGGCAGGCAGGTCCTGCACCTTTATAAGCAGTTCGCTGCCAACAAGCGCCTGCTGCGCATGACGGGGGAGGGCGGCGAGACCGAACTTTATTACTTCGACCGCAGCGACATCTCCGCCGACGACGTGGAATTTTTGACGGAGTACGACCGCACGCCCGCCGAGGTGAAGGAGGAGATCTTGTCCCTCTTCCGCGCGGGGCTCTTGCAGGACGGCGAGGGAAAGCTCTCGGACGACACGCGCAATAAAATTTTGGATGCCTTCGGCTACGGCTCCTTCGAGAACGCGCGCGACATCACCCATCTGCACCTCAAAAAGGCGGAGCGGGAGAACATCGTCCTGCGCGAGCGGGAAGTAAAGCCCGACGGCTACGACGATCACGCCGTGCACATCACGGAGCACACCCGCGCCCTGCTCTCGGGCGGGGAACGGGAGGAGGGCGTCAAGGCGCGCATCGCCGCCCACATCGCGGCGCATCGGGAGCTGCAGGGGAGATAAAAAGATACACCTTACTATAAGCGCCTCCCCGGGGTCCCCAAAAAAAGACGAAGTATTTTTTGGGGAGCGGGGGAGCTGTCATGCCACTCGGCGCAGGCGTCGATGGCATGACTGAGGGAGTAAAAAAGTTGAGATAGGAGGAAACGATGAAAGAGGAGAACACGATGGTCATGGAAGAAGGGGCAGCCGGAACTAAGACGGCGGAGAGTGTGACGGCAGAGGTCGCCGGGGCGCAGGATGCAGCGGCGGAGGCGCAGTCCACTCAAGGCGGGCTGCCTCCCAAATTCAAGTCGGTCGCTGCCCTCGTGCACGCATACGAGACGCTCGAAGCAGAATTTACCCGCCGCAGCCAGCGGCTTCGGGCGCTCGAACAGGCGAAAAAGGCTGCCCCGCCCCATGCGCAGGGAGAAGGGCAGCCCTCGGCGTGCGAACAAGCAGCTTGCACGGAAGGCGGTGCGGCTGAGATGCCCGCGGGCGCGGTCCGGAACGCGCTCCCGGAGGGAGAGGGGGCGGAAAAGCCTCTGCCTCCCGCGGTGGAGGCCCTGCGGGCATTCGAGCGCGTGCCGCTGATGATGCAGAAGGGCGCGGGGGTCACGGCTCCCGCAGTGCGGCCAAAGACATTCGAGGAGGCGGGCAGGCTGGCGCTCGGCTACCTCAAAACTGCAAAGAAAGGAGATTAAAGTATGATCACGACTCAGACAGCAGACAGCGTATTGAAGTCCTATTACCTCGGCGTGGTGGGCGAACAGCTCGACAAATCGGTCAACCCGCTCCTTGCCGAGATCAAGAAGACCACCTCCGACGTGTGGGGAAAAGACGTAAGGAAGGCGGTGCGCTTCGGGGTCCACGGCGGCATCGGCGCGGGCACGGAGGACGGCGAGCTCCCCAAGGCGCTCTCCACGGGCTATGCCCAATTCGTCGCTCCCCTCAAAAACCTTTACGGCACCATCGAGATCAGCGATAAGGCCATCCGCGCCTCCGAGAACAGCGAGGGCGCGTTCGTCAACCTGCTCAACGACGAGATGGACAGCCTTGTGCGCTCGAGCTCCTTCAACTTCTCGCGTATGCTCTTCGGCGACGGCACGGGCAAACTTGCCACCATTTCGGCGGCGCCCTCGGCGGGCAGCAACATTTTGAACGTTGACAGCACCATCAATCTTGCAGAGGGCATGGTGGTGGACGTCTATACGATGGACACGCTCGATGTTTCGGGCGCGGTCATCGCCACCGTCGACAGAGCGGGCAATAAGATCACCTTTGAGGGCAACATCACGGGCCCGACGCAGAGCGATACCCTCTTTCTCCAAAACTCCAAGGACCTCGAGATCACCGGCCTCAAAGCCATCTTCGAGGCGGATGAGCTCTACGGCATCACGCGCGAGGGCAAGAGCTGGCTCACGCCCTACACCAAGAGCTCCTTCGGCACCATGAGCGAGGACGCCCTGCAAGAGGCCATCGACGGCGTCGAGGAATACGGCGGCGGCAAGGTCAACTTCATCGTCTGTTCGCGCGGGGTGCGCCGCAAGCTCATCTCGGCGCTCTCGTCCTACCGCAAGATGGATCCCGTCGAGCTTGCGGGCGGCTACCGTGCGCTCTCGTTCAACGGCATCCCCGTCGTTGCCGACCGCTTCTGCCCCAAGGGCACGATGTACCTTCTCAACACCAACGACTTCGGGCTCCATCAGCTGTGCGATTGGCAGTGGCTGGAGGGCGAGGACGGCAGGATCTTGAAGCAGGTCCCCGGCAAGCCCGTCTACACGGCGACGCTCGTCAAGTACGCCGAGCTCATGTGCTACCGCCCCGTGGGGCAGGGTATGCTGAAGGGCATCACCGAATAAGCGCAGGGAGGCGGGAGATGACGGTAAAAGAAGTTTTGGCGCTTGCCGCAGAACATCTTGCAAGGGCCGATCTGAAAAAGCAGCTCGAAGAATTTCCTCAAGACGGTACGCCCGCGGGGGAGCTCGCATCGCTCTTGCGCTGCTATAACCTGGTGGAGAACGAGCTCGCCGTCGACTACCTCCCCTTAAAGGCGGAGGAGGTCCTCGAAGCGGAGGAGCATCTCATCCCGTGGGAGAGCTTCGCCTATGCCCCGGCAGGGGTAAGGGCGGCGCTCACGGCGGGGCGCGAGATCGCCTTCGAACCGAGGAAGGAGGGGCTCTTCCTGCCCGCAAAGGAGCAGGGAAAGGTGACGGTGCGCTACTGCTATTCCCCCGCACCCAAGGAGATGGACGGCGAGAGCGAGTTTTACGGCAGGGTATCGGCGCGCCTCCTCTCCTTCGGCACGGCGCGCGAGTTCTGCCTCTCCCGCGGGATGTTCGAGGAGGCAAAACTGTGGGACAGCCGCTATTTGGCTGCCGTGCGTGCCGCCGGCCTTCCCCGCCGCGCCCTCAGCGTGCGTGCGAGGAGGTGGGTATGACGGCAGGAACGCTGTACTTTCCCGCCCTTACGCCAAAGCGCGTGCGCATCAGGCCCTCCCTCTTCCGGGAAAGGAGCGGGCGGGCGGCGGTGTTCGCCCTCAATGCCGCCGAAAGAGGGGGAGCCCTCCTCTCCACGGGCGGGCGCAGGCTCATAGAGCAGCTTCCCGCGGGCTGCGAGCGGCTCTTTCGGACGGAAGACGGCGTGCGCTTTTTGTGGGACGGAACGGCGCTTTATAAGGGGGAGGACAGCTTTTCGCTCTCCTCTCCGCCCCTCGATGTGCTGTCCTTTGTCGGGGAGACGGGCAGGGAGTACTGCGCCCTCACCGCATCGGGGCTGTATCTCCTCGGCGCGGAGGGAGCGGAGGCGGTCGAAGGCGCGCCCACGGGCAGTGCGATGGCGCTGCACGGCGAGCGGCTCTTTATCGCCTCGGGGGAGACGCTCTCCTATTCCGCTCCGCTCTTGCCCGCCGATTGGACGATATCGGCGGACGGGGCGGGGGAGATCGTCCTTCCCTCGGCGGGCGGCGCCATCCAAAGGCTTTTGTCCCACCGCGGCAGGCTGCTTTGTTTCCGCGAGCGCGGCATCACCGCCCTCACGGCACCTGGCGACTTCCTCGATTTTAAGGCGGAGGAGATCCCCTGCGCTTTCGGGAGCCTCATAGCTTCCTCCGTCGCCGCCTGCGGCAGCCGCATCCTCTTTTGTACGGAGGAGGGCATCTTCTCCCTCAAGGGGGAGGCGGTCACGGCCGTCGAGGGCTGCGGCGAGGGGCTTGTCGACTTTACAAAGGGCGTCAGGGCGGCCTCGGCGGGGGAGAGCTACTATGCCGCCCTCACCCTGCTGTCGGGCGAGCGCTGTATCCTCTCTCTTGCGGGCGAGCGGGCGGCGCTTCTGCGGCTGGAAGCGGACGACGTCCTCGGCGGGAAGCAATTTTTCTTCCTGCAAGGGGGCAGGCTGTACGCCCTCGACGAGAAAGGGGCGGGGGAGCGGGAGATGCTGCTCGAATTTCCGCTCTCCGACTTCGGGCTTGCAGAGATCCGCTATCTCGACGGCGTGCGCGTGGAGGGGGAGGGCAGTTTCCGCCTCGAGGTGCGCCCCGCGCGCGGGCTGCCCCGCTTTGTGCGCGGCAGGGCGGGTGAGGACATCCGCCTCTCTCCGCCCCTGAAAGGCAGCGCCTTTGCCCTTCGGGTGCGGAGCAGCGGACGGGCGAAGCTGGGCAGCCTCATTTTAAGGCTGCGGGAGGGCAAAGAATGATCATCGACATCATCGACCTTTCGGACGAGGAGTTTTCCGACCTCAACGCCGTGCAGATGGCGATGGTGCGCGCGGCGCAGGCGGAAAAGAACGAGATCCTCGCCGCGGCGGAAGAGGAGAAGGGAGAGATATTCAAGGAGCTCCTCTCGAACGGCACGGCGCGCTCCACCTACTTTGATGCGCGCGCGGAAGCCATCGACGAGGCGGCGGAGGAAAGGGTGGCGGCGGTCAAGGACGATCTTTTATATCAGATCGCCTACGATCTCGACGCGGGCGACGGCAACGAACAGGGCCCTTACCGCTATCCCGAAAACCCCAACTATACGCTCTCCGCCTCCCAGCGCTTCCTCGTGGTGCGCTCCTATTACATGGACATCACCTCGGACGCCGAGGCCCGCCTCGAAGCATACGCGATGGACTCCCTCGCCCGCACCTATCTGGGCGAGTACTACGCGACGCTCTACGACCTTCTCGCCTCCTATATCTGACTATATCCGAGCGGAAAGAGGTATGAAGGGGCGCCGGTTGTGCCAAACTGAGGGCATGAAAGAAAGACGTGACGAGCTCCCCGGCAAGACGCGGGAGGAGCGGGAGAGCTGCATCCCCGCCTTCGGGCGGGAGGACGGCCGCCCGCATGGGCGCGCAGGGGAGAAGGCATGACGGAGAAGGAACTTGCGCGCCGCAGCGAAAATTATCTCAAATATGTCAATTCCTTTGCGCCGCCCACCAAGCACTTTTTGACCTGCGGCAGGGCGTTCATGATCGGCGGCTTCATCTGCACGCTGGGGCAGTTCTTCCGCTTCATGCTGGAACTTGCAGGACTTTCGGGCGACGTGCTCGCGGGCACCGTTTCCGTCATCCTCATCTTTTTGGGCACGCTCTTAACGGGCCTCGGCGTGTACGACCGCATCGGGAAGCAGGCGGGCGCGGGCAGCATCGTGCCCATCACGGGCTTTGCAAATTCCGTCGCCTCGCCCGCCATCGAGTTCAAGACGGAGGGCTACGTCTACGGCATGGCAGCCAAGATGTTCCTCGTCGCAGGGCCTATCTTAGTGTTCGGGGTGTCGGCAGGCACGGCGGTAGGGATCGTCTACTATCTGTTGGGCTTGTAGCTGAAAAGCTTTCCACGCGATAGATCATGCGACTGCTTTCCACGCGATAGTTTCCGCGACCGCTTTTCGCGCGAATACTGTCCGCGGCAAAAAACTTTGCAAAATGAGTTGTAAAACCGTCCTCCCTGTGGTATAATAAAGTCATAAGAGACTTAAAAGGAGTACTATCATGGCGAAGATAACGGCGGATACGCTCATTTCCGAAGTGCTGCAGCTCAACCCCGACGCGCCCGAGATCTTGCTCTCGGCGGGTATGCACTGCTTTGGCTGTGCGCTTGCCCACGGGGAGACGGTCGCCGAGGCGGTCGCTGTCCACGGCGAAGACCTCGACGCTCTTTTAGAGAAGCTCAACGCAGGCATCAACTGAATCTCCCGTAAGGGAGGGGGATCCCCGCAGACTTGCTCTGCGGGGATTTTCACAATATTTTCACCGCAAATTGATAAAGTGTTTAACTTTGCGGAGTAAAGTATAATATGAACAAGTGCGGGTGTACGGCAGCCGCACGGCGGGCGGGCAGGGCTGCCCGCGGGAGGTGCGCGATATGAGTTTTCTTACGCTCGAGGGCGTCGGCAAGACCTACCATTCGGGTTCTGTGGACGTGGAGGCCTTGAAGGACGTCTCGTTTTCTTTGGAGGACGGCGAATTTGTCGTCGTTTTGGGAAGTTCCGGCGCGGGCAAGACGACGCTTTTGAACCTTCTCGGCGGCATGGACGACGCCACGGAGGGAAAGATCGTCCTCGGCGGCCGCGAAGTGACGGGGCTCGACAAAAAGGGCCTCTGCCGCTACCGGCGCGAGGACGTGGGCTTCGTCTTTCAATTCTATAACCTGATGCCCAACCTGACGGCGCTCGAGAATGTGGAGATCGCCGTGGAGATCTGCAAAGACCATCTCGACCCCGCCGAAACGCTCAAAGAAGTGGGGCTTGAGGAGCGCATGAACAACTTCCCCGCCCAGCTCTCGGGCGGCGAACAGCAGCGCGTCTCCATTGCCCGCGCCATCGCCAAGAACCCGCGGCTGCTCCTCTGCGACGAGCCCACGGGTGCCCTCGACTATGTGACGGGCAAGCGCATCTTAAAGGTGCTATACGACGTCGCGCGCGAGAGGAACAAGCTCGTCGTTGCCGTCACGCACAACGCCGCGCTCAAAGATATGGCGGATCGCGTCATCTACATCAAGAGCGGCCGCATCGAAAACATCGTCAAAAACGAGCATCCCATGCCCATTGAGGAGATCGAGTGGTAAAATGAAGACCTATCTCAAAACTTTGGCGCGGATGTTCCAAAAGCACATCATGCGCTTTTTGTCCATCATCTTCATCGTGGTGGTCAGCGTGGGGCTCATCTCGGGCGTCGGCTCCTCGGGCGAGGTCATCGGCCGCTCCCTTGCCGAGAGCTACCGCGAAAAAAACGTCTCCGATCTCATCGTCAAGAGCACGGGCGAGGGAGGCTTTTCAGACGAACAGCTCGCCTCCGTGCGCTCTCGCTACGGGGAGGAGAACGTCAACAGCGGCAACTCGCTCGACGTCTCCGTCACGGTGGAGGGGGAGGAGCGCACCGTGCGCCTTTTCTTCCTCGAAGAGGCGCCCACCGTCAACGTGCTCGACGTCTGGAAGGGCACGGACGGCGAGGAGGAGGGCGGCAAGAGCTTTGAAGAGCTCGAGGAGGACGAATTCCTCACCGCCCACGTCCAATCGAGCAAAACGTTCTTCTCGCTCGAGGAGGGGACTTCCTTCACCCTCGATTGGGCGGACATTTTAACGCAGCTTGCAGAGCAGGGCGGCGAGGCGCTCTCCGAGGAGAGCGAGAGCTTCTTTGATATGCTCGAGCCCGTGGAAGTGAGGGCGGCGGGCAAGGTCGCAAGCCCCCTCATCTTCGGCGTGGAGGGCGAGCCGAGCTACATCCAGGAGGAGGGCGTGGAGATCCCCGACGTCGCCAATGCGCTCGCAGACCTCAACACCGTCGCGGGGGCGTATTACTTCTCCTTCGGCATCGTGCCCACCTACGGCGAAGTGCTGCTTGAAGCCGGCATCCCCGAGGGCTTCCTCGACATGGCGCTTGCGGGCGTGGGCGCAGAGGCGGAGGATACCGTCCTCCCGCGCGGCGATCTCTACATCGCCCT
>CALVTT010000021.1 GCA_944363045.1 uncultured Clostridia bacterium | reverse complement strand
GCCTGCGAATAGGGCCCGATGGCCTCGGGCGCATCCGCCGTATAAATTTTCTGCATATTTGACCTCCAACTTATTTTATTTAATGCCGCCCTTCGGACGGCACTTTTCGATGCACTTCTTTATTCAAGGATCTTAAAGCCCGCGTCCTCGAGCGCCTTGCGGATGGCGGCGATGTGCGCAAAGTCCTTGGTCTCCATATCGATGCGCAGAGAGCACCCGATGACGTCGCTGCCCGCGTGCGCGTGTTCGTGGTGGACGCCGACGACGTTCGCCCCGCACCCTGCAATAATGGTGGAGACGGCGACGAGCTGCCCGGGTTTATCCAAAAGTTCGATGTTGAGCGTACACATCCTGCCCGTCATCAGAAGCCCCCTCTGGATGACGCGGCTCAAAATGGTCACGTCGATGTTGCCGCCCGAGATGAGGCAGCACACCTTCTTGCCCTTGAGGTGGGGGAGCTTGCCCGCCATCACGGCGGCAAGGGGGGTCGCGCCCGCGCCCTCTGCGATCATCTTCTGCTTTTCGATGAGCGTTAAAATGGCGGCGGCGATCTCGTCGTCGGTGACGGTGATGACGTCGTCCACATACTCTCTGCAAAGCTCAAAGGTGAGGCGGCCGGGCTGTTTCACCGCGATGCCGTCGGCGATGGTGGAGACGGAGGGGAGCGTCTCGATGGCGCCGTCGTGCAGCGAGTTGGCCATAGAGGGCGCGCCCGCCGCCTGTACGCCGTAAATTTTCACGCGCGGGTTGATGTTCTTGACGGCAAAGGCGACGCCCGCGATGAGCCCGCCTCCGCCGATGGGCACCACGATGGCGTCCACGTCGGGCAGCTGCTTTAAGATCTCGAGGCCGATGGTGCCCTGGCCCGCGATAACGTCCTCGTCGTCGAAGGGGTGGATGAAGGTATAGCCGTGCTCCTCTTGCAGCTGCAATGCGCGGTTGTAGGCGTCGTCATAGACGCCGGGCACCAGGCAGATCTCCGCCCCGTACGAGCGCGTCGCCTCCACTTTGGAGATGGGGGCGCCTTCGGGCAGGCAGATGATGGCGGGGATCTTGTTTTTCTGCGCCGCGAGCGCCACGCCCTGCGCATGATTGCCCGCCGAGCAGGCGATGACCCCGCGCGCCTTCTCCTCGGGGGAGAGCTGGGAAATTTTGTAGTAAGCGCCGCGCAGCTTGAAGGAACCCGTGCGCTGTAAATTTTCCGTCTTGAGATAGATCTCGGCATCGTTGGGGATGCCTGCATGGCTGACGGCGGTCTCAAGCGCCGCCTCGCGCAGGACGCGCTGTGCGTCCTTGACTTTCTCGAGTGTAAGCATAAAAAAGACCCTGCGCCGCCCGCCGCATGGTCGGGACTTGCGCGCATATGCGCATAAAACTGCGTAAATTTGTGACGAACGGCATTATTATACGTTTTTTGCGCGTGAAAGTCAACAAAATGGGGCCGCCCCAAGCCCCTTAGCACAATTTTTCCCGTTCTCCCGCCGATTGCACTTGCCAATCTTCCCCAAACCCGCTATAATAATTGGGATAGAACACTATTTTAACCTCCTCTCCGAGGGAGGTGCCCCGAAGAGGCGGAGGGAGTAAATTCCTTTTCCCCATTTTAACCTCCTCTTCGGGGAGGTGGCTCATCATTCGGCGCATGCCGATGATGAGACGGAGGGAGTAAAATTACAGGAACACTTATGTCAGCACCCAACCGCAATTTACGCAATTTCTGCATCATCGCCCACATCGACCACGGCAAATCGACGATCGCCGACCGCATCATGGAGCTCACGGGGCAAGTGAGCAAGCGCGACATGGAGGAGCAGCTCCTCGACAGCATGGACATCGAGCGCGAGCGTGGCATCACCATCAAACTCACGCCCGTGAGGATGTACTACACCGCTCTCGACGGCGAGGAGTACGAGCTCAACCTCATCGACACCCCCGGCCACGTCGACTTCACCTACGAAGTCAGCCGCTCGCTCGCCGCCTGCGAGGGAGCCATCCTCGTCGTGGACGCCACGCAGGGCGTGGAAGCACAGACGCTCGCCAACGTCTACTTAGCGCTTGAAAACGATTTAGAGATCGTGCCCGTCATCAATAAGATCGACTTGCAGTCCGCCCGCATCGAGGAGTGTAGGAAGGAGATCGAGGACGTCATCGGCCTCGACGCCGAGAACTGCCCCTGCGTCTCCGCCAAAGAGGGCACCAACATCCGCGATATTTTGGAGGCGGTCGTAAAACAGGTCCCGCCCCCCTCGGGTGACACGGAGGCCCCCTTGAAAGCCCTCGTCTTCGACAGCTACTACGATAACTACAAGGGCGTCATCCTCTTTGTGCGCCTCAAAGACGGCACCTGCAAGGTGGGGGATAAGATCAAGTCCTTCAATTCGGACAAGGTGTACGACGTCACCGAAGTGGGGGCGTTCGCGCCGCACTTACAGCCCAAGGAACAGCTCGCGGCGGGGGAAGTGGGCTACATCGCCGCCTCCATCAAGTCCATCGAGGACGTCGCCGTCGGCGATACCGTCACCTTTGCCGACGACCCCGCGCCCGAGCCGCTCCCCGGCTACAAGAAGGTGCAGCCTGTCGTCTTCTGTGGCATCTACCCCCTTGACGGCAGCAAGTTTTTGGACCTTAAAGAGGCCATCTTAAAGCTCAAGCTCAACGATGCCTCGCTCACCTTCGAGCCCGATAATTCCGTCGCCCTCGGCTTCGGCTTCCGCTGCGGCTTTTTGGGGCTTCTGCACATGGAGATCATCCAGGAGCGCATCGAACGCGAGTTCAACCTCGACATCATCACGACGGCGCCCTCCGTCTCCTACCGCGTGCACAAGACGGACGGCAGCGAATTCTTCGTCGACAACCCCTCGCACCTGCCGCCCGTCTCCGAGATCGAGTACATGGAAGAGCCCATCGTCAAGGCGGAAGTGTATTCTCCGCCCGACTATCTGGGGGCGATCATGGAGCTCTGCCAGGATAAGCGCGGCGTCTTTAAGGACATGACCTATCTCGACCCCCGCCGCGTCAAGCTTGAATACCGCCTGCCCCTCAACGAGATCGTCTACGACTTCTTCGATGAACTCAAATCGCGCACCAAGGGGTATGCGAGCTTCGACTACGAGATCGTGGGGTACGAGCGGAGCAAGCTCGTGCGCCTCGACATCCTCTTGAACGGCGAGATCTGCGACGCGCTCTCCATCATCGTGCATGAGGACAGGGCATATACGCGCGGCAGGACGCTGTGCGAGAACTTGAAGGACGCCATCCCGCGCCAGCTCTTTGAGATCCCCGTGCAGGCGGCGGTGGGGGGCAAAATAATCGCCCGCGAGACGGTGAAGGCGGTGAGGAAGGACGTCCTTGCCAAGTGCTACGGCGGCGACATCACGCGCAAGAAAAAGCTGCTCGAAAAGCAGAAGGAGGGCAAGAAGCGTATGCGCAAGATCGGCACCGTGGAAGTCCCCTCCGAAGTATTCATGGAGATCCTCAAAACCAATAAGGATAAATAAGCGCGCAAAGCATCTGCGTCGCAATACTTTGTCGCGCTTGCGTTTTGCCTTGGTCATTTACGTCATAGTAAACTCCCTGCGGCAAATCCGCGCGCTCCTCGTCTTGCTCGCATCTCCTTTCCGCTCTTTCCCCTTGCCTCCTCGTCGCCGCAAGTCAACCGTCTTTCTCCTTGCCTCCCTCCCTGAGGGAGGTGTCTGCGAAGCAGACGGAAGGAGTTCCCGCGTCGCAGCGGAGCAAATTATGCAAGCCGCTCGTTTTCCTCGCGGCTTTGCTCCAATGCTCGCTGCTCCTTTTCCCACAAATCTTTTGCTTCGCAAAATCTTTGCGGGAGCCCTGAAAGGGGAGGTGCCGCGCGGCCGCAGAGCGGGCACGCGGCGGAAGGAGTTCCCGCGCCGCGCCCCTACTCCCGCCCCGCCCACAATACCAACACGCCTATGTTACGCCAAGCCAACGCGCGGGACTATCCCGCCATGCTGCAAATTTATGCGCCCTATGTGGAGCAGACGACGGTCTCCGCCGAATACTTCGCGCCCTCGCCCGCGACCTTCTCCGCCCGTATGCAAGCGCTTAAAAACACGTTCCCCGTCCTCGTCTATGAGGAAGAAGGGGAGGTCCTCGGCTACGCCTATCTCGCGCCCGCCTTTGAGCGCCGCGCCTTTTCGTGGGACTGCGACCTCTCCCTCTATGTGCGCCGTGATGCCCGCGGCGGCGGCATCGGCACCAAGCTCGAAAATGCCTGCGCCCGCATCGCAAAGGAGCTCGGATATCGGCGCATCTATTCCCTCGTCACGGGCGAGAACGAGGCGAGCCTCGCCTTTCATAAGCGCGCGGGCTATCATATCGCCGCGGAACTTCCCCAAGCGCTCTATAAACAGGGTCGCTGGCTCTCCCTCATCTGGCTGGAAAAAGAGGTGAACGATGCCGCCTGCGCCCAAGCCTTCCCGCGCCCGTTCTCTGCGCTTTCTGCGCACTTTTTGGAGGAGCTATGACCTTTGACGAAGCCGTCTATCAATTTATCTCCCGCGTGCCCGCAGGCAAGGTGACGACCTACGGCACCGTCGCCCGCGCCATCGGCAGGCCGCGTGCCGCGCGTCAGGTGGGCAATGCCCTGCACCGCAACCCGCGCGCGGGGGAAATTCCCTGCCACCGCGTCGTCAACAGGGAGGGGCGGCTCGCTCCCGCCTTTGCCTTCGGCGGGCCCGAAGTGCAGGCAGGGCTGCTCCGCGCCGAGGGCGTTCCTTCCTTTGAGCGCGGCGGGCAATACTTTGTCGATCTCAACGAATATCTCTGGAGGCCATAATGGCAGGCATCTATCTGCATATCCCATTCTGCAAACATAAGTGCACCTACTGCGATTTTACTTCCTTTTCAGGCCGTACCGAATACGCCGAGGCGTACATGGCGTGCCTTATCAAGGAGATCGAGATGTGGGGCGAAAAGCTCAAGGATAAGACCTTCGATACCGTCTATTTCGGCGGCGGCACGCCCTCTTTCATCGACCCCAACTACATCTACGGCGCGATGAACCAGGTCACGAAGTGCTTTCATCTTGCGAAGGACCCCGAAGTCACCATCGAGATGAACCCCGGCACGGTCAGCGAGAAGAAGATCGAAATTTACCGCCGCGCGGGCATCGACCGCTTCTCCATCGGCTTGCAGACCGCCATCGACGAACAGCTTCAAGAACTCGGCCGCATCCACAACGTGCGCGACTATCTCTACTGCACCTCGCTCTTGAAGGGGCGCAATTTTTCCGCCGACGTCATGCTCGGCCTCAAGGGCCAGACCCTCGAGGACATCCGCAAGACCATCGAGCTCGTGGCGGCGAGCGGGGCAAAGCACGTCTCCATGTACGCCCTCACGCCCGAGGACGGCACGCCCATCTACACCGACTATCTGAACGGCGAGCTCCCCGACGGCGACGAGGTGCGCAGGATGTACGACTTCGGCGTCTCCCTCTTAAAGGAGCACGGCTATTTGCGCTACGAGGTGAGCAACTTCGCAAAGCCGGGCTTCGAGAGCCGCCACAACCTCAACTATTGGCGGCGGGGGGAGTACATCGGCATGGGCGTTTCCGCCAGCTCCTTTTTGAAGGGTCACCGCTTCACCAACACTTTCGATCTCGACGAATACATGAAGTGCATCCTCTCGGGCTTTTTCCCCGTCATCACCGACGACGAGGTGAAGGGGGAGGAGGCGAAGTTCGAGTTCGTGATGCTCGCCCTGCGCACGGCGCGCGGCATCTCCGCCGAGGAGTATAGGGCGGCGTTCGGCAGCGATTGGAAGGAAGATTTCAAGGACGCCTACCGCAAGACGCGCCAATATTTCGCGGAGGAAGGGGATATGACCCGCATCAAGGACGACTATCTCTACGTCCAGAACCAGCTCCTCTCCGACTACATCCGCTGACTGCCTTATTATAGCCTCCTCGGGGTCCCCAAAAAAAGACGCAGTATTTTTTTGGGGTGGCTTTGGGTGCGAGCATTATTTTCCTCGGCTCCCTCTCCGAGGGAGCTGTCGAGCGGAGCGAGACTGAGGGAGTCACCTCATTTTAGGCGCCCTCTCGAGGGAGCTGGCTTGCCGTCCGAAGGTTTACCAAGGCGGCAAGACTGAGGGAGTAATTGCAGGGCAACCATCCTCCCCGTGCCTCCCTCTCTGAGGGAGGTGCCCCCGAAGGGGCGGAAGGAGTTTTCCACAAATACGGCGCCCCGCGCAAATTTGCGCGGGGCGCCGCCTCATCTTTTCATCTTTTCACATATCATCTCATCGCTGCGGCTTGTTCTCACCAAAGCTCGTCGGGGTCGAAGCCGTACACCTGCACGACTTCCAAAAGCTCGCTCCGAGCGATGTCGTTGCAGGTGACGAGCGGCCCGCCGTCCGAATCGATGTCATAGCCGAAGTGATAAAATGCCTGCCAAACGAGGTGGCTGCAATGCGTCGTCTGCGGGTCCTCCCCCTGATCTTTGGCATTGAAGAAGCCCGTGAAAAGCGAATAGTCAAGGCCGATCAGATCGTTGCCCGCCCATTCGGCGATCTCCTCCCTCTCTTCGCGGCCGGCATCCTTCAGGCGCAGCACCATGAAGTTGGTGCCGCAGCAAAACCAATTCGCTTCTCCGCGCGAGCTCTTGGAGCCGGGGCCGACCGCTTCCAATACGAGTTCGTTCGCGGCATTGATGACGATGGCGGCATGACCGTTGCGCCAACCGAAGGTATGGCAGGTGGAGGTGACGAGGATGTCTCCCTCCTCGAGCGGAACGAGGGGGGCATAATAGCGTTTCCCGTCCTCGTCCAGCAAAATGCAGCGGGGCGTGGTGAAGGATGCCATCCCGTGCGAGCGCGTTCCGTCATAAAAGAATGCCTCTTGAAATTCAAGGAGATCTTCCCTATCATGGAGGGCATCGACGCCGAGGCGGGTAAGCCCCGTCTGATGATACAAAACGTCATAGTCCTCCTCGCTCAGCGTCTCTTTTTCGAGATAGGGCGTAAGATCGATCTTTTGATAGGAGGGGAGCACGCGCGCCGTGCTTTCCACAACTGCCATTGCAAGCCCCATGCCGAGGACGACGGAAAGGAGCACGCAGAGAAATGCCGCAAAGCAGGCAAGGGCAGCGGCGGCGCCCCGCGTCCTGCGCCTTATTGAAGGGGAGAGCTTTCTTTCAACGGTCATAGATGCTCTTTCCCTCGCTGTCCGTGGCGACGACGAGGGGGAAGTCCTCAACTTTCATCTGATAGACAGCTTCGCTCAAAAGATCGGGGAAGGCGACGCATTCGCTCTCTTTGATGGCATTGCCGTACGTCGCGCCCGCCCCGCCGATGGCGGCAAAATACACCGCTTTGTTGCGCTTGATAGCCGCGCGCACTTCCTCGCTCATCTCGCCCTTGCCGATCATGCCTTGAAGCCCCAGATCGAGAAGGCGGGGCGCAAAGCTGTTCATGCGCGCCGAGGTCGTCGGCCCGCAGCTGCCGCACGCCTTGCCCTTCGGGGCAGGGCAGGGGCCCGCATAGTAGATATAGGCATCTTCAAGAGAGAAGGGCAGCTCCTTGCCCTCGTCTAAGAGCGCAAAGAGGCGCTTGTGCGCGCAGTCCCGCGCCGTGTAGATGGTGCCCGTTAGGAGCACGCTCTCGCCCGCGCGCAGGGCCTCTTTTTCTTCCTTCGTCATGGGAAGGGTAAGGTGTTTCATTGCTCCTCCTTGCGGGCAAGTCTGCTCCGCAGTGTGTCTTTCAAGAGAGTAAGGTCGGGGCTGCACAGCACGGGCAGAAGGGTGGTGATCTCCTCGGGCGGGAGATCCCACCAGCGGAATGCGAGCAGCAGCGCGGTGAGTTCTTCGTCGAAGCGGCGTTTGAGGAAACGGGCGGGGTTTCCTCCCGCAACGGTGTAGGGCGCGACGTCCTTGGTGACGACGGAGGCGGCGGCAACGATGGCACCGTCGCCGATCTTCACGCCCGGCATGATAAGGCAGTCCCGCCCGAGCCATACGTCGTTTCCCACGACGGTATCGCCTTTGTGGGGGAGTTCGTCGATGTGCGGGGTGCTTGTTTCCCGCCAGATGCCGCCCATCACGTTGAAAGGGTAGGTCGTCGCCGTGTCGAGGCGGTGGTTGGCGGCGCCCATCAGGAATTTGGTGCCGTGGGCGATCTGGCAGAACTTGCCGACGATCAGCTTCTCGCCGAAGAAGGGATAGTTGAAGAGGATGTTGTTTTCTTCAAACTGTTCGGGCGCGTTCGTGCTGTCGTAGTAGGTATAATCGCCGATGACGACGTTTTCCGCCTTGACGACGTTTTTCAAAAACACGGTCGTGCTGTATTCGTTGGGGAAGGTGTCCTCGGGGGAGGGGATGTGTCCCGGTTGCGTCATGCTTAAAAGACCTCCTTTTCACAGCGCACGCAGTGGCATTGGATGTTGACGGCAACGGGGAGCCCCGCAATGTGCGTTGGGGCAAGTTCGCAGCTGACGCCGATGGCGGTCGTCTTCCCGCCGAAGCCCTGCGGCCCGATATCAAGTTCGTTGATGCGTTGAAGGGCTTCCTCCTCGATGGAGGCGACGTCCTTACGCGGATGGCGGCTGCCCACCTCGCGGGTGAGCGCCTTCTTTGCAAGCAGCGCGCACGAATCGAAACAGCCGCCGATGCCCACGCCCACATACACGGGCGGGCAGGGGCGGGAGCCCGCTCTTTTCACCGTCTCCACGATGGCATTGACGATGCCCTCGCGCCCTTCGGCGGGGGTGAGCATAAAGAGCCTGCTCATGTTCTCGCTGCCAAACCCCTTGGGAAGAAAGGTGAGCTCGATCTTATCGCCCTCCACGATCTCCACATGCAGATGGGCGGGGGTGTTGTCGCCCGTGTTGACGCGCGTCAAGGGGTCGCAGATGCTCTTGCGGAAGTTCCCGTCCGCATACGCCCGCCTCACGCCCTCGTCGACGGCCTCTTTTAAGGGCGCGCCTGTAAGCTGCACGTTTTGCCCGAGCGACAAGAGGACGACCGCCATGCCCGTATCCTGGCAGACGGGCATCTGCTCCCGCTGCGCCGTTTTCTCGTTTTCAAGCAGGGCGGAGAGGGCAAACTCCGCCGCCCCCGTCTCTCTTTCTTTGGCATTTTTGAGCGCCGCGCGGCAGCTGTCCGTCAGCGTGAGCCCCGCCCGCCGCGCCATTTTGTAGACGCATTCTTCGATCTCTTTGGTATCGACTGTTCTCATATCTTCGCCTCAAAGGATGTTTCCACCCCTCATTATATCGCCTTTTTGTGAAAAAGCAATGTTTTTCCCCGTATCGGCTTGGCTTTTTGCAAAAAAAATGCTAAGATGGCAGTATGAACGAAGTCACCGAAACCGTTGCCGTCCTTCCGCCCGCAGACAGGCTGAAGGAATCGGGCATCACCTTCTCTTTGGCGGCGCTTTTGCCCGTCGCCGCTTCCCTCGTCCTCTCCGTCTTTGTCGCGGCGGCGGGGGAGGGCGCGCAAAATACCGTCTGGTACCGCTATCTTGCCTATCTTCTGCCGCAGCTCTGCTTTGCGCTCTCGGCTGCCGTCTACTTCCGCCGCTCCCGCCATCCCTTTCCCGAGATGTACAAAAGCGCCAAGTGGCACTACTTTCTTCTTGCCGCCCTCATGCAGTTCGGGCTCTTATTTTCTTTGGGAGAGCTCAACACGCTCTTTGTCGGTTGGCTGGAAAAGCTGGGCTACACCTCCTCGGCGTCCGCGCTCCCTCCCCTCGAGGGCGGCTGGCTCGTGCTTACGCTCTTTGTCGTCGCCCTCCTTCCCGCTATTTTTGAGGAGACGCTCTTCCGCGGCATCCTCGCGCGCAATATGCTGGGGGCGGGCTGGGGCACCTTGGTCACCATCCTCGTCTCGGGAGCGATGTTTTCCCTCTTCCACGGCAGGCCCGAGCAGACCATCTATCAATTTCTCTGCGGCTGCTGTTTTGCGCTCGTCGCCGTGCGCTCGGGGAGCGTCCTGCCCACCGTGCTTTCCCATCTTCTCAACAACGCGCTCATCCTCGTGCTGTCCGCCTTCGGCATCGACAGCTTCACGGGCACGCCCAAACTTATCCTCACCGTCCTCGGCGCCCTCTTTTTGGCGGGCACCCTCGTCTTTCTCATCTTTTTTGATAAGAAGACCAACCGAAGGGGCGGTGCGCCGCGTGCGGGCGTCTTCTTTTTGGCGGCGGCGGTGGGGCTCATCGTCTGCGCCGTGCAGTGGGTGAGTATGCTCGCTTTGGGGTTTGCCAATGTTTAAGGTACATCTTGTCTGCGTGGGAAAACTCAAAGAGAGCTATTGGCGGGAGGCGGTCGCGGAATACAGGAAGCGCCTTTCCCGCTTCTGCGCGCTCGATATCCGCGAACTTCCCGAGCGCGCCTCTATTTTGGAGGAGGCGCCCGACATCCTGCGCGCTTTCAAAGGGCGGGTCATCGCCCTCGCGGTGGAAGGGAAGGGCTGTTCCTCCGAAGGGTTTGCCGAAAAGATCGCCGCCGTGCGCGACAGGGGAGAGGAACTGACGCTCGTCATCGGCTCCTCCTATGGCCTCGCGCCCGAGGTGAAGGAGGCGGCGCACGAGCTCGTCTCCTTCTCCCGTCTCACCTTTCCGCACCAACTCATGCGCGTCATTTTAATGGAGCAGCTCTACCGCGCCTTTATGATATTGAGTAATTCAGAGTATCACAAATAATTCCGCATTATAGCCTCCTCCTCGGGGGAGGTGTCATGCCATTCGACGTGGGCGTCGATGGCATGACGGAGGGAGTAACTGTCGGAGTTTCGTCACTCCCTTGCCTCCCTCTCCGAGGGAGGTGGCAGCCCGCAGGGCTGTCGGAAGGAGTTTTGCTTTTTCACCGTCCCCGTCTTTCCGCCGAATGCGCTTTCGGCGCGCGCGGCGGAAGGAGTTTACCGCATTATAGCCTCCCCTGTGCAAGGGGAGGTGACTTGCCGAAGGCAAGCCGGAGGGGTTGTTGAGTTTGCACATCACCAACCTTACAACCCTCCCGCCTCACTTTGTTCGGCACCCTCCCTTACACAGGGAGGGCTAAAAATAAGGTAACTTTGCCAAAGCAAAATCTTTGCGGGAGCCCTAAAAGGGGAGCTGCCGAACGAATGTGAGGCGGAAGGAGTAATTGCCGGTATTTTCACCGTCCCCGTCCATCCCCGCATACAATGCAGAATGGACATCTATCGCCGCATCCGCGCCGCCTACGGCGCCTACCCGGGAGAAAAACGCGTCATCGGCAGGAGCCTCGAAGGCCGCGCCCTCTTTGCCTTCCGCATGGGGGAGGGAAGGCCGCTCGGCATCGCCGTCTACGCCGTGCACGCGCGCGAATGGCTCACCGCGCTTCTGGCGCTCGAACACCTCAAACGCCCGCCCTCCCGCGGCAGCGTGTGGCTCGTGCCGCTCCTCGATCTCGACGGAGCCCTCCTCGTGCAGAGGGGGCTTGAAAGCGTGCGCTCGCCCGCCCGCCGCGAAGCACTTCTCTCCCTCAACGGCGGTGATTTTTCTCTATGGAAAGCCAACGCCGCGGGCACCGATCTCAACGTCAACTTCCCCGCCCGCTGGGGGAGGGGAAAAAGCAACGTCTTTGCCCCCGCGCCCGCAAACTTTGTGGGAGAGTGCCCGTTGAGCGCCCCCGAATCGCGCGCCCTTGCCGCCTTCACGCTCAAAGAGAGGCCCGACTACACCCTCGCCTTCCACACGAAAGGGGAGGAAATTTATTGGCACTTTCATCAGCCGCCCCTGCGCCTTGTGCGCGACTATTTCTTTGCTAGCGCCGTCGCGCGTTCCACGGGCTATCCCTTAAAAGAGGCTCCCTCATCTTCGGGCGGCTACAAAGATTGGTGCATCGAGGCGCTCCATATCCCCGCCCTCACCATTGAAGCGGGGGAAAACGCCCTCTCTCATCCATTGGGCGAAGGGGCGCTCCCCGCCCTTGTGCGGCGCGCGGGGGAGGCCGTGCGGGCGGCGGCAGAGGCCGCAAAGGAGATCGAATGGAAGAAAAATTCATGCGCGAGGCGATAAAGCTCGCCGAGCGCGCCAAGAAGAAGGGGGAGGTGCCCATCGGCGCCGTCGTCGTTTTGGACGGCAAAGTGATCGGCAAGGGCTATAACCTCCGCACCAAACTGCAAATGGCGACCGCCCATGCCGAAATGCGCGCCATCGACCGCGCCTGCAAGAAAGAGCATTCCTGGCGGCTGCCCGAAGCCGAGCTCTACGTCACCCTCGAACCCTGCCCCATGTGCATGGGCGCTATCTTGAACGCCCGCATAAAACGCGTCTACTTCGGCGCGTACGAGCAGAAGGGCAGGAGCCTCACCGCAGAGCTTGCAAACGCCAACCTCCTCAACCACAAGGTGGAAGTTGTGGGCGGCGTGCTCGAAGAGGAGTGCTCCGCCGTCCTCACCTCCTTCTTTACGGAGATGCGCGCGCGCGAAAAGGCGAAAAAGCAGCTTGAAAAGAGCAGGGCGGCGGGGGCAGCGGCATTAAATGGCCCTGATAAGAGGGGCGGCGGCAAAAAATAAAATTTTTCATAAATCGGTTGACTTTCCGCGCCAAAGAAGGTAGAATGTACTTTGCGGGTCCCGAAGCGGGGCCTCCTATCAGTGCCCGAAAAATTACAGAGGATGACGAAATGATCACACACGGTAACGAAATCAAGCTCTTTTCCGGCAACTCCAACCGCCCCCTTGCCGAGGCGATCGCAAGAAAGCTCAACACGACGCTCGGCGACATTGAGGTCGGCAAGTTCTCGGACGGGGAGACGAGCGTACACATCGGCGAGACGGTGCGCGGCAGGGACCTCTTCATCATTCAGTCCACCTGCGCCCCCGTCAACGACAATCTGATGGAGCTGCTCATCATGATCGACGCGGCAAAGCGTGCCTCCGCCGGCCGCGTGACGGCGGTCATCCCTTACTTCGGCTATGCCCGTCAGGACAGAAAGGCGCGCTCGCGCGATCCCATCACGGCAAAGCTCGTCGCAGACCTTTTAACGTCCGCCGGCGCCGACCGCGTGCTCACCATGGACCTGCACGCCGCTCAGATCCAGGGCTTTTTCGATATCCCCGTCGATAACCTCCTCGGCGGCCCTCTCCTTTACAGTTACTTCGAACACATGATGGACGAAAACTTCATCGTCGTCTCGCCCGATATCGGCTCCGTCAACCGCGCCCGCAAGGTGGCGGAACGCCTCAACTGCCCGATGGCGATCATCGATAAGCGCCGCCCCAAGGCGAACGTGATGGAAGTCATGAA
The DNA here is from genome assembly GCA_944363045.1 of uncultured Clostridia bacterium. GTDB lineage: Bacteria > Bacillota > Clostridia > Christensenellales > Borkfalkiaceae > Gallimonas. The sequence continues at coordinate 16,900 of CALVTT010000021.1, read as the reverse complement.
CATCATCGGCAATGTCGAGGGCAAGAAGTGCCTGCTCGTCGACGATATGATCGATACCGCCGGCACCATCGTGCAGGGCGCCAAGGCGCTCGTCGACCAGGGCGCGACGGAAATTTACGCCTCCTGCACGCACGCTGTGCTCTCGGGCCCCGCCGTCGAACGCCTCGCCTCCTCGCCCATCACCGAGCTCGTGATGCTCGACACCATCCAACTCCCCGAGGAGAAGCGTCTTCCCAAGATGAAGATCCTCTCGACGGCAGATATCTTCGCCGCCGCCATCGAGAACGTCTATCTCGATAAACCCATGTCGAAAATTTACGACTGAGCGCTCTAAAAGAGCCCGAAGCACCGCCGCCGCAAGGCGGCGGGTATTTTTTAGCAGCAATGTAAGGAGCAAGCTATGTATCTCATCGTGGGGCTCGGCAACCCCGAAAAGAAGTACGAAAAGACCTTTCACAACATGGGCTTTTTAGCGGCGGGCGATGCCGCCGAAGCGCTCAATGTAAAGTTCAAAAAGAAGGAGTGCGAGGCCTCCGTCGCCGAAGCCTTTTTGCACGGCGAAAAGATCGTCATCGCCCGCCCCATGACGTACATGAACGCCTCGGGCCGCGCCGTCAAGCAGCTGATGGCAAAGTACAAAGTCTCCCCGCACGAGATGGTCGTTCTCTATGACGACTACGACCTTCCAAAGGGCCACGTCCGCATCCGCCCCTCGGGCAGCGCGGGCACGCACAACGGCATGCGCTCGGTCATCGCCGAGATCGGCACCTCCGATTTTGCCCGTATCCGCATCGGCATCCGCGACGCGGAGATCAACGTGCCCATCATCGACTATGTATTGCAAGACGTAAGAAAAGAGGACTATGAACTGTTCTCGGCTGCCTGCCACAGGGCGGCGGAGGCTGCGCTTTCCCTCGCCTCGGGCGAGGAAGTGGAGCGCGTGATGACCAAGTATAACGGATGAAGAGATTTTTCTCGTTTGAACAACTGAGCGGCGAGTACGCACTTTTGGGCAGGGACATCGAGCACGGCGTGCCCACCGCCTGCTACGGCCTTGCCGACGCGCAGAAGTACCTCATCGGGGCGCTGCCCGAATGCCGCGTCGTCTATGTGACGGCGGACGCCCTCTCCGCCAAGCGCGCGAAAGAGAGCATCGCCGCCCTCTCGGGCAAAAAGTGCGTGCTCCTTCCCGCCAAGGACGAAGTGCTCACCTTCCGCCGCGCCCTCTCCAAGGACGCGCTTTTCGCGCGCCTTTGCGCTCTCTACGAATGGCAGCGGGGGGCGGAGGTGCTCGTCACCGACATCGAGGCGGTTTTGCAGCTCGTGCCCGCCCGTCTTCCCGTCGTCACGCTCGCGGCGGGCGGGGAAGAGGACCTTTCCGCCCTCTTAAAGGAGCTCGTCGCCCTCGGCTATCAGCGCGAGTACAACGTGGAGGGGAAGGGCTGCTTTGCTCTCCGCGGCGACATCCTCGACATCTGGCCCGTCAACCTCGAACACCCCGTGCGCATCGACTTCTTCGGCGACGAGGTGGAGGCGATCAAGCCCTACGACGAAGTGACGGCGGAGCGCTATCCCGTGCTCGACCGCGTGGACATCTGTTCGGCGACGGACGCCTTCTACGGGGAGGGCGAAAAGGAGCGCGTTCTAAGATCGCTGCGCGCGGAGGCGCGCCGCGCCAAAAATACGCAGGCGGCGGGCAGGATGGGGGACATCATCGCCGCCATCGAGAGCGTGGAGGAGGCGAGCGATTTTACGCTTCCGCTCCTCGACTGCGCCGCGCCCTTTTTCTCCCTTCTCGGTGACGAGACCCTCGTCGTCTTCGACGAGTGCAAGCTCATCTCCGATAAGCTGGACGGCCTCTGGAAGGAGCATTCGGAGCGCTGCTTCCAGCTCCTCGAAGGGGGCGAGGCGATGAACTTCTCCCTGCGCCAATATGTGGCGCCCGAGGACATCGAGGAGGAGATCGCCTTTCTTCCCAAGCTCGCCCTCTCCGCCTTCCTCTCCGACGTGCGCTTCTTCCGCCCGCTCTCCGTGCACAACTTTACCTCCGCGCCCGTCCGCAGGTACTTAAATTCCTTTGAGGACCTCGTCTCCGACCTTGCCGTCTGGAAAAAGACGGGCTATCGCGTCATGCTCTGGTGCGGCACTTCCGAGCGCGCCCAGAAGACCAAAGAGCAGCTCTTTGACAACGGCTTTTCCACTTCCGCCTCTCTCCCGCCCCGCCTCTTTGACTTCAAGGGCATCTGCGTCCTCGAAGATACCCTCGAACAGGGCTTTTTGGTGCATGAGAGCAAGCTCGCCGTCATCGGCACGGGCGATCTCTTCCGCAAGACGGCGTCCGCCCGCCGCATCAAGAAGAAGCGGGGGGATCTCTTTCTCGCGCCCGAGGTGGGGGACTACGCCGTGCACGAGACGTACGGCGTCGGCAAGATCACGGGCACCAAGAAGATCGAGACGACGGACGGCATCAAGGAGTACGTCGCCCTCGAATACCGCGACGGCGACACCCTCTATGTTCCCGTCGAGCAGATGGATATCCTCTCCAAGTACATGGGGGAGGACAGCCCCGGCCTTTCCAAGATCGGCGGCGGCGAATTTGAGCGCGTCAAGGCGCGCGTCAGGGCGTCCCTCAAGAAGATGGCGCTCGATTTAAAGCAGCTCTATGCCGAGCGGCAGGAGCGCAAGGGCTACGTCTTCCCCGCTTATGAGGAAGAGATGGAGGAATTTGAATCGGCGTTCCCCTACGAGGAGACGCCCGATCAGCTCTCCTCCATTGCCGAGATCAAGGCGGATATGTGCTCGGATAAGGTGATGGACCGCCTCCTCTGCGGTGACGTCGGCTTCGGCAAGACGGAAGTGGCGCTCCGGGCCGCCTACCTCTGCGTGCTCGACGGCCGCCAGGCAGCCCTCATGTGTCCGAGCACCGTCTTGAGCGAACAGCACTTCCGCACCGCCGAGGCAAGGATGAAGGACTTCGGTGTGCGCATCGCCTGCCTCAACCGCTTCCGCAGCGAAAGGGAGCAGACGAAGATCTTGGCCGCCCTCGAAAAGGGGGAAGTGGACCTTCTCATCGGCACCCACCGCCTTCTTTCTAAAGATGTGAAGTTCCGCGACCTCGGGCTCCTCATCCTCGACGAGGAGCAGCGCTTCGGCGTCGAGCACAAGGAAAAATTGAAGGACATCAAGCGCAACGTCGACTGCCTCACGATGACGGCGACGCCCATCCCGCGCACGCTGCACCTCTCCCTTTCGGGCATCCGCGACATCTCCACCATCCAGACGCCGCCCCATGCGCGCCTTCCCGTGCAGACGTACGTCGCCGAAGAGTCCGAACCGCTCATCCGCGACGCCTGCGTCCGCGAGATCGCCCGCGGCGGGCAGGTCTTCATCCTCTACAACCATGTGGAGAGCATCCACGCCTTCACGAAGCGCATGGGGGAGCTCATCCCCGAAGCGCGCATCACGCTCGCCCACGGCAGGATGGAAAAGCTCGCCCTCGAAAAGAACGTCTTCGGCTTTTACCGCGGCGAGTACGACATCCTCGTCACGACGACCATCATCGAAAACGGCATCGACCTCCCCAACGCCAACACCATCGTCGTCATCGACGCCGACCGGCTGGGCATCTCCCAGCTCTATCAGCTCAGGGGCAGGGTGGGCCGCGGCAAGCGCCTCGCGCACGCCTACTTTACCTATAAGCCCGAGCGCGTCATGACGCAGCAGGCGGCGGAGCGGCTGAAAGCCCTCATGCAGTTCACCGAGCTCGGCTCCGGCTTCCGCATCGCCATGCGCGATCTCGAGATCCGCGGCGCGGGCAACGTCCTGGGCGCCGAACAGCACGGCCACATGGACAAAGTGGGCTACGAGCTCTACTCCAAGATCCTGCAGGAGGAGATCACGGGCGTCAAGCACGAGAGCGTCGATCTCGACATCCGCACGACGGCGTTCATCCCCGAAACTTACGTCGAGTCGGCGGCGGGGCGCATGGACTGCTACAAGCAGATCGCCGAGATCCGTTCGACGTCCGACTACAGGCGCGTGTGCGTCTCGATGGAGGAGACGTACGGCCCGCTCCCGCCCGAGACGCAGAACCTTCTCATCATCTCCGTCTTAAAGAGCTACGCCTCCAAGTTCGGCATCCGCAAGATCTCGGTCAACCAGAAGGGGGGCGCTCTCGAGTTCGCCTCGCTCGCTTCGCTGGGCAGCGACAAGCTCTCTGCCGCGATGGAGAAATTCCGCTCCCATCTCTCGCTCGATATGACGAGCGCGCCCGTCGTGCGCTTTGCACCTTTGAGCGACGGCGGCAAGACGATGGTGCTCATGACAAAATTCTTGAAGTTTGCGGCAACTTTTGTTTGATTTTCACCGAGAATTATTTGCACTTCAAGCGAAAATAAGGTATAATAAACAAGTGCGGAACGCTATATGTGCGTTTTCCCAAAAAGAGTAACCGTTCGGAGCAGAAAATTTTATGGCATTCAACAAGAAAAAAACGGTAGCAGTCGGCATCGCCGCAGTCATGGCGCTCGGCGCGCTCACGGGCTGCGACCTTGTGTCTACCGATCTTCAAAAGGACTATGAGCAGGTCATCGCCGAAGTGGACATCACGAAGAGCGAGGACTTCCAGGCGGGCGGCAGGTATGAAGCCTATGCAGACGCCATCGAGCCCTCCTCGGTCGTCAAGCGCGACCTTGTCGCCAGCTTCATGAACGTGGGCTATCTCTACGTCCAATCTTACGGCTATACTTATGCCGACGCATACGAGCTCATCAAGGACAGCCTCGTCAACCGCGCCATCTATTTGCAGTACGCGCAGGTCTACTTCTACGAGAGCGGCGACTATACCGTCGCGGGCTACAACGCCGCCGTCGAAGCGGCGAGCGAGGAGGATAAGGGCGTCGCGGGCCTTGCCTACTTCCTCGACGAGGAGGAGATCGCCAAAGCCGAGTACGACACGAAGGTCTCCCTCAATACGACCATCGACTCTCTGGAAACGGAGATCATCGCCTTCGAGGACGAGCACGATCACGACGAAGCGCGCACTACCCCCACGGGCGTCGACACCGTCAACGAAGACTTTGCAGATGCCGCCTATAAAGTGTACACGGGCGCCAATTCTGCCTCCGACTGCGGCTCTTACGAGACGGTGGAGCGTTCCACGCCCTCGACCCGCACCCGCGCCTACAAGCGCCTCCTCTCCAACCTCAACAGTTACGGCCTCATCGAAAAGGGCGAGAACACGAGCGACGTGACGTTGCTCTCCTATTATCAGATCCAGCGCAGGAGCACCTATGAGGACGCCGTCATCGATAAGCTCGGCGAAGCCTTCGAGAAGGAGGCAGAGGGCGGCATCACCGAAGAGTGGGTGACCGCCAAGTTCAACGAGACGCTCGCCTCCCAGCAGGAGCTCTTCTCCCGTGATACCGCCTCTTTCGAGACGGCGCTCGACGGCGTCTCCGATACCTCTTTCGTCCTCTACGCTCCCGACGAAAACTACGGCTTTGTCCTCAACATCCTGCTTCCCTTCAGCTCCACGCAGACGGCGGCGCTCGAAGCTGCGCCCGCAGACAGAGGGGATAAGAACGGCAACAAGTTCGTGACGCGCGCCTCCCTTTTGGAAAGCGTCCGCGCCACCGATCAGCGTAAGACGTGGTTCACGGGCCACAACGACTATTCCTTCGTCGCCGAAGAAGCGGATAACGCCTACACGGGCGGCAATGCCGAGAGAGAATACCTCTTCTTTGAAAACAATCTGAAGAAGTCGGCAGGGGAGAATGCGCAGTACGAGCCCATCAAGAACTACTTCGGCAAGTACACCTACAACGGCGCCGTCGAAAAGACGGAGGGCGAGCACGGCAAGACGCAGTTCAACATCACGCCCAACAAGCTCACCATCGACGATTTCCTTGCCGAGATGGAAGGCTACCTCTCTGCGGGCGGCTACACCCTGACCGAGAGCGTCTCCGCCGATGCGGGCTACTACGATAAGGCCGTTTCCGACTACTACAACGAGGACGGCACGGTCGATTATTCTTCTTTCGTCTATTATGAGGCGAAAGTCAACGAGCTTGCGGAGTTCAACGCCAACGAAGTGTTCGTTGCGGGCACGGACGAGAACAACGTCATGTCGATGATGAACGAGCTCTCCTTTGCCTACAACACCGATACGGCGGGGCTCAACAGCTATCTCGGCTATGCCGTTTCCCCCAACTCGACGGACTACATGAAGGAATTCGAGTATGCGGCGCAGGAAGCGGTGCGCGGCGGCGCGGGTACTATCGTCGTCGTTCCCACCGACTACGGCTGGCACATCATCTACTGCACCTTCTCCTTCGCGGGCAATACCCCGTACACCTTCGATTGGAGCAAGATCGAAGAGGAGGGCACCTTCTCCAACCTCTACTACGAGGCGCTCAAGGCTTCCAACCTCACGACGTATGCAACGAGCCGTCAGACGGAGATCATCAACTCTTATGATACCGATGCCTGCGTCACCGTCTACGAGAACCGCTATTCCGACCTCATCCTTGACGGCACGGAGAGCGATCCTCACGCAGGTCACGACCACTCCTAAGCGGGCAGGGCAAAAACATGGATTATTTTACGGCGATCTGGCAATCGATCGTTTTGGGAACGGTGCAAGGGCTCACGGAGTTCTTGCCCGTTTCTTCAAGCGGACATTTGGCGCTTTTGCACCGCATTTTAGGGGCAGATTTCGGCGGCAACACCCTCTTTTTTGACATCATGCTGCACGTCGGCACCCTCATCGCCGTCGTGGCGGTGCTGTGGCGGGATATTTTAGACCTCTTCAAAAAGCCCTTCAAGACGCTCCTCATCCTCATCGTCGCCACCATCCCCGCGGGGCTCGTGGGGCTCCTGTTCAACGATTGGATCGACGAGGTGACCAACGGGCAGTACGGCGTCATCGTCCTTACCTGCTGTTTCGCCTTCACGGCAGTCCTTTTGCTCGTTACCGAGCACATTAGTAAGAAGCGGCAGCAGGCGCAGCCCTTTGGCTGGAAGCACGGCATTTCCATGGGCCTCATGCAGGCGGTGGCGCTCTTTCCGGGCATTTCGAGGAGCGGCTCCACCATCTGCGCGGGCGTTCTCTCGGGGGCGGAAAGAAAGAGCGTCGCGCACTTCTCCTTCCTCATGAGCATCCCCGTCATTTTAGGGAGCGCTCTCGTGAGCAGCATCGACATCGTCAAGGATCCCGCCCTCGTCACCTCCATCGGCGGCAGCGGCTTTGTGGGCATTGCCGTGGGCGTCGTCTTTGCGGCGGTGAGCGGCTTCTTCGCCGTCAAGTTCATGCTGCGCATCATCGAGAAGGCCAACTACAAGTGGTTCAGCCTCTATCTCGCGCTCCTCGCCGTCGCCTGTATCTCGCTGTACGCGGCGGGCGTCATCGTCTGAAAAAACTTTTTGAGCCCGCGCATAGTTTGCCTCCCGCTGCACAGGATAGTAGTATCGGAGGTAACCAAATGAGATTGAATTGCGGTGATACCTGTCCTAAGACGGGTTCCTACAAGGTGGTCAACGAGGAAGGCAGGGTGGTGAACACCGTCTACGTCGGCGAAGGCGAGACGATGCCCCCTACGCAGTACTCAAACTGCCACTACGAATCGGAAAACTGAATTACCAACGAAAAAAGCGTCCACCCTTCCTTCCGAAGGGCGGACGCTTTACCTTATTATAAGCGGCTTTTTGAGAGGCGAACAGGTATTTTCCCCTTTCCGTGGCTCCCGCGTCGGAGCAAGGCGAGATTTGCGTGCGTCCGCCTACGGCAAACGCCGCGCTTTCAACGCCTGCTTTTCTCGCGCGGTAGAGACCGCGCTTCGGTCAGGAAATGGCACGCTCCATGTGCCATTTCCAAGCTCGAAAGCGGTCAAAGCCATACCATGGCTTTGCCAAGAAAGCGCTTTCTCGCCCTTTTCCCACAAATCTTTTGCTTCGCAAAATCTTTGCGGGAGCCCTAAAAAAGGGGAGGTGCCCCGAAGGGGCGGAAGGAGTTATCCTCATTATAAGCGCCCTCTCGAGGGAGTCACTTCTTTTTTCTTGGCTCCCTCTTTGAGGGAGCTGTCGAGCGCAGCGAGCCTGAAGGAGTAAATTCCTCAATTTAGCCCTCCCTGTGTAAGGGAGGGTGCCAAACGAAGAGAGGTTTCCGAGCGGAGTGAGGCGGAAGGGTTGTAATGCAGGCGACGAGTTGTTTAACGATCTTCCCGTCTTGCCATCATTGATGCGCCTCCCCGTTTATGTCTCCCTCAAAACAGCCACCCGCCAGCCGCCTCACGAATGCAGCACGTTCTCGATCTTCTCGAGCTCTTCCTGCGTAAAGGCGGGGTCAATTTTCAGATTGTCCAAGATCTGCGCCGAGGAGCTCGCGCCGATGATGACGGAGGAGACCGTCCTGTCTTTGAGCACCCACGAGAGGGCGAGCTCAGGCAGCGTCTCGCCGCGTTCTTCGGCAATGTCGCGCAGGCCGTCGAGCTGGCGCTGCAAGGTGGGGGTGAGCCGCTCCTCCTTCAGGGTAAAGCTCTTTTTGATGCGGCTGTCGGCGGGGATGCCGTAGCGGTAGCGGTCGGTGAGGAGCCCCTGCGCGAGCGGCGAATAGACGATGAGCCCGAAGCCGTTCTCTCTGGCGCAGTCTAAAAGCCCGTTCTCTTCCACGCGGCGGTCGAGAAGGTTATAGCACGACTGATTGAGGATAAAGGGCGTCTTGAGCTCGCGGAACACCTTGAGCGCCTCCTCCGTCTGCTCCCTGTTGTAGTTGGAAATGCCGATATAGAGGGCTTTCCCCTGCTCCACAAGGCGGTGGAGGGTATAGCACGTCTCCTCGATGGGCGTTTCGGGCGCGGGGCGGTGGTGATAGAAGATATCCACATACTCAAGCCCCATGCGTTTGAGGCTCTGATCGAGGGCGGCCGTCAGATACTTCTTGCTGCCGCCGTCGCCGTAGGGGCCCTTCCACATGCCGAAGCCCGCCTTGGTGGAGATGAGCATCTCGTCGCGGTAGGAGGAGAGCTGCTCGTGCAGAATTTTTCCGAAGTTCTCTTCGGCAGAGCCGTTCCTCGGGCCGTAGTTGTTGGCAAGGTCGAAGTGCGTGATGCCGTTGTCAAAGGCGGTGAAGATCATATCGCGCATATTTTCGAAGTTGTCAAAGGAGCCGAAGTTGTGCCAAAGCCCCAAAGAGAGCTCGGGGAGTTTCAGCCCGCTCTTGCCCGCACGGCGGTAGTGCATGGCTTCTTTTTTATAGCGCATGGGATCGGGGATGCGCTCCTTGTTGGCAAGGAGGCGCTTGAAAGTGCTTTCGTCGGTCATTCTTTTCACCCAAATTATTTTTTCCATGAGGATAGCACACTTTGCGGTACATTGCAAGCAAAACGTGCCCCTTGCCATTGTTTTAATTGCAGTAAAAATAAAGAGCGGGCTCCGGGCAGGCTCCGGGCGGGCTCTTCATGCGGCCGTCAATGAAATTCCGTCATGAATTTGCGGTATCTTACGGGCAGATACCCCCGCTGTTGAGTGAGCCTCTCGCGCGCGGGGATATTGACGGCGGCAAAGTACTGTTTCCACAGCTTCTGCCAGCCCTCCTCATCGGCGGAAAGCATCACCTCGGCCCGCTCCAGGGGCGCAAGAAAGAGGTGCTCCCCGTCCCACACGGCGGCCTTTTTGCGGCTGACGTCATGGAGGACGAAGGGGTATTCCGAAAGCCGCTTTTGAAAGTGCCGCGCGAGGATGTCAACGATGTCGTTGTCGGGGGAGAGGGGAGCGTACAGGGCGCCGCTCGCGCATTCCTGAAAGCGCACAAAGCCCTTCATGCGGTCGAGCTCGTGGGAAACGCGCCGTAAGGCGTTCTCGGCGGCGAGCACCTCGGGGCGGGCGAGCATACCGCGCACTGGCCCGCCTCGCTTTGCAATGAGGCGGAAGTAGCGGAAGGCGATAAAAATGTGCCCCTCGTCGCCGCAGCGTAAGAGGCGGTCGAGCTCACGCACGCACCCGCCGTCGAGCTCGCGAAAGCGCGCAAGCACCTTTGCAGCCCTTTGAGGATCGGCCTTGACTTCCACGGCTTCCTGCCCGAGGGGCAGTTGGGTGCCAATGGGGGCGAGCACCGCCTCCTCGTCTCCCCACGCCGCAAAAAATCCCGTCAAAAACCCATCCCTTGTCTCATCGATCAAATAGACCATCTCATCACCTCATTATAAGCTCCTCCTCGGGGGGCGAGCAAATGCTTTCTTGGCAAAGCCCCGGTGGGGCTTTGACCATTTGCGAGCTTGGAAATGCCCAATTGCTCGGGGCATTTCCTGACCGAAGCGCGGGCTCTACCGCGCGAGACGCTGTCATTCTGTCCGCAGCTTGCTGCGGCGGAATGACTGAGGGAGTAAATTTTTCCCCCTTGGCCCCCTCTCGAGGGGCGAGCGTCTATCCCCTTGCCTCCCTCTTTGAGGGAGGTGGCAGCCCGTAGGGCTGACGGAAGGAGTTTCCCTTATTTTAAGCGCCCTCCTGAGGGAGCTGTCGCCGAAGGCGACTGAGGGAGTCGCCTTATTTTTGTAAGTACGATATCGATAACGGCAGTTCTCTCTATATTTTTGTAAGTACGATATCGATAACGGCAGTTCTCTCTATATTTTTGTAAGTACGATATCGATAACGGCAGCTCTCTCTATCCGTAACCCCTCACATCTCTCCCGTCAGCGCCGTGAGCGCCGTTTCCCGCGTGCCAAGCAGCCGCACGCCCGCCGGCAGCGCACCCTCCGCCGCGCCCAAGCTTGCGCCCAAAACGCCCGCGCCGCCCGATAAATGCGTGCCGCCCAAGCCATAGCGCTCGGGCTCGTCGAACAGGCTCAGCTGCCGCGCCTCGTCCTGCCGCGCCCCCAGAGCGAGCAGCCCCTTCACCGCCCGCTCGTCCTTCGCCCCTAAATACTTCCCTTTGCAAGTGATGAAGTGCTTCGCCCGCTTCAGGACGACGCGCATCCGCTTGAGGTCGGCAAAATCGAGGGCGCCGTACCGCCGCGCCTCGGTGATCTTATACGCCCCTCTGCCGCCGATGCCGGGCACCCGCAGCAGCATCTCGAGGGGCGCGGTATTCACCTCCACGGGAAAATACTGCGGGTTCCGCAGCGCCCACGCGCACTTGGGGTCATATTCGAGGGGCAGGTTTTCCCCCTCGGGCGCGATCTCCTCTGCCGTAAAGCCGTAAAAGCGCAGCAGCCAATCTGCCTGATACAGCCTGTGCTCTCTCAGCTGCCCGGTGGGAAGATCGGGGAGCAGCGGGTCGCGCACCACGGGCACATAGGAGGAATAGTACACCCGTTTGAGCCCCATCTTCTGATAGAGCGCTTCCGAAAGACGCACGATGCGGCTGTCGGGCTCGGGGCTCGCTCCCACGATGAGCTGCGTCGTCTGCCCCGCGGGCAAAAAGTGCCCCTTTTTATGCTCCTCCTTGAAGACCGCTTTCTCTCTCATTAGCTGCCGCATGGGGGAGAGGAGGCTCTCCGTCGACTTCTGCGGCGCCAGAAGTTTGAGGCTCGCTTCGGTGGGGAGCTCTAAATTGTAACTCATGCGGTCGGCATACTTTGCCGCCTCCAGGACGAGCCCCGCATCGGCGCGCGGGATGCCCTTCAGATGGATATAGCCGTGAAAGCGGTACTTGGTGCGCAGCAGTTTGACGGTCTGCATCATCCGCTCCATCGTAAAGTCGGGCGTCCTTTCCACGGCGGAGGAGAGGAACAGCCCCTCGATGTAGTTGCGCTTATAAAAGTCGATGACGAGTTCTGAAAGTTCCTCGGGCGTTGCCGAGGCGCGCGGCACGTCGGCGTCGGCGCGGTTGGGGCAGTACTTGCAGGCGTAGATGCACTTGTTGGACTGCAAAATTTTCAGAAGGGAGATGCACCTGCCGTCGGGCGTAAAGGAATGGCAGCACCCCGTGGGCGCTGCATTGCCCATGCCGCCTGCATTCTTCCTGCCGCTGCCCGAGGAGGAGCAGGAAACATCGTACTTTGCCGACTCCGTGAGAATTTTCAGCGTTTCTTCCGCGATCATGCTCCCATTATAGCACGCGCCGCGCCCGTTGTCAAACAAACGTTCGAGAAAATTTATTGTAAGCCTCTTGCAAGACGAGGAAAACTATGCTATAATAACAAAAAAGAACGTTATATTTGTGAACATTTCACGAAAAATTCACCGCACGATGAAGTTCTCTTTATCGGGCGGCGGTATAATCTAAAATGATCTATTATAGAATGACAGGAGGCGGAAGATGAAAGTTTTGATCGTGGACGATGAGGAAATGATCCGTGCGGTCCTTCGGGAGTACATCGAATTTGAGGGCGGCGAGGCGGATGAGGCGCAGGACGGCATGGAAGCCGTCAAGAAGGCGCGCGAAAACGATTACGACATCATCCTCATGGACGTGATGATGCCCAAGCTCGACGGCTTTTCCGCCGTCAAGGAGATCAAGAAGTTCAAAAATACCCCCGTCATCATGCTCTCGGCGCGCGGCGAGGAGTACGATAAGCTCTTCGGCTTTGAAATAGGCTCGGATGACTATGTCACCAAGCCCTTCTCCCCCAAAGAGGTGATGGCGCGCATCCACGCGGTCATCAACCGCTCGCAGGGGGCGGCGGCGCCCAAGCGCGACATCTACGAATTCGAGGGCCTCAAGATCGATATGGTGGGGCGCAACGTCTATGTGGACGGCGAGCGTGCCGAACTCACCCCCAAGGAGTACGAGCTTCTCTTCTACTTTGTGGAGAACCGCGGCGTGGCGCTCACGCGCGAGCGCCTTTTGAACCAAGTCTGGGGGTACGATTTCTACGGCGACGACCGCACGGTGGATACGCACGTCAAGATGCTGCGCGGAAACTTAAAGCAGTACCGCAAGTTCATCGTCACCCTGCGGGGCTTAGGCTATAAGTTCGAGGCATAAAATGCCCTCGCTCGCACAATTAAAAGCCCAAAAGCCGCACAAAAAATTCCAGCCCAAGAGCTTCAACTTAAACCTCATCCTCTGGGCGAGTTTCTCCCTCTTCACCATCGTCGTCATCGCCTTCTTTGCCGTCGTGCAGAACGTGCAGATCGGCTTTCAGTACCGCGAACGTACGGAACGGGATCTCCGCGACGCGGGCGAGGAGATCGTACGCTATGCCATTGGGGACTCCTTCTTTGCGGGCGGCGATCTCTCGCGGCGGCTGCTCGCCATTGCCAATCAGTATAACGTCAGCGTCTATCTCTTTGATGCGGACGGCCGCTTCATCTTCCCCGAGATCCCCGAGGAAGAGGTGGATGAATACGCCGCCATCTACGAGGAAGTGCGCTCCCTCATCGGCGACAGCGACTACGTTTCCCCCTACGATACGGGCGACGGCAGCTATGCCTATGCCATGCGCGTCACCATTTGGGGGGAGGAGGGGTACCTGTATTTAAGCAGCTCCACCGCGCACATCTCCTCGGCGATGAACGAGATGGGCTGGCTCTCCCTCATCACGGCGCTCTTTGCCGTGGCGCTCGCCTTTGTGGTCAGCGGGCTCGTCTCCATGGTCATCACCAAGCCCATCAGTGAGGTCGCCGAAAAGGCGAAGGAGCTCGCCCGCGGCAACTACGAGGTCACCTTTGAGAGCGAGACGTACGCCTGCCTCGAAGTCAAGGAGCTCTCGGAAGCTTTGAGCCACGCCAGCGCGGAAATTTCCAAGGCGGACAAGATGCAGAAGGAGCTCATCGCCAACGTCTCGCACGACTTCAAGACGCCGCTCACCATGATCAAGGCGTATGCCTCCATGATCCGCGAGATCTCGGGCGACGACAAAGTCAAGCGCGACAAGCACGCCCAGATCATCATCGACGAGGCCGACCGCCTCGCCGCCCTCGTGGGGGACGTGCTCGATCTCTCCAAATTGCAGGCGGGCATCGTGCAGGACGAGTTTTCTGTCTTCAACCTCTCGGAAGACGTCTATGCCGTCACAGGCCGCTTTGACTTCTATGTGGAGACGGAGGGCTACGTCATCAATACCGACATCGATGACGATCTCTACACCTTCGCCGCCCGCGGCAGGGTGGAGCAGGTCCTCTACAACCTCATCGGCAATGCCATCAACTACACGGGGGCAGACAAGAGCATCTTGGTGCGCCTGAAAGCGGGCAAGGACTGCTCGCACTTCGAGGTCATCGATACGGGCAAGGGCATCCCCAAGGAGGAGCTGGACACCATCTGGGATCGCTACTACCGCTCGGGCGAGGCGCACAAGCGCTTGAAGCGCGGCACCGGGCTGGGGCTCTCCATCGTCAAGAGCATCCTCGTGCGCTACGGCATCCGCTTCGGCGTCAGGTCGGAGGTGGGCAAGGGCAGCTGCTTCTGGGTAGATTTCCCGCTCCCCAACGGCAGGGAAAACAAAACGAAATGACTTCAAGGCATGACCCACGGCCCCTCCCATCAGGAGGGGTCTTTTTCGTCGGAGCAAACGTATTTCCCTCGCCTCCCTCCCTGAGGGAGGTGGCAGCCCGCAGGGCTGACGGAAGGAGTTGCCTTATTATAAGCGCCTCCTTGGGGGAGCTGTCCTGTTGTCCGACGAATGTCGGCAACAGGACTGAGGGAGTAAACAGGGTTCCCACGCAGCTGCGAAGCAGATGCGTGGGAAGAGGAGCAGCGCGGTCTCTACCGCGCGAGACGGTGTCGCGGCATCCGAAGCTTGCTTCGGTGCCGTGACGGAGGGAGTCATTGCCGGGGTTTCCCGCGCCCGTTCCAGCTCCTCCCCCGCCCGCCCCCGCGCCCGCTCGCCTGCTCGCCCGCTGCGCTCCGCGCCCCCTTGCCTCCCTCTCCGAGGGAGGTGCCCCGAAGGGGCGGAAGGAGTTGCCTCCCGCGTCGGAGCAACCACTACCCTTGTGCCTCCCGTGCCCATGCAGAAAGAGTTGACAAATTCCCGCAAATATGCTATACTGCTCCCTCGGAAAAAAGAGAGGACATCTATGTTAGAACTTCAAAATATCACCTTTGAGGTGGAGGAGAACGGCCAGAAAAAGCGCATCTTAAGCGACGTCTCCCTCACCATCCGCGACCGCTTCGTGGCGATCACCGGCCCCAACGGCAGCGGCAAGAGCACGCTCGCCAAAATCATCGCGGGCATTTTGACGCCCACGGGCGGCAAACTCATCTTCAACGGCGAGGACATCACGCCTCTTTCCGTCACCGAGCGCGCAAGGCGGGGCATCTCCTTTGCCTTCCAGCAGCCCGTGCGCTTCAAGGGCATCACGGTGAAGGACCTCATCTCCCTTGCGGCAGGCAAGCACATCACGGTGGGGGAGGCGTGCGCCTATCTCTCCGAAGTGGGGCTCTGCGCACGCGACTACATCGACCGCGAAGTCAATGCCTCGCTCTCAGGCGGGGAGCTCAAGCGCATCGAGATCGCCACCGTTCTTGCCCGCGGCACGTCTCTCTCCGTCTTCGACGAGCCCGAGGCGGGCATCGACCTCTGGAGCTTCCAGAACCTCATCTCGGTATTCGAGAAGATGTACGAAAAGTCGCAGGGCAGCATTGTCATCATCTCCCATCAGGAGCGTATTTTGAACATTGCCGATAAGATCGTGGTGCTCACCGCAGGGAAGATCGAGCGCGAGGGCACCCGCGACGAAATTTTGCCCTCTCTTCTCGGCACAAGCGCTTGCAGGGCTCTTACCGATAAGTTATAAATTACGCGGAAAGCGCTCCGTTGCCGCGATCGCTTCCCGAAGCCGACCTCAATTTTAAGGAAGATCATATGGACGAACTTGAAAAAATGCTTTTGATGCAGGTGGCGGACCTGCACCGCGTGCCGGACGGCGCGTATAACATCCGCAAGAACGGCGAGGGGGACGGCCGCCGCAGCACCGACCGCATCCGCATCGAGGACAGAAAGGACGGCCACGCCGGCATCGACATCTTCATCGCTCCCAACACCAAGAACGAGAGCGTGCATATCCCCGTCGTCATCACCAAGACGGACTACCGCGAGCGCGTGTATAACGACTTTTACATCGGCGAGAACGCGGACGTCTTGATCATCGCGGGCTGCGGCATCCACAACTGCGGCGTGGAGACGAGCGAGCACACGGGCGTGCACACCTTCCACATCGGCAAGGGCGCGAAGGTGCGCTATGTCGAAAAGCACTACGGCAGCGGCGACGGCAGCGGCGAGAACATCATGAACCCCGCGACCGTCATCTATCAGGAGGAAAATTCCCGCTTCGAGATGGAATCGACGCAGATCAAGGGCATCGACTCCACCGACCGCGAGACGACGGCGACCCTAAAAAAGGGGGCGGAGCTCGTCGTGCGCGAGAAGATCTACACGCACGGCAAACAGTTCGCGCGCACTAACTTCATCGTCGACCTCAACGGCGAGGGATCGGGCGCGGACGTCGTATCCCGCTCGGTGGCGGCGGAGGATTCCCGCCAGACCTTCGGCTCGCGCATCAACGGCAACGCCGCCTGCCACGGGCACACGGAGTGCGATTCCATCATCATGGACCGCGCCTGCGTGACGGCAGTGCCCGAACTCACGGCGAACTGCATCGACGCCGAACTCATCCACGAGGCAGCCATCGGCAAGATCGCGGGCGAGCAGATCATAAAACTCATGACCCTCGGCCTCACCGAACAGGAAGCCGAAGAACAGATCATCAAGGGCTTTTTGAGCTGACTATACCCTACTTTAAGCGCCTCTTCGGGGGAGCTGTCTCACATCATGCGGCAGCCGCTGCTGATGAGACCGAGGGAGTCCTTGCAGGAGTTTCGCTATCCCTTCAAAAAAAGCGGTGCGGGCGCCCCGTTTCGGGGCGCCCGCGCCGTGCTATTTAATTCATCTTCCATACACAAGATCGACAGAGCTCTTTTTGTGCAATTTCAAAAGGATAAGCAGATACGCGGCAAGCA
>CALVTT010000020.1 GCA_944363045.1 uncultured Clostridia bacterium | reverse complement strand
TAGCTCAAAAAAATTGACAGAAACTGTTTTGTAGTGTTACAAAAAATCGTTTCTTTCTTATTCGATTTTTAATCTGCATTACCGAACAACAGTTCGGGCGCTGCTTCCTCGGTGGGGAAGTTGCTCGCCTATTATATCACAGCTCGCATTCCCTTGTCAAGCGATTTTCGCAACTTTTTTCGGTTTTTTTCGGAAATTTCTTTCCGCTTTCCGAAAGACATTCTTGCGTTCGCCCTTCTTCGAGACAGCTTTGACATCATATCATATCTAATTATGAAAGTCAAGCGTTTTTCGCAACTTTTTTCAGATTTTTTCGGAAAAGTTTTGCTTCCCCGTTCATCTGTTCTTGGCTGCGCGCCCCTCATCGAGGCAGCTTGCGTATTTTATCATATTCAGATTTGATTGTCAAGCGTTTTTCGCAACTTTTTTCGGACTTTTTTTGAAGTTACCCGTCCGATGCCGGCTGCGCATCCCCTCATCGGAGACAGCTTGCATACTTTACCACACCGGGGAGAAGAAGTCAACTGTTTTTACCCGATTTTTTGACTTTTTTCGCGCTTTTTTGCAAGATTTTTTTCACCCGTTCCTCAACTACAAGATGTTGTGTTTTACCGCGAGTTGTGTTACAATATTATCATAGCATTTTGGTTTGAAGGAGGAAATGCGCGCGATGAAAGCGGTACTTCGCACGATATTTTGTATTGCCGCCGTGCTGTGTGTTGCGGCGGCGGTGGTGGTGGGGATGATCTGGGGGCTTTTGTGGGCGCTCGCCTGCCTTGCGGGGGCTGCCGTGTTTGCGGGGCTCATGCTGCTCATGAAGCGGGAGAAGCGCGTGCCCGAGGAAAAGCCCGATTTTATGAAGAGCGAGGAGGAGAACCGCGCCATCAACGAAAGGCGCAGGAGGTGAGGGAATAGAATTTACTCCCTCAGTCATGCCATCGGCGCGTGCGCCGCATGATGAGCCACCTCCCCGAAGAGGAGGTCAAAATAAGGTGAACTCCTTCCGTCTGCTTCGCAGACACCTCCCTCAAAGAGGGAGGCAAGAGAATAGGTGTCGGGGCACCTCCCTTTATAGGGCTCCCGCAAAGATTTTGCGTTAGCAAAAGATTTGTGGGAAAAGGAGCAGCGAGCATCGGAGCAAAGCCGCGAGGAACGCAGCGGCGGACCTTAGGGCTTTGCGGCGACGAGGAGGCAAGGGGATGATGATCGCCGCGCTCCGACGCGGGAAGTGAGGGGGGGCTTAACAACCCTCCCGCCTCACTTCGTTCGGGAACCTCTCTACGTTCGGCACCCTCCCTTACACAGGGAGGGCTATAATGCGGATAACTCCTTCCGTCAGCCCTGCGGGCAGCCACCTCCCTCATGGAGGGAGGCAAGAGGAAGGCGGAAGCCCCGACGCGGGAAGTGAGGGGACTTTACTCCCTCAGTCCCGTTGCCGACATTCGTCGGACAACAGGACAGCTCCCTCGAGAGGGCGCTTAAAATAAGGAATTCCTCCTTATATATATTATAGATAAAAGGGCGGGTTTGGTTGCTTTTTGCGGCGAGGGGTGATAAAATAGATAGAGGTCGTGTGCGGCGCGGCGGGATACGGCGGGCGGCAGCGGCGGGCGGGCTCCGAGAAAACGCAGCCCCCGGGAGAGAGAATATGGAAGAATTTCGCAAATTCATGGACGAACTGCCCATCGTCTTAAAGATCATTTTGGCGCTGCCCTTTTTAGACGGCATCGTCTACGGCATCTACCGCATCTGCAAGGGCACCACGGCGGGCATCGTGCTGGGCGTTTTATGGATCTTCTTGGGCGCTTCCTTTTTATGGATCCTCGATATCGTCTTTATCGCCCTCGGCAAGCCCGTGTTTGAACTTTGAGGTTTTGTCTTGAAAGAGCGGCGCGGCGGCGCGGTCCGAAAGGACCGCGCCGCCGCGCTCTTATTTGGGCGCCGCCCCGCATTGAATGCGGGGCGGCGCCTTCTATACCTTATTATATATAGGGTCAGATCTTATTGGTGCTGTTGAGGAGCAGCGCCATGCCGCTCGTCCTGCCCATGCAGGTGACGGTGAGGCCGGCGACGTTCTGATCTTCGATCCAGGCGGGCATCACCACGCCGAGATACTCCTCGCCGCCGATATCAAAGGCGATATAGTGCGAGCCGTACATACGCCAGCTGCCCTCGATGCCGTTGATCGCCCCGCCCGCGCGCAGGATGACGCGCTTGGGCTTGACCGTCGTGGTGCCCTGCGTGAAGAGCACGAGGTCGAACTTGCCCGCCGTGATGTTGAGGAGGGTCTCCTCCGTCACTTCCTGGATCTGCTCGCCCGCATAGCGGTTGCCGTTCATCACCGGCCAGCCGTCCGAGTTGAAGTCGTACTGCCCTAAATAGAGGTAGTGGAAGTTGTTGGAGCGGCTCATGCCCTGCTCGATGAACCAATTCGTGCGGCAGTGATAGGCGATGAGGCGCACGCCGCCCGAAGTCACGAACATATCGTTGTGGCCGGGGCAGTAGAAGTCGGGCGCGTTCTCCGACCAGCGGAAGGAACCCAGCATCTTGTTGCCCGTGCCGAGGTCGGTGGAGCAGACGAGCGGGTTGCCGTTGACGTCGAGGTACGGCCCTTCGGGCGTCTCGCTCCTGCCGCAGCGCATACAGTAGTCGGAGGAGAGCGAGCCGTAAGAGCACATCAGATAGTAGTAGTTCTTCTTTGTCCACTTGCCGTTTTCGAGCACGTCGACGCCCTCGTGATAGCGGATGACCGCGCCTTCGACGGAGCCGCTCGCAAGGTGCGTGCCGTAGAACTCCGCAAAGGAGCAGCGCTTCTTGATCCAATCGGTGTAGGCGCGACCGTCCTTGCGGCGGCCGGTGGCGGGGTCGAGCTCGATGAGATAGAGACCGAGGCCGTAGGAACCGTAGACGAGGTACATCTTGCCGCCCTCCGCAAAGAGCACCTGCGGGTCGATGCAGTTGGGGGTGCGCCAGCCGGCGGGCGAGCAGAGAAGAAGGGAGTCGAACTTGAACTTGCCGGTGGGCGTGGATGATTTCGCCAGGCCGATGCAGGACTTGGAGCCGCCGAAGTAGCCCGTGAGGCAGAAGTAGAGCCAGAATTTGCCGTCCGCGCCGCGCACGACGTCGGGCGCCCAGAAGGACATACTGCCATCCCGCCGCGTGCAGATGCCGTAGCCCACTTCGCTCTGCGAGGTCACGCACCAATCGTAGGCGGGCTGCAGGTCGCCCTTGCCCTGCTTGTAGCGGGGAGCCGTGCCCTCGAGGTCGAAGGCGGAGCCCGCATACTCCCAATGCAGAAGGTCGGTGCTCGTGCGGATCTGATAGCCGTTGGGGGCGCCGAAGGTGTCAGTCGAATAGGCGTAGTAGGTGCCCTCCCATTCGAGAATGGAAGGATCGTGCGCGCAGCCCTCCTGCCATGATTCGTAGTCGGGCGTGCGCATTTTTAACTTGTTGAATCGTGGGTTTTTCGGATAGATCAATGCCATAACTTCCTCCTTTCCCCTGCCGAGGCAGGGATGAGTGAGATTTGCTACACTATATATTATAAGGCATTCGCCTGCGTTTTTCAAGGGAAACACGGAAAGTTTTTTGGTTTTTTTCGCGGGGGGCTTGCGGGGGGCCTGCTGCGGCGTGGTGAACTCCTTCCGCCGCGCGCCCGCAAAGGCGGGCGCGCGGCACCTCCCTCGGGGAGGGAGGCAAGAGAAAAATGATCGACCTACTGCGACGCGGGAGGCAAAGGGAATTTACTCCCTCCGTCTCATCAGCGGCGTTCGCCGCATGATGAGCCACCGTCTCGCGCGGTAGAGACCGCGCTGCTTATCTTCCCACGCATCTGCTGCGCATCTGCGCGAGAGCCCTATTACTCCCTCAGTCATGCCATCGGCGCTTACGCCGAATGGCATGACAGCTCCCTCAAGAGGGCGCTTATAATATGGAATTTACCAAATTCGGAAAGCATTTGCTCGCCCCCGAGGAGACGCTTAAAATGAGGATAACTCCTTCCGTCTCATCAGCGGCGTTCGCCGCATGATGAGCCACCTCCCCGAAGAGGAGGTTATAATAAGGTGAACTCCCTCAGTCTCGCTGCGCTCGACAGCGTCTCGCGCGGTAGAGACCGCGCTGCTTATCTTCCCACGCATCTGCTGCGCATCTGCGCGGGAGCCCTATTACTCCCTCAGTCATGCCATCGGCGCTTACGCCGAATGGCATGACAGCTCCCTCAAGAGGGCGCTTATAATATGGAATTTTACTCCCTCCGTCACGCTGCCGAGGACAAGCCTCGGACAGCGCGACACCTCCCCCGAGGAGGAGGTCATAATGTGGAAAGAGAGCTGCGCGAGGGCAGCTCTCTTTTGTAATATCAAATTTTGCTGTTTGAATTTATCTTCCGACGCACCAGAGGGCGTTGCCTTCGGGGGAGGTCGCCGTGAAGCAGTAGGCCCCCTTGTTGTCGGGCGAGCCGCGCCAGCCGCCGCACGCGACACCGCTGTATGTGATGCCGTCGAGCTCGATCGTTACAAAGTAGTCGTCTTCCAGCGTCCAGGTGCCCGAGAGCGCGCCCGAGATGGTGCCGTCGGCGCGGAAAGAGCACTCCACGGAGGGAACGATGGTCGCCGAAACGCCCGTCGAATGCACGACGACGTCGTAGGTGCCCGCCATCTCCTCGGCGGTGGCGGTGCCGTTGTTCTCGCCCGCGTAGCGCAGGGGAGACATCACCGGCCAGCCCTCTTTGTTGAAGAAGAGGCGGCGCGTTTCCACATGGTGCATACCGTTGACGGCATTGCGCACATGGCAGACGACGAGCCACTCGCCCATGCGCTCCACCACCGAGTTGTGGCCGAGCGCCACGTTATTGCCCATGTTGTTGATGTTGTAGTTGCCCGCAAGTTTATTGCCGCCGTCCAGATAGAGGGACATATCGTATTCCGTAATATCCATGTAGGGGCCGTCGGGGTTTTCGCTGCGCGCCACGCGCATACAGTAGTCGGTGGAGAGCGAGCCGTCGCTGACCATCAGATAGTAGTAGCCCTGGTCTTCATCGTAGAAGATGAAGGGGCCTTCGACGCCCTGGCCGTCGCCCATCCACAGGAGCTTGCCGTAGCCACCTTCGACGGGCAGGCCGTTGGCGTCAAGCTCTTTGATATAGATGCCGCCGTAGAAGGAACCATAGACCATCCACAGCGTACCGTCCTTATCGTAGAAGAGCTCGGGGTCGATGCAGTTGGGCTTGGAGGACGAAGAGTCGTCAACGCTGTCCACAATGATGACATTGTTGGAATAGGGGCCCATGACGTTATCGGACTCCACTCTGCCGATGGCAGAGGAACTGGAGCCGAAGCCGCCCGTCACGGAATAATACATATAGTATTTACTGCCGATCTTCTGCACATCGGGCGCCCAGGTGGTATTGACGGAGCTGTTGGGCTTCACGAGATTGATCGTCTCTTCAATGGCCTTTGGCCAGGTGACGCCGTTGATCTCGACAGACTCGCTGCCGTAAAGCGTCTGCCATTGGCCGTCGCCCGCCAGCTGCTCCCAATTCACGAGGTCCTTAGAAGATGCCACGGCGTAGTGGGTGCCAAAGGCGTAGTAGGTCTGCGATGCCGTATCGAAGAAGGCGGAAGGATCGTGCACGGCTGCCGTCGTAAAGGACGGGTTCGTGTTCGGAAGTACGATCGGCTTTTCGGGCACTTTGGCGCCACCGCCGCCGCAGCCGGCAAGCGAAAATGCCGTAGCGAGTGTCATCACGACGGCAAGCGTTGAAACGAGCAGTTTTTTAAGTTTCATGGTCCCCCCTGGTATATTAGAGAATAGTACTTATCTTATTATTCACTTGCGGAATAAATAAGACTGTTTTTATTATAACGCATCTGCGCAGATTTTTCAAGGGGTTTGGAAAAAATTTTTCACAAATTGTACAAAAAATACGGGGACAATGGGTTGCGCGCCCGCTTTGCGGGCGCGCGGCAGGGCGGGCGCGCGGCAGGGCGGGCGCGCGGCGGGGAAGTTGCGTTCGGGGGCGGCGGGGCGGGCGCGTGGCGGGGCGGGCGCGCGGCGGGGCGGGCTCGCGGCAGGGCGGGCGCGTGGCGGGGCGGGCGCGTGGCGGGGAAATTGCTTTCGGGGGGCAAGGGGAGGATGATCGTCGCGCTTCGAGGAGTAACTCCTTCCGCCCCTTCGGGGCACCTCCCTCGGAGAGGGAGGCAAGGGGAAGGGCGCGGGGCGGGGCGGGTGTGCGGCGGGCGCACGGCGGGATGGGCGCGCGGCAGGGAGCGCGCGGCACCTCCCCTTTCAGGGCTCCCGCAAAGATTTTGCGTTAGCAAAAGATTTGTGGGAAAAGGAGCCGCAAGCCGAGCGGTCAAGCCGCGAGGAACGCAGCGGCGGACCAGCGGGCTTTGCGGCGACGAGGAGGCAAGGGGAATTTACTCCCTCCGTCTCATCAGCGGCGTTCGCCGCATGATGAGCCACCTCCCCGAAGAGGAGGTCAAAATAAGGTGAACTCCCTCAGTCCTGTCGCCGACATTCGTCGGACAACAGGACAGCTCCCCCGAGGAGGAGCTTAAAATGAGGATAACTCCTTCCGTCAGCCCTGCGGGGCACCCCCCCTTTCAGGGCTCCCGCAAAGATTTTGCGAAGCAAAAGATTTGTGGGAAAAGGAGACGCAAGCCGAGCGGTCAAGCCGCGAGGAACGCAGCGGCGGACTTGCGGGCTTTGCGGCGACGAGGAGGCAAGGGGAATTTACTCCCTCAGTCACGACACCGAAGGAAACTTCGGATGTCGTGACAGCTCCCCCGAGGAGGAGCTTAAAATGAGGATAACTCCTTCCGCCCCTTCGGGGCACCTCCCTCATAGAGGGAGGCAAGAGAACTTTACTCCCTCCGTCTCATCAGCGGCGTTCGCCGCATGATGAGCCACCTCCCCGAAGAGGAGGTCAAAATAAGGTGAACTCCATCAGTCTCGCTTCGCTCGACAGCTCCCTCAAGGAGGGAGCCAAGATAAAGGCGGAAGCTTCGAGGAGGAGCATGGGGAATTTACTCCCTCAGTCACGACACCGAAGGAAACTTCGGATGTCGTGACAGCTCCCCCGAGGAGGAGCTTAAAATGAGGATAACTCCTTCCGCCCCTTCGGGGCACCTCCCTCATAGAGGGAGGCAAGAGAACTTTACTCCCTCCGTCTCATCAGCGGCGTTCGCCGCATGATGAGCCACCTCCCCGAAGAGGAGGTCAAAATAAGGTGAACTCCCTCAGTCTCGCTTCGCTCGACAGCTCCCTCGGGGAGGGAGCCAAGAGAACTTTACTCCCTCAGTCACGACACCGAAGGAAACTTCGGATGTCGTGACAGCTCCCTCGGGGAGGGAGCCAAGAGAACTTTACTCCCTCAGTCACGACACCGAAGGAAACTTCGGATGTCGTGACAGCTCCCTCGAGAGGGCGCTTAAAATGAGGTAAACGGCGTGAAAAAAGACGGGGCCGGGGTGGCTCCGCCTTTTTCTTTTGTAATGTACGCATAAGCGCGGGCGCAGAGCGCTGTACGCGCAAAAGTGCGCGGGGGCTTACTCCTTGGAACCCGTGAGCATCAAAGAGCTGATGATGGTCTTCTGGAAGCAAGCGAAGAGGATCATGACGGGCAGGACGCACACCACGGAACCCGCGATGACGACTGCATAGTCCGTTGCATAGGGGCCGGCGCCGTTTTCGTCCAAGCGGGCGAGAGCGTGCGGCAAGCTGATCGCGAAGCTCTGCTGAGGCACCATGAGGTAGGAGCCCATGTAGTTGTTCCAGCAGCCCATGAAGGACAGAAGGCCCTGTGCCATGATGGCGGGGATCGCAAGGGGCATGATGAAGCCCGTGAAGATGCGGAAGTAGCCCGCGCCGTCGATCTTTGCCGCCTCGATGATGGAGGTCGGCAGGCCGAACAGGAACTGACGGATGAAGAACGCCGTCATGATGGAGCCGAAGAGGCCGGGCACGATGAGCACCAAGCTGAAGTCGCCCCACGAATAGTTACCGACGGTGATCCAACCCATCGACTGGTACATGGAATACTGAGCCGTGGTGATGGCGGGTCCGGGAACCATGATCGCCGCGAGCAGCAGGAAGAAGACGATGTCTCTGCCGATCCACTCGATCTTGGCGAAGGAGAATGCCGCGGACGCCGAGGTGATGACGCCGACAACGACGGGTACGATGGAGTACACGAGGTTGTTGAGGAGAGCCTTCCAGAAGGTGAAGCCCGAGGAAAGGCCGTCGAATGCGTCGTTGAAGAAGATGTCGTAGTTGCGGAAGAGGCCGTACTCATAGCCTTCCGTCACCGTGCTGCGCGTCGGCCACCAGACGAGGGCGTTGAGGATGGCTTCCTTTTGACCCTGCGCGCTCGTATCGGCAAAGGAGCCCGCGATCATCCACCAGAAGGGATAGATCATCAGGAAGGCGCCGATGAAGAGCACGATGTAGCAGACGATATCGCCCACGAGCTTCTGGCGCTTCTTGCTGGCGGTGTGTGTTGCCGAAGAGATGCCGAAGAAGGCGAGGAACGCGCCCCATGCTCTGCGGAGAGGGGAATACTGTTTTTCCTCTTCGGGGACAGTGTTATTCATGATTTCGTCACTCATTTTTCCCTCCTCCTTAGTCCTTATTCTTGGAATCCAGCCAGAACTGGAACAGCGTGAGGATGACGATCATCACGGCGAGGATCATACCGTAGGCAGCGCCCTGCGAAGGGGTAGGAGACTCGCCCGCGTAGCCCTTGACACCGTAGGTGTAAATAAGGGAGACGTAACCGGATGTGATGACGTTTTCACCCAACAGGAGCACGGGCTCCATGTAGATCTGCATACCGCCGATGACGGCCGTAACGATGTTGTAGAAGATGGTGGGATAGAGGTCGGGCATGGTGACCTTCCAGAAGATCTGCCAGCCGTTGGCACCATCGATCTGCGCTGCCTCTTTGGTCGCCGCGTTGACGCCCGAGAGACCCGCTATGTAGAGGATGACCGTACCGCCGAGGCCCTTCCAGACCGACATGATGATGATGACGAGCTTGGAGAAGATGCCCTGGCACCAATAGGGAGCGTTCATGAAGGCGCTCTGCGAAGCGGAGCCCGTGAGGCCGTTCCACGTCAGCGAGTTGTTACCCGTCAGAGACAGCCAAGTGAAGGGGCTGCCGCCCTCTGCGCCGTCCAAACCGAAGAGCTGGTTGATAACGCCCGAGGGGCTGAACATGAGCTTGAACGTATAGACGATGGAGACGGTACTTGCAACGCTGGGGAAGTAGTACAGCACGCGGAATACGTTCGCGCCGGGGATGTCGCGCGTCATGCAGACGGCGAAGAACATGGCAAGCACCATGCCGATGGGGATACCGATCATATAGAACACGGTATTGAAGAGGTACGCGCCCATCTCGTTGATGTACAGGTCGGTACCGATCGTGACCTCATGCGTGAAGGCGTACTTGTACCAGCCGAAGGCGTTGATCGCGCCCGTTTCGGGATCGGGAGCAAGGTGCTGACCCATTTGCGCCAGATATTCGAACATCGAATCGCCGGCACCGTAGATCGTGTAATCGGTAAACGAAAGCAGAAGGGCTGCAACAAGGCAGATGTAGACGAACCATACGGTACCCACGATGAGGGGGATACAGAAGATCCAGCCCCACAGGTTGTCCTGCAGTTTCTGCTGATTGATGGGCTTTTTCTGCTTCGGCTGCGGAAGGGCGGCTTCGGCTACGGCTGCGCCGGCTTCCACGTTTTCCGCATTGGCAGCAAAATTATTTTCCATCCTTTTCCTCCTTATTTTTTCATATAATACGGAAAGAACAGGGGGGAGCACGTCGTTTACGGGAACGGCGTGCCCCCGTGCCATTCTTTCTCTGCCCGAGGCTCACCCTACGGTGCGCCCCGTGGTCTTTGCTGCCCGCGTTTAACGGATGAGGTTGTTCTCTCTCTGGATAGCGTCGTCGAGGAGTTCCTGCGAACGATCGGTCTGATGGAGCGCCCACCATGCAGGCGTTGCATAGCGCTGGTTCTGGACAGGCGTGAGTTCGGGATCGCTGTCCAGCTTATCGCTCGTGAGCATGGCGCTGATGACGTCTGCCATGTTCGAAAGAGGCTCCTGCATACGATAAGCCATGACCTGGTTATCGCCGCGGGGGTCAAACTCGACGACCCACGAATCGTTGTAGGTGTACATTGCGGAGTCACGGACGAAGTTGAGGCCGAACTGCATCCTCAGGCTGAGGTCACGGTCTGCATAGTTGTAAGCCGTGATGTAGAGCACCTTCATGGCGTATGCGATGGAGTCGACATCGCCGAGGGAACCGCTCTCGAACTGAGGATCGAAGACAGCGGGCTGACCGTCGATGGTCTTATCTGCGAGCCATTCGCCGATCGTGCCGGTGCCGCCTGCCTGTGCTGCAGAGTACATATCGCGCGCAAGGGCATAGGCTTCGTCGAACTTAGCGCCGTCGTCGGGCGTGATCATCTGGCTGAAGTAGTCGCCTTCCTTGTTCATGAAGTCAACGCACATCGACTTGAAGTTGGGAAGCTGCGAACCCGAATAGGTGAGGGTCGCCTGCATTTCCTCGCTGATGGTGAGGTACTTGACAAGGTCTGCGCAGGCAGCTGCCTTCCAATCTGCCTCGGTGGCTGCCGTGGCGGAGACGCCGTAACCGACGGAGTCCATACGGGCGCCCCACTTATCCTGACGCTCGAGCTGGTTCTCGAAGATCTCCTGACCGGTGTACGAATCCTTCTTCGTGCCGTATTCCTTCATCTCGTAATCTGCATCCTTGATGTAGGAGTAGAGCGCGTAGTCTTCGGAGACGGGCTCGGGCATGAGGTTGACCTCGAGGTATTCACGAGGGGTCTTGTTGGTCTCGATGCCGTTCCAGGTACCCATACCGTAGAAGAGCTGCTGGCCTGCAAGGAAGAGGTTCCAGCCGGAGGACTTTTCGTTGTAGGTATCGCCGGCGTTGTTGGAGTTGCCGTTCCAGTCGGAGCCGTATGCATAGAAGGCGCCGAGCGTTTCGATGAACGCCTCACTGTTGGAGCCGTACTGGACCGCGACTTCCTCTTCCGCACCGGAGAGGGTGACCTGCGTTTCGGTGATGGTGTCGGTACCCGTGGGGTTGACGACGCTCGTCGAATCGGCATTGAGGTAGGTGGCGTTGTTGCCTGCGAGCCAGGGCAGGAAGTAGAGCGTGGAGTCGTACTGGTCGTTGCCGTAGACGTTTGCTCTCGTGGCGCCGTCGGAGGTCGTCACGCCGCCCACGCCCGAGCCTTCCCAATCGTAGGTGTTGAAGTAGTAGGTGACCGCCCAGGTGAGTGCGGAGTACTCGGCATAGGTATAGGTGATGTAGCCCTGCGTCGGATCGTAGTCGGCATCGGGGTTCTGCATACCTTCGGGGATGGTGACGTCGGTATTTTCACCGTCGGGCCAATATTCCTTGGCATCCTCGAAGGTGTCGCCGGGGAAGCCAGGGATGGTGACGGTGTAGCCCTTGCCGCCCGTGTATGTTTGGACCATCCATGCCATGGGATCGCCGCCCGTGATCGCTGCCTGATAGGACGGGAAGCGATAGAAGTTATAGGGCTTGTAGGTGATGGGCACGCCGGGCACGATGAGGGGCGCGTCGCCGGAGCCGTCCGCATAGGTGACGACGCCGCTCTCGCCGTTGTAGACCTGGTTTGCGCTCTCGTACTGAGCGCCGCTGACGCCCGTTCTGTCCTGCGTGGTCATGCTCATCAGCGCATCGCGGTGTTCCTCGGAGAAGAAGAAGTTGTTGAAGGAGAGACCGAAGTTGGAGAAGTCCTTAGGAAGGGCATAGAGGCCGACTTCGACATTGGACTCGACGCTGTAATAAGCACCGGCCTCTTCGTTGTAGCAGACGCCCTCGCCGCGGCTGTAGCTCTCGTCTGCCGAGTAGGCATAGAAGGAGAGGGAGTCGTCCCAGACGTCGGCAAGCGTTTCGGCATCTTCGAGCAGGTACTCCGTAAGGTCGAGGATACGGCCGGAGGAGGACCAGGCTCTGACGTACTTGGGCGAGACGTAGAAGATGTCGGGCTGGCTGTTGGATGCCATCTGCTGGTTGAGGGCATCGAAGTAAGCCGTCGTATCCGCATTGGACGAGAAGCGGATCTTGATGGGCTCGTGGCCTTCCTCCCACGTGCCGTCGGCGATCATCTGCTGCGTGTACTCGGCCGCCCAGGTGTTGCAGGCTGCTTCGTTGATCGCTCGGTCGTCATTGCCGCAGAACATGGAAATGGAAATGGTGTTCGTGGAACTGCCGTCGCAACCGGCAAGGCCGAATGCGGTACCACATACCATGACTGCAGAGAGGGCAACGAGCGAAGCATTTCTGAACAGTTTTTTCTTCATTCTTTTACCTCTTATAAATATAATAGAATCTTTGTGCCGTCCTCCCCGCCTGCCACGGGAACGGTTCGCGCAGTTTGGGGGAGTGCCCTCCCCGCTGCCGAAGCCCGGCGCTTCGGACGGATGAAATGCCGCGATCAGTTAGTCAAGTAGAAAAAGGACATTCGTCAATCTTGCCGCAGGCCGCTCATGCGCAGCCACCCCGAAGATCGGGTAAAAAAACGGAAAAATTAACGAATGTCCCTCTGCTTCATGACTTTCCCCCTATCGTCATTTCTACACTGACATAACTTTACCACACTTTTGGCCGTTTGTCAATGTTATTTTGAAATTTTTTTTGTGAAATATTCATCTTTAACTGCTACTTTTCACCAATTCACCGTGATTCTCGCTTTTGTGAACATTTTTTGGCAAAATTTGGGGAAAAAGAACGCCCCGACGGGGGGCGGGATGCACTGCGGGGGCGCGCCGCAGGGTGAGTGCCCGGCGGGGGCGCTTCATGGGGGGGCGCGCCGCGGGGGTGAGGGTGAGGGGGTGAGGGGGGCGCGGGGGCGGGGGTGAATGCCCGGCGGGGGCGGGGCGGGGGAATGGTAATCGTCGTGCTCCGAAGAGGATGCGTGGGGGGCGAAGGACGAGCTTAACAACCCCTCCGTCTTGCCTTTGGCAAGCCACCTCCCCTTACACAGGGGAGGCTATAATGAGGTGACTCCCTCCGTCACGCTGCCGACGTGCGTCGGACAGCGCGCCACCTCCCCGAAGAGGAGGTCAAAATAAGGTAACTCCCTCAGGCTCGCTTCGCAGACACCTCCCCTTTCAGGGCTCCCGCAAAGATTTTGCGTTAGCAAAAGATTTGTGGGAAGAGGAGACGCAAGCCGAGCGGTCAAGTCGCGAGGAACGCAGCGGCGGACCTTAGGGCTTTGCGGCGACGAGGGGGCAAGAGGACTTTACTCCCTCAGTCCTGTCGCCGACATTCGTCGGACAACAGGACAGCTCCCTCGAGAGGGCGCTTATATTAAGGATAACTCCTTCCGTCACGGTTGCGCCGTGACACCTCCCTCAAAGAGGGAGGCAAGAGAGAAATGTCTGTCCTTGCTTGAGGGAGGCAAGGGGGTAACGGTTGCTCTTGCTTTTTGGGTCACTCTTGGCGGTCGATGATGTCTAAGATCTCGGAGATGCGGTCGAGATCGTCGCGCGAGTAATAGTCGATATAAATGCGGCCTTTCTTGTCCGTGCCGATGAGCGAGACCTTGGTGCGGAAAGAGGTGCGCAGGCGCTCGACAAGGTGGGTGAGCTCGGCATTCGCAAGGGTGTTCTTCTGCTCCTTGCTGCGGGCGAGCACCTCGGGCGGGTTCAAAAACTGCTTGACGGCACGCTCCATCTCGCGTACAGACCAGCCGTTTTTGACGCACTCTTCGGCGAGCTTGCCCTGCGCTTCCTTCGGCACCGGCACGAGGGTGCGCGCATGGCCCGAGGAGAGCTTGCTCTCCCTGACGAGGGCGACGACGTCGGGCGAGAGCGTCAAAAGGCGCAGCGTGTTGGCGATGGCGGGGCGGGACTTGCCGAGGCGGTTCGCGAGCTCCTCCTGCGTGAGGTGGTACTCGTCCATCAGCTGCTTCATGGCGTCCGCCGCTTCGATGGGGTTGAGGTCCTCGCGCTGCAAATTTTCGATGAGGCTTATTTCGCGGATCTCACGCTCGGAATACTCCTTGACGACGGCGGGGATGCTTTCAAGCCCCGCCATCTTGGCGGCACGGTAGCGGCGCTCGCCCGCGATGATCATGTAGCGGCCGTCGGGCTGCGCATTGACCACGATGGGGCTGATGACGCCGTGCTCGCGGATGGAATTGGCAAGGTCGTTCAAAGCGCCTTCGTCGAAGATCTTGCGCGGCTGGTCGGGGTTGGGGTAGATGTCGGCAAGCGAGAGCTCGCGGATGCCCGAGGGAGATTCGGCCTGTGCGTTTTCGTAGGCCTCTTCCGTATCGCTGAAGAGGGCGGAGAGCCCTCGTCCTAATCCTTTGGTCGCCATGTCTTATTCCCCCTTCTCTTCCGTCTTTAAGATAAATTCTTCGGTGAGCGCCGCATAGGCGCGCGCGCCCGCACACTTGGGATCGTGCAGCACGATGGGCTTGCCGTGGCTGGGCGCCTCGGCAAGGCGTACATTGCGCGGTATAACGATCTCATAGAGTTTTTTGGTGAAATACTTCTTGATCTCCGCCGCGATCTGCTTGCTGATGAGGGAGCGGCTGTCGTACATGGTGAGCGCCACGCCCTCCACTTTGAGCGAGCGGTTGAGATGCTGGCGCACGAGCGAGACGGTGTTCATCAGCTGGCTCAGACCCTCCAAAGCGTAGTACTCGCTCTGGATGGGGATGATGACGCTGTCCGCCGCGGTGAGCGCGTTGATGGTGAGGAGCCCCAGCGAGGGCGGGCAGTCGATAAAGATATAGTCGTAGCCTGCGCGCACCTTTTCGAGCGCACCCTTCAAGATCTTTTCGCGCCCCTTCTTGCCCACGAGCTCGATCTCCGCGCCCGCGAGGTCGATGTTCGCGGGCAGGATAAAGAGCGTGGGGATCTCGGTGGGAAGAGTGTTGTCCTTAGCCGCCTCGTCCTCGATGAGCACCTGATAGACGGACTTTTTGAGGCTGCTCTTGGAAAAGCCGAGACCCGTCGTGGCGTTGCCCTGGGGGTCGATGTCCACGAGCAGCACCTTTCTTCCCATCGTCGCAAGATATGCCGCCATGTTGACGCAGGTCGTCGTCTTGCCGACGCCGCCCTTTTGATTGGAAAAGGAAATGATCTTGCCCATATCTCTCACCTCTCGGGCTTATTCGCCCTCGGGCGCGGCGGGCGCTTCGGGCGCAGACTTCGAGCGCATACCGAAGGGATCGTCGGGCTCGCCCCTGTCGTGCTTTTCCATATAATCGAGCACTTCCTGCCAGGACGCCCCCTTCATCAGCATATCCACCTCGGGCGTGTAGATGGTCTCGCGCTCCACGAGGACGCGCGCCATGTTGTCGAGCACGCTCCTGTGTTCAAGGAGGAGGCGCTTGGCACGGGCGTAGGCATCGGTGACGATGCGCTTTATTTCCTCGTCGATGATGTTTGCCGTCTCCTCCGAATAAACGTTGTGCTGCTCGAAGTCGCGGCCGAGGAAGACGGGGTTGTCGCTCTGATAGGCGATGGGCCCGAGTTTGTCGCTCATGCCCCACTCCGTCACCATCTTGCGCGCCATCTGCGTGACCTTCTGGATGTCGTTGGAGGCGCCCGCCGAGACGTCCTGGATGACGATCTCTTCGGCAACTCTACCGCCCAGCGCCATGCAGATGAAATCGTTAAGTTTCTTAACAGTGTAGCTGTTGTCGTCTGTTTCGGGACGGGTGAGGGTGTAGCCTGCCGCCATGCCGCGGGGGATGATGGAGACTTCCTGCACGTTGTCGTTCTGTTCACACAGTTTAGACAGAATGGCGTGACCAGACTCATGGTAAGCAGTTGACTTTTTGTCGGCTTCCGTCACCACGCGGCTTTTTTTCTGCGGCCCCATGATGACTTTGTTGATGCCTTCGTAGAGCTCGAGGTTGCCGATGAGCTTCTTCCCCGCCCGGGCGGCGAGAATGGCTGCCTCGTTGAGGAGATTGGCGAGGTCGGCTCCCGAGAAGCCGCTCGTCATACGGGCGATGGTCCGGAAGTTGACGTCGGGAGCGAGAGGCTTGTTCCTCGCATGGACCTTTAAGATCTGTTCGCGGCCCTTGACGTCGGGCAAGTTGACGTAGATCTGACGGTCGAAGCGGCCGGGACGGAGAAGGGCGTTGTCGAGGATGTCGGCACGGTTGGTCGCCGCCATGACGATGACCCCTTCGTTGGAGTCGAAGCCGTCCATCTGCACGAGGATCTGGTTGAGGGTCTGCTCTCTCTCGTCGTGACCGCCACCGAGGCCTGCTCCACGCTGACGGCCTACGGCATCGATCTCGTCGATGAAGATGATGCAGGGCTGGTTGCGTTTGGCGAGGTCGAAGAGATCGCGCACACGCGAGGCACCGACACCGACATACATTTCCACGAAGTCGGAGCCGCTCACCGAAAAGAATGGCACGCCCGCTTCACCGGCAACAGCCTTTGCAAAGAGCGTTTTGCCCGTGCCGGGAGGGCCGACGAGAAGAACGCCTTTCGGGATCTTGGCTCCGAGATCGGAGAACTTCTTGGGGCTCTTCAAGAACTCGACGACTTCGGCGAGCTCCTCTTTCTCCTCCTCCGCACCTGCGACGTCGGAGAAACGCACCTTGATGTTGGTGGAGACCTTTGCCTTCGTCTTGCCGAAGCTCATGGCCTTAGAGCCACCGCCCATCGTCGAACGCATGACGAAGAAGATGGCGACGACGCCGACGATGAGCACCGCAAGGTAGACGATGGTCGTCCAATTCGAGCCCGCGTTGGGGTTGGCGAAATCGTATTCTTCGAGACCGTAGTCGCTCATCCACACTTCCAGCATATCTTTGATACCTTCGGAAGTATAAAGATTGATGAAGTTGGCACGATAGTTGTAATTTCCCTGTGACGCGTCCTTGTCTGTATAGCCGTAGATGATGTAACCGTCTACATAGACCTTTTTGATCTGCAAATTATCGTCGATCTCCCCGGGGGTGCTTTCGCCGCGGGGATCTTCGATCAGCTGCACAAACTCACTCGCCGTTTTTACTCTCGACTGTTCGATGCGGGAGGATATCAGAAAGTAGATCCCGATCCCGAGGACGAGCACGAGAAGCACAGCGATGACTACTTTGACTGTCTTACTCAAATTTATCTCCTTTTTGTTTTATGCCTAGTATCGGCAAGTTTGCCTGTTTATTGTACCATACCTTGCCGTTCTTGGCAAGTGTTTGATGGGAAATTTTTCAATTTTTACAAAAATATCATCCTTTTGTCTTCTTTTGCCCACTTTCCGATGTTTCACATGAAACTTTTCTTGCTTTTCGTCTCATTATATAGTTGCGTCAAGGGTAAAATAGCCTATTTGTGTTTCATGTGAAACCACGGGAGAATTTTCAGGCAAAAATGAGTGTTTCACGTGGAACATGAGGTGCAGAAAAACGATGGTGACGCTGAAAAATCATAGATAACAAAAGAGGTACTTCCATTTGAGAAGTACCTCGGGTGTGTGATAAGTCAAAAGATGAACTGCTTGATATAGTCGTCAAACCATTGACCGGAGATCGCATAGGAGGTGGCGGCATTGAACCACCCCGAGCTGAAGATGGGGCCGACGATCGCCGTCGAGGAAAGGAAGGTGTGGAGACCGTCGATGGGAAGCCAGCTGCAAATGGCGAGAAGCAGGAAAATGACGACACCCGCCTTCACAAGACCCAAGATGGCTCCCAAGAGCTGATTGACGACGCGGAAGGGAGCCACTTTATCGACAAAGCCGCTAAGACACTTATCGAGAAGGACGGAGGCCAACTTGATGATGAGGACGAGAAGGACGAAGGAGATGGCGATAGAGATCCATTTGGCGAGCGTGCTCCCGAGCAGCATGGCGGGCGTCGTTCCCGCAGGGATGACTTCGACGGAAGAGAACGCTCCCGAGATGATGACGCGGTAGAGCCAACCGACGCCGAGCTGCTCCAAAACAGCCTTTACGTCTGCGCCTGCAATATCCGTGGGAATGGGGGTCGTCAGCACCTCTTTATGAAAACTATTTGTTAAGCCATTGGCAATAGCCGAGGTCATGTGGAAGGCGTGCTCCAAGAAGTTAGAGAAGGAGACGCAGAAGATGACGGCAAAGACGAGGGCAAAGAGGGTGCCCGCCACCTTGCAGATGCCCGATATAAAGCCGCGGTAGGCTCCGATCGCCGTGCCGACGACAAGGATGAGGACAAAGGCGACGTCGATCGTCCATGTCCATGACGTGAGCAAGTCTAATGTCATAAGTTCCTCCTGAACGGAATAAGCTGTAGACAGCTACAGTATAATTATAGCACGAAAAGTGCGATTTGTCATCGATTTCCCGATAAAAATGAATAAATCGCCTGCGGGCGGTCAATGATGGATGTATGGACGAAAAAATCCCTTTTGAAACGTGCGTAAAAACATTTAATGCCCTTGCGCCGCTCGCGCTCGCCAATACGCTCAAACGCTAT
Organism: uncultured Clostridia bacterium; assembly: GCA_944363045.1. Classification (GTDB taxonomy): domain Bacteria; phylum Bacillota; class Clostridia; order Christensenellales; family Borkfalkiaceae; genus Gallimonas. Next base: position 11,852 of record CALVTT010000020.1, on the reverse strand, counting down.
CTATTTAAAACATATGTTCGCCCCGTGATCCTCTGCGTGGGCAGCGACCGCGTTGCGGGAGACAGCCTCGGGCCGATGACGGGAACGCTGCTCGAAGAAAGCAAACTGCCGCTCTTTCTCTATGGAACGCTGCGCTCGCCCGTGACCGCCCGCGAAGTGCGCTATATGAAGGGCTATCTTGCCAAGACGCATCCGCTTGCGCCCGTCCTTGCCGTGGACGCCGCCGTCGGCGAACGGGAGGAAGTCGGGCTCATCAAAGTGATCGCCTCGCCGCTGCTGCCGGGGTCGGGTTCCAATAAACAGCTGGGCGAAGTCGGGGATCTCAGTATCCTCGGCATCACGGCGCCGCGGGAGGGAATGAGCGCGCTCGAAAACGTGCGCCTCGGCAGCGTCTATGCAATGGCACAGGCTATTTCGGAGGGGATCAAGCTCGCCCTCGAAAACAATGCCATGAGAGCGGGCTCCCTGAATAGGAAAATGAGACGAAATTTGAAAGTTATGAGCAAAAAGTGGTGATATTACCTGACAGAAGTGTCTTTCTTTCGTTCATTTGATAATTTCACAGAAAAAATTAGGTCATTTTGTTGACGAATGATAGAAATAAGTGTAAAATTATGTTATCGACTAAAATAACAAAGGAGAAGTGTCATGATCAAGAAGACGAAGACCAAGACGTTCGATACCGATACCGCAACTGTTGTTAAGAAGGTCTGCTTCGGGGAATTCGGCGATCCCGCAGGTTACGAGATGACGATGTATCAGACCCCCGAGGGCGACTACTTCCTCTACACCAACGGCGGTGAGGAGTCCCCCTATAAGACGGAGGCCATCACGTCCTACGCCAAGGCCAAGGCTCAAGCCTGGATCGAAAACAACTGAGGCAAACAGCAAAAAGAGCGGGCTGCGGCTTGCTCTTTTTTCTTTTGGGGGGGGAGAAGGGGGTAACGTTGGACAAGCTTAACAACCTCTCCGTCTTGCCTGAAGCAAGACACCTCCCCTTACACAGGGGAGGCTTGGGAGAAGATTTGTTCGTTCCTTGTATGGGGGAGGATGTAGTAAGAGAATTTACTCCCTCAGTCACGACACCGAAGGGAACTTCGGCTGTCGTGACAGCTCCCCCGAGGAGGAGCTTATGATAAGGTGAACTCCTTCCGTCTGCTTCGCAGACACCTCCCTCATAGAGGGAGGCACGGGAATAGATGTCCTGCTCCGACGCGGTGAACTCCTTCCGTCACGGCTGCGCCGTGCCACCTCCCTCATAGAGGGAGGCAAGGAAAATACGTTTGCTCCGACGAAGAAGGAGCATCCGGGGCGTCCTGCACAGACAATAATAATGAGCCCGGGATCGGCCCGAGCTCATTACCGATCGGTCTTATTTGGTTTTTTACAAACTTTCCCGGCAAATCGCATGCCGGAGCATGATCTTTTCAATAAAAGAATGGGAAAAAGCGGTCACTCCTCGTCGGGCTTGACGGGGGCGGTGCCGCTCATATCGCCTGTAAGGTCGGTGTCGGGCGTTTTGGCGGGGGCGTCCTCGTCGCGGACGTTGCCTAAATAGGTGCCGAAGAAGCCGTTGAAGCCGCCCTTGCGGTAGCCGGGGAGGGAGCTGCCTTCGCGCTTGAAGCTGGTGCCCGAAGATTCGGGCGTGCCCTCGGCGGGAAGTTCGCGCTTGGGATAGTCGCGCTTATCGCCGTAGCGGCTCCTGTCATTCTTATAGCCGCCTCTGCCGCCGCGGTCGTTCCTGTCGCCGCGGTCATTGCGGCCGCCTCTCTCGCGGTCGTTGCGGTATCCGCCCCTGCCGCCGCGGTCATACTTATCGCCGCGCGGCTTTTTCTCGTAGCTCTTCATGTTGTTGGGGATGATGACGACGAAGCGGGCGGGTTCCTTGCCTTCGCTCTTCGTCGTCACTTCGGTGGAGTCGACGAGCGCCGCGTGGATGATCCTGCGCTCATAGGGGTTCATAGGCTCGAGGCGCACGCGCTTGCCGAGGCGCACCGCCTTTGCCGCCAGCTTTTCTGCAAGGCGCTTCAACGTCTCCTCGCGCTCCTCGCGGTAGTTGCCGCAGTCGACGACGACGCGCATATAGTTCTTTCTGCCCGTGTTGGCGACGGCGCCCGCTAAGACCTGCACGGCGTCGATGACTTCCCCTCTTCTTCCGATGATGCCCTTCGTGGAGCCATCCAAATTGATGACGATCTTCTCGTCCTCCTCGGCAAGCGTGACGACGACCTGTGCGTCGAGATGCTCGAAGAGCCCTTCCAAAAATTCCACGGCGCGCTCGCCGTCCGTGAGCTTTTTGACGGGCGTGAGTTTGACCTGTGCGGGCACATAGCCGAAGAGCTTCTTCTTGCCGGGGTTGAGGACTTCCACCGTGACGTCCTCCCGCGTGATGCCGAGCTCCTTTAATCCCGCTTCGACGGCCTCTTCCGCCGTCTTCCCTTCATAGATGTACTCTTGCTGATCCATAGTCTTTCCCTCTTATCCGATTATTTTTTATTTTTCTTTTGCTTTTTATCGGCCTTGTCGGCAACCGCCGCAGGGATCTTGCGCTGATATTTGGCGATGAGCTCCTGCTCCTCCTTCTTGCGGAAGGAGCGGTCGATAAAGAAATTGGCGGTAAGCGTGACAAGGATGCCGATGATGCTGCTCATGGCGATGTAGATGGAGAAGGCTGCCGTCCACATGAGGCCGGTGACGGCATAGATGAGGGGCAGCATGACCATCATCACCTTCTGCGTGCGCGCGCCCTGGCCGTCCACCGTCTGGTATTGATTGGTCTCCTTCTGGCTCTTCATCATGATGAACTGCTGCAGCACCATGAGGCCGATGGTGACGACGATGAGGATGAAATAGCCGTTGGCCTGCTCCTTTTCCTCGTTGAGATGCAGCGTCATGGCGTTGTAGTCCGCTTCCGTGAAGATGTCGCCGATGCCGCCCACCGAGCCGTCGGCGCGGATGATCTTATCTGTAAAGGCGCTGCTGAAGTCGCTGTAGCTCTGGATGGGGTGGGCGTAGGAGACGTCGGGGTACCATACGTTCTTGATCCAGAGGAAGGAGGGGTCGTTCTCGGTGCGGAACCACTCCGCAGCCGCCGAAGCGCCGATGTCCTGCATATAGGCAAGGCAGGCGTTGTCGAGCGAAACGCCCCCTTCGATGCGCGCATCGATGGCCGCCTTTACTTCGCTGTCTGTTTGCTCTGAATAGAGCTTGTCCGTATCGATATAGTAGCTTCTTTCGACGGTGTCGACGCCGAGGTTGTATTCGTAAAAGAGATAGCCTTCTGGAGAGGGGGAGCTGACGCGCATCCTGTCGATGCCGTCGCTGCCCTTGACGACGGTGTAGACGATGCCGTTTTCTTCGTGCGCTTCGCCATACGTCCATTCCCAGCCGATGACGGGCACGCTCTCGTCTTCGGAAGAGAGACGGTAATCTGTGCCGTCGGGCGCATATTCGAGGATGGCGGCGTTGTAGGTCGATGCCATCTCTTCGTACATATTGAGGTTGGCGTACTGCGAGAAGGACTGGAAGGCGGAGATCGCCACGATGAGGATGACGAAGGAGATGATCATGGGCAGGCATGCCCCGAACATACTGTAGCCGTTCTTCTTTTGCAGCTCCATCATTTTGACGGAGTAGGTCTGCTTGTCGTTGGCGTACTGTTTTTGCAGCTTGTCAAGGTCGTCCTTCATGTCGCGCATGATGAGGGCCTGTTTGCGCATCTTGACGCGCTGATAGATATCGAAGGGGGTGGTGATGACCTTTAAGATGAGTGTAAAGACGATGACGCCGAGGCCGACGGCGCCCACGCCTTCGATGATGAGGCGGACGAGCTCGCCCAGCCAATTGAGGTCGATATAGAAGCCTTCCTCCAAAAGAGGGATGGCGACGGATAAAAGCTGCATAACATTCTCCCTTATTTCCGCTTCAGAGCAGCCAGCGGAGCTTGAAATATTGTTCCGGCGCGGGATCGTAGCCTCCCTTCGAGAAGGGGTTGCACCGGAGGATGCGCCATATGCCGAGAAGGATACCGAAAAGTACGCCTACGTTGTTGATCGCCCGCTTGGTGTATTCCGAGCAGGTGGGCGTATAGAGGCAGGTATGGCGGGAGAGGTATTTTTGATAGAGGCAGATGAGGAAGATGCAAAACGCTTTCAAATAGGGCTTAAACACCGTTCTTTTCAGAAAACGGCTGTTCTGCCTTATGAGCGGCATGACCCCGATCTTCAAGCAATTTCTCCTTTTTCAGGATGCAGAGGATATCCCTTTGAAAAGCTGCATAGGAATAATCTTCCGCCTCTTTGGGGATGAGTAAAAAAGAACAAGCGGGAGAAACGCCGCCTTTGACCGTGCGGAACGCTTCGCGAAGCAATCGCTTGATCCTGTTCCGTTTTACGCTCTTGCCGTACTTTTTGCCCACGCAGACTGCCATCTTCACGGCGTCGGAGGGGAAATAGATGACGGTCAGAGAGCGGCAATGCGCGCGCTTTCCCGCTTTGAGGACTTTCATGAAGTCCTTCTTCTTTTTGAGGCGCAGATACTGCATACCCGCGTAAGGTCAAGCGGAAATGTGCTTTCTGCCCTTGTTTCTTCTTCTCTTGAGCACCTTTCTGCCGCCGGTCGTCGACATTCTCTTGCGGAAGCCGTGGACCTTGCTCTTCTGTCTCTTCTTGGGCTGATATGTCCTTTTCATGATCTTTCTCCTATTTTATTTTGAGGTTTCCGTTTGATTATAAGATTTTTTACCGCTTTCGTCAAGCGATTATGCCGCCTTTATTGTTGATTTCTCACGGGCAGGATCAAATAGAGGCTGTTCTTTTCCGCCGCATTCTCCACGATAAAGGGGGATACGGGGCCGTTGAAAGAGGCGGTGACGGTCTCCTCGTCGAGGGCGCGCAGGGCATCCGAAAGAAATTTGGCGTTCATGGAAACGGTGAGGTCCTTGCCCTCCGTTTCGGCAAGCAGCGTCTCGGCGACGTTGCCGTTTTCGGAATTGGAATAGACGCGCACGCAGCCTCCGCCCATCTCCAACGTGACAAGGTTGTTCTTGTCGCCGCGGATGAGGACGGCCGCGCGCTCGACGCTCGCTAAAAGCGCGCCCTTTGCGACGGTGAGCCGTGTTGAAAAAGAGGTGGGGATGACGCTCTCCTTCCTGATGAAGTCCCCCGTGTAGAGGCGGGAGACGATGGTCATGTCCCCGAAGGAGACCATCATCATGCCCCCCTGCGAATAGAGGGTGACTTCCTCCTCGTCGCCCTCCAGCATACGCGCGATCTCCGAGAGGGTGCGCGCGGGGCAGATGAGCTGCTTTTCCCCCGATTTTGCGACGATGTCCGCCGTCATGAGGGCGAGGCGGTAGCCGTCGAGGGCGGTGACTTCGAGCTTATCGCGAAAGTCGAAGAGGCAGCCCTTTAAGATGGGGCGGGAGTCGTCCTGCGCGCAGCAGAACGCCGTGCCCGCAATGACCTTTTTCAGCGTGCCGCTCTTTATGACGAAGCTGTTTTCGCCGATAGAAAGATCGATCTTGGGAAATTCCGCGGCGGGCATGGTCTGGATGGCGCTGCCCGAATCGCCGTAGCCGATCTCAAGGCCCCTTTCGCTCGTCTTCAAAGTGAGTTCGAGGTCGGTCAGTTTGCCGATGAAATCGGAAAACAGTTTGCCGGGCACGCAGACCTCCCCTTCCTCGAAGACTTCCGCTTTGAAGGACTTGCGGATGGAGAGCTCGCCGTCCGTGGCAAGTAGGGTGACTTCCTCGCTGCCCGCCTCGATCTTGATGCATTCGAGGATGGGCGTTGTGGTGCGTACGGCGCACGCTTTGCTCGTCTTATTCACCGCTTCCGACAGGGTGAGCCCGCTGCAGACAAATTTCATCGATCATTCCTCCATTTTTTGTTGCTTTCGCCCCTCCCGCCGATGACTTCTTAGTAGATAAAAGAAATATATAATAATAATAGTAATAGTGGCTGTTGAATTGTGGACAAGTTCGGGCGAGCGCTGTTTATATTGCCATTATAGCGCAAAACGGCGCATTTTTCAAGCGTTTCGCCGCAAAAAGGGGGAGATTTTGAGGGCCGCTTTTTGTGGACAAGCTGTTGATAAGCATTGTGGAAAGATGTGGAAAAATGCGGGAATTGTGGAAAGAGGAGAGGGTTTGGAGAGGGAGAGGGCAGAGCGTGGAAGGTCTAAGGCAAGTAATATCTTGAAAACGGGGAGGTTATCCACAACGATTTCCACAATGTGGATAAAGTTATCCAAAGATCTCCACATTTCAACCGTCAAAAGGGGAGATGTTGAAGGGGGAGAAAGTGAAAAAGTCGCCTTTTTTTGCCTTTTTTAAGGGCGTGCCCGTTTTTTCCTAGGCGCCGCGGGAGGGAAAAGCGGCTGTTTTATAAGATGTGTTTTTCTTTCTGTCATCAAACCTTGATATTCCGCAAAAAGTATGCTATAATAGAGGTATGGGAATTTGTCTCGATGCCGCGCGGGCGGAAAAACTCATCAAGGAGAGGGCGGAAGCCTTTGACGCCTTCCGCCGCCTGCTCGCCGAATACAACGGACGGTATAACCTCACCGCCATCACCGAGGAGAGGGAAGTATATTATAAACACTTTTTGGACAGCGCTGCGGGGGAGCCTCTCTTTCCCGCAGGGGCGCGCGTCCTTGAAGTGGGCTCGGGCGCGGGCTTTCCCTCTATCCCCCTCATGCTCGTGCGGCCCGATCTCACCTTTACCCTCCTTGAAAGCACGGGCAAAAAGTGTGCTTTCTTGGAGGTCGTGAAAAAGACGTTCTCCCTGCCCGCCGAAGTGCTGCACGTCCGCGCCGAGGACGCGGGGAGGGAGGAAAAATACCGCGAGAAGTTCGACGTCTGTTGTGCGCGCGCCGTGGCGCGGCTGAACACGCTCCTTGAATACTGCCTGCCCTTTGTGAAAACAGGCGGCCTCTTTCTTGCCTACAAGGGCGCGGGCGCGGAGGAGGAGATAAAAGAGGCGGAACGCGCGGTCGCCCTCCTCGGCGGCGGAGAAGTTTGCTCCTATCCCTATTCGCTGCCCGAAGGGATGGGGGAGCGGACGGTCGTCGCCGTGAAAAAGATGAGGCCGACGCCGCAAAAGTATCCGCGCGGCAGGGGCAAGGAAAGGAGCGATCCCCTATGAAAGGACGGGAAAAGGTGGTTGCCCTCACAGGGCACCGTGAACTCATCGATTTTGATGAAAATGCGCTGTTGTATGAGCTTGAGAGGCTCATCGAGGATGGGTACACCGCTTTTTTGTGCGGGATGGCGCGGGGGTTCGATCTTTTGGCGCTCAAGCTCCTCGTCGGCCTCAAGCAGAAGAGGCCGCTCTATCTCGAAGCTTGCGTGCCCTTCGAAGGGCATGAAAAGAGCTTTTCGGCGGCGACAAGGCAGCTCTACCGCGAATTGCTTGCCGTGTGCAACAGGAAGACGGTGCTCTATCCCGCCTTTTGCCCGGGGTGCTACCTCGCGCGCGACAGGTACATGGTGGACTATGCGGACCTGGTGCTCGCTCACTGCGTAAAGGAGACGGGCGGCACCGCCTATACCGTCAATTATGCCAAAAAACGGGGCGTTCCCGTACGCTTTATATAGGGGCGTTCCCGTACGATATATATAAAAATACGTCAATATAGGAGGAAAGTTATGGACTGGCTTTCGCAGCTCACCCCCCTCGAACACGTCTTTTTCTGGCTTGCCATCGCGGCGAGCATCGCGCTCGTCGTGCAGATCGTGCTGCTCGTCGTCTCTTTCGGGGGCGGCGGGGACAGCGACTTCACCGACTTCGACGGCGATATGGATACGGACGGCGGCCTCTCCTTCTTTACCGTCAAGGGGATCACCGCCTTCTTCGCCCTCGGCGGCTGGTGCGGCTTTGCGGCGGCGAGCTATCTGCCCGGTAACATCTGGGCGCCCATCCTCATCGCCGTGGTAACGGGGGCGGCGGCGCTCGTGGCCGTCGGCTTTGCCATGCGCGGCGTTGCCAAGCTGCAGTGTTCGGGCAACGTCGTCAAAGAAAAGCTCGTGGGGCTGACGGCGACGGTGTATGTCTCTATCCCGCCTGCACGCTCCGGCCGCGGGAAAATTACCCTCACCGCGCAGGGCAGATATATGGAGATCGACGCCGTCACCGATGATAATGAGCGCATCCCCACCGACGAGGAAGTGAAGATCGTCTCCTATAAGGATGATTTCGCCGTGGTGGAGAGGAAGTGAGTTTATCCCATAAAACTCGCTGGCGCGACTTTTATGGGAGCCCTGTTACTCCCTCAGTCACGGCGTCGGGCTTTACAACCCCTCCGTCTTGCCTTTGGCAAGCCACCGTCTCGGCAGCGCAAGGAAAACGCCGCCTCGGTCGCGGTTTTTGCCCACAATGGCAAAAACCGCAGTTCGCCGCGCGCGCACGCCACACCGTGGCGATGCGCATAACGCACGGCTCACCCCTTACACAGGGGAGGCTATAATGAGGTGACTCCTTCCGCCATGCCATCGGCGCGTGCACCGAATGGCATGACAGCTCCCCCGAGGAGGAGCTTAAAATGAGGTGACTCCTTCAGTCTCGCTGCGCTCGACAGCTCCCTCAAAGAGGGAGTCGAGGGAAAGAGCGGTTCTCCTGCTCCGACGTGGGAGGCAAGAAGTATGGAATTTTACTCCCTCAGTCACGGCGTCGGCTTTCAGCCGAACACCGTGACAGCTCCCCCAAACCACCCCAAAAAAATACTGCGTCTTTTTTTGGGGACCCCGGGGAGGCGCTTAAATTGAGGTGACTCCTTCCGTCAGCCCTGCGGGCTGCCACCTCCCTCGGGGAGGGAGGCAAGGGAAATAAAACAAAAAAATAATTATAAGGAGAGATAAATTATGCCCCCTGCAATCATTGCCGTCATTGTGATCGTGGTGCTCATCGCCTTCATGATCCTGCTCACCGTCGCGGTGCGCTACAAGACCTGCCCGCCCGACAAGATCCTCATCATCTACGGTAAAATAAGCCCCAATCCCGACGGCACTTACCGCTCTGCCAAGTGCGTGCACGGCGGCGCGTCCTTTGTGATGCCCTTCTTCCAGAAGTACACCTTCATGGACTTAACGCCGCTCGCCATCTCCGTGGACCTCAAAAGCGCGCTTTCCAAGCAGAACATCCGCATCGACGTGCCCAGCATCTTTACGGTGGGCGTTTCCACCGATCCCGGCATCATGCAGAACGCGGCAGAGCGCCTGAGGATGCTCTCTTTGCAGCAGATCTCCGATCTCGCGCGCGACATCATCTTCGGTCAGCTGCGCCTTGTCATCGCCACCATGAACATCGAGGAGATCAACGCCGACAGAGATAAGTTCCTCGAAGCCATTTCGCGGAACGTCGAGGGCGAGCTCAAAAAGGTGGGCCTTCGCCTTATCAACGTCAACGTGACGGATATCACCGATGAATCGGGCTATATCATCGCTTTGGGAAAAGAAGCTGCCGCCAAAGCCATCAACGACGCGAAAATAAGCGTCGCCGAGGAGGATAAAAAGGGTTCCATCGGCGAAGCCAACGCCAAGATGGAACAGCGCATCCGCGTGGCGGAGGCGGAGTCTGCCGCCATCGACGGTGAAAATAAGGCGAAGGCGGATATCGCCCTCTCCCGCGCACTGCTTCGCGAGAAGGAAGCGGAGGCGAGCAGGCTTGCCGTCACTGCCGAGAAGGTGAAGGAAGCGCAGGCGCTCGAGGAGAGCTATGCCGCGCAGGAAAAGGCGGAAGTTTCGCGTGCCTCGCGCGAGAAGGCAACGATGGAAGCGGACGTCATCGTCTCTGCCGACATCGAAAAGAGGAAGTTGGAGATCGAGGCGGAGGCCGTCGCCGAGCAGATAAGGCGCAAGGCGCAGGGCGAAGCGGACGCCATTTATGCGAAGATGAGCGCCGAGGCGCGCGGTATCATGGAGAAGCTCACCAAGCAGGCGGAAGGTATGGATGCGCTCGTCAAGAGTGCGGGTTCCTCCGACGAGGCGGTGCGGCTGCTCATTGCCGATAAGCTCGAAGCCATCGTCGCCGAGCAGGTCAAGGCGATCGCGGGCGTCAGGATCGACAAGGTCACCGTGTGGGACAACGGCGCTTCTTCGGACGGCAAGACGGCGACCGCGGGCTTTTTAAGCGGGCTTTTAAAGAGCCTGCCGCCCCTCGAAGACATTTACCGCATGGCGGGGCTGGAGATGCCCGAACTCGTTGCGCCCAAGAAGGCGGATGAGGGGAAGGACGGAACGGCAGAGACGCCTGTTCAGGCATAACTATCCGCTCAGGTTTCGGCAGTATGCTGCGGCATACTGCCGTTTTTTAATATAAACTGTCATATTTTACTTGACAGCCCCACTGCAAAAAGGTATGATGAAGGACGGGCAGCCCGTATTTCGCGGTCTGCAACGTCCGAAAGGCGGTACACTATGGCTTGGCACGAGACGCTCTACAATGTCCTTACGATCTTCAATAACGCGATCCTCTATCTCATCGGGATCCCGTTCACCCTGCAGATCATCTACCTGCTCCTCTTTTGGCTCCCTAAAAAGACGTACCCCGTCAGCGAGAAAAAACACCGCATCTGCGTGCTCATCTGCGCGCACAACGAGGAGGACGTCATCGGCGGCACGGTGAAGAAGCTCTTCGAGCGGCAGAAGTATCCCAAAGAGCTCTTTGACGTCTATGTCGTCGCCCATAACTGCACCGACCGCACGGCGGAGTTTGCCGAACGGGCGGGCGCGAAGGTGTTCGTCTTTGACGATCCCGACCCCTCCCGCCATATCGTCTCCTATGCCCTGAAGCACGGGTACGAGCGCATCCTGGCGACGGGCATCCCCTATGATCTTTCCATCCGCCTCGACGCGGACAACCACGTCAACGACGAGTTCTTCTCGCTGATGAACGACGCGTTTTCGGCGGGCGTGCAGATCGCCCGGCCCTACGAGTCGGCGCTCAATATGACGCAGAACGCCTTCACGCGTGCCTGCGGGCTCTACTATATCTTCGATTCCCGCTTCTCTTCGCGCGCAAGAGAGCGGCTGCACCTCGACGCGCACGTCAACGGCCCCGGCTCCATGACGGATATGTCCATCATCCGCAAGCTGGGCGGGTACGACACGGTGAGCATCGTCGAGGATACGGAGTTCTGCTTTAAGCGGATGCTCGAGGGCTACCGCTGCCACTTCGTGGAGGACGCCGTCGTCTATGAGGACCTGCCCGCCTCCTTCCGCGATACGCTCAACCGCAACAAGCGCATCGCTTCGGGCAACGTGCGGCTGCTCGCCCGCTATACGCCCAAGATGCTGTGGAAGACGGTCTTCCGCCTGCGCCTCTCCTGTCTGGAGCAGCTGCTCACCTACTTCTTCATGATCATCTGCGTGCTGCTCTGCACCTGGATCCCCGGCTACTACATCTATGCGTGCAGCTATCTGGGCGCAAGGGGACTGCTGACGACGGAAGCCGTCGCCGCGGCGGGGCTGACGGGCGCGGGCTTTTACGACCTTCTGACCATCATCGGCATCTGCCTCGGGGCGCTCTTCCTCTTTATGGGCATTTTACAGGGTGTCCTGCTCGTCCTTCTCGACTATAAAAAGATGGGCGCAGAGCGCCGCCGCGACCTGCTGCCCGGGGCGTTCCTCTTCCCCTTCTTCACGGTCATCTACTGCGTCACGATGGCGATCGGCGTCTTTTCCAAACCAAAATGGCGCAAGATCGGACGCAATACGGGAACGCTCCCTGCGGGAGAAGATCGGAACGCTCCGAACATATCATAAAAAAATCGCCTTTTCAATGATATGCACCCCAAAAGTTGGACAGACTTTTGGAGGTGCATATTTTTATGGCAAAAAAAGGAAGTAAGCAGAA